>NZ_JBFTHX010000016.1:0-149896 GCF_056394465.1 Variovorax sp. 10N432
ACGTCGCTGACCGCTTGCCAGTCGACGTTCTTGTTGCGTTCCATCAGGGCCTTGAGCGGCACCGCGCCGAGGTCGTCGGTGCGCACGCTCGAGAGGGCGCCGCCGTAGCGGCCGAAGGGGGTGCGAACGGCGTCGCAGATGAAGGCTTGGGTGGCCATGTGGTGGATCCAGAAGGTTGAAATAAACAGCGCCACTGGGGCGCTGAGCGCTTCGAAATGATCAGGTGTCCGCCGGGTCAGTCCAGTTTGGCGCCCACCGCCTTGGCCAGCGAACCCCAACGCTCCGATTCGGCGGCGATGAACGGTCCGAACTCCTCGGGCTTGCTGCCGACGACTTCCACGCCCTGCTGCTCGAATTGCTGCTTCAGATCAGGCGAGCGCAATGCGGCTCCGACGGCGCCATACATCTTGTTGATGATCTCGGGCGGTGTCCGCGCCGGCGCGAGCATGCCGTACCAGTTGTAGGCCTCGGCCTTCGGCAGACCGAGCTCGCCCACCGTAGGGACATCCTTGAGCACGGGAATGCGGGTGGCGCTGGTCACCGCCAACGCGCGCACCTTGCCCGACTGGATGAATGGCAGCACCACGGGGATGTCGACCATCATCATGTCGACCTGACCGCCCATGAGGTCGGTCAGCGCCGGGGCCGCGCCCCGGTAGGGAATGTGGTTGATGTTCAGCCTGGCTTCGCGCTTGAGCAGTTCGGCCTGGAGGTGCGGCGTGGTGCCGCTGCCGGCCGATGCGTAGTTGATCTTGCTGGCGTCGCCCGTGGCGGCGGCCTTCAGGTCCGCGAAGGTCTTGTATTTCGAACTGGCGGCTACCACCAGAACCGCCGGAACCTTCAATGCCTGGGTCACGGCAACCAGATCCTTCTGCGGGTTGTAGGGCATCGACGGCACGATGTGCGGCACGATGGCCAGTGCGCCCGCCGAGGAGAACAGCAGCGTGTAGCCGTCGGCCGGCGATTTGGCGACTGCGTCGGCGCCGAGCAGGCCGCCGGCGCCGCCCTTGTTGTCGATGATGATCGATTGGCCAAGGGACGTGCTCAGCTTGGCGCCGAGTGCGCGGGCTGTCTGGTCCACCGGCCCACCGGCCGGAAAGGGAATGACCAAGCGGATCGGCTTGGTGGGATAGGCCTGCGCCCATCCCGAGGCTGCGGCCAGCGCAAGGGTCAGTGCAGCTGCGGATTTGAGAAGTGCATTCATGGTCGATGTCTCCAGTTTGTCGTGGATGAACTTTAGGGACGGGATCGATTCCTGCCACCGCGCTCTGGCGCATAGCTGCTATGCGAGGCCGGGCACGCGAGTCCTGCCGGTATGCGCCACGGCGCATCACAGTCTTGCGGCCCCGCACGTAGCCCAAAACGGATCCAGATTCCAGAATTCAGTCCACCACAAGGAGACTTCGAATGACCACCAACAAGGGCCCGCTGTCGCACGTCAAGGTGCTCGACCTGAGCCGCATCCTCGCCGCGCCCTGGGCCAGCCAAATTCTCGCCGACCTGGGCGCCGAGGTGATCAAGGTCGAGCGGCCCGGCGCCGGCGACGACACCCGCACCTGGGGTCCTCCGTTCCTGAAGGATGCAGAGGGCAACGACACCAAGGAAGCCGGCTACTACCTCGCCGTCAATCGCGGCAAGCGCTCCATCACGGTCAGCCTTGAAAAGCCCGAGGGCCAGAAGATCGTCAAGGAACTTGCCAAGCGAGCCGACATCGTGCTCGAGAACTACAAGGCCGGCACGCTGGCGCGCTATGGCCTGGATGAGGCATCGCTGCGCAAGATCAACCCCCGTCTCATCTACTGCTCGGTCACCGGCTTTGGCCAGACCGGCCCGCGGCGCGACCAGCCGGCCTACGACTTCCTGATCCAGGCGATGGGTGGCCTGATGAGCGTCACCGGCGAGAAGGATGGCCGGCCTGGCGGTGGGCCGCAGAAAGTCGGCATTCCGATCGTCGACCTGATGACCGGCATGTACACCGCCGTCTCCGTGCTTGCCGCGCTGGCGCGCCGCAACGAGACCGGCGTCGGCGACGCCATCGACATCGCCATGCTCGATGTGCAGGTGGCGACGCTCTCCAACCAGGCGATGAACTACCTGGTGTCGGGCAAGGTGCCGCGGCGCAACGGCAACGCGCATCCGAATATCCAGCCGCAGGACGTCTACGCCTGCGCCGATGGCGACGTGATCCTGGTGGTCGGCAACGACGGCCAGTTCACCAAGCTGTGCGAGGTCTTCGGACAGAACGACTGGATCACGGACGAGCGCTTCGCCACCAACGCCCAGCGGGTCCGGAACATCAGCGAGTTGTCGGCCATGCTGTGCGACGTGTTCGCCGAATGGGAGCGCGAGAAGCTGATTGCCGCCCTCGACAGGGCCGGCGTGCCCTGCGGCCCCATCAACACGGTAGCCGATGTGTTCAAGGAGCCTCAGGTTAAGGCGCGCGAGATGCTCCGCTACGTGCCTCATCCGAGCGGTGTCGACGCACCGCAGGTCGCGAGCCCGATGCGTTTCGCGGAGTCCCCGCTGCAAACACAAACCGCGCCCCCGCTGCTGGGTCAGCACAGCGAAGACATCCTGTCCGAGCTGGGCTACGGCGCTACCGACATCGCAGCGCTGCGCGAAGCCGGAGCGATCTGATGGCCGCGACGATGAAGCTGCACTGGTCGCCCAAGTCGCCCTATGTGCGCAAGGTGATGATCTGCGCGCACGAGCTCGGGCTGGTAACGAAGCTCGAGCTGGTTCGCTCTGTCGCCGCGATGCTGAAGCCCAACCCCGCCATCATGGCGGACAACCCGCTGTCGAAGATCCCGACGTTGGTGCGCGAAGACGGCGCGACGCTCTTCGATTCGATCGTGATCTGCGAGTACCTGAACGACCTGGCCGGCGGAACCCTGTTCCCGCCGCAGGGCGAGGCACGCTGGCAGGCGCTACGCTGGCACGCTTTCGGCGATGGGCTGCTCGACGCGCTGATCCTCTGGCGCAATGAGCGCGAGCGCGAGCATTCGCTGACGGCGTTGATGGATGCCTTCGAACTCAAGGTGCGTGCCTCGCTCAAGCTGCTCGACGCGGAGGCCGATTCGCTCGGCCGCGCGCCGTTTTCCATCGGCCACGTGACTGTCGGCTGCGCGCTCGGATACCTCGACTACCGCTTTGACACGCTCGGTTGGCGCGAGTGCGCGCCGCAACTCGCGGACTGGTTCGCTGGCTTGCAGACCCGTCCTTCCTTTCATTCCACGGAGCCCATCGATGGTTGATCAACAGAATACTTCTACTGCGAGTGGCGCGCTGCCGCCAAGCAAGAGCGTCATCGTCATCGGCGCCGGCACCATGGGCAGCGGCATCGCGGAGGTGGCGGCTGCCGCCGGCCATACGGTGTACCTGCGCGACGCCAACGATGTGACGATTGAACGCGGCCTTGGCATGATCCGCGCAAGTCTGGACAAGCGGGTGGCTCGGGGCAAGCTCGACAAGGCAACGCGCGACGCAGTGCTCGAACGCGTGCGACCCGAAATGCCCGATAGTGCGATGGCCGGGGTCGGCCTCGTCATCGAGGTCATCTACGAAGACCTCGAAGCCAAGGTCAACGCGCTCTCGGCGCTGGAAAGCCAGTTGCCTGTCGATGCGATCGTCGCCACCAACACCTCGTCGCTGTCGGTCACCGCGCTGGCCGGTCGATTGAAGCGACCGGAGCGCGTCGTCGGCATGCACTTCTTCAATCCGGCCACCGTGCTGCCGCTGGTGGAAGTTGTCAGCGGCCACGTCACCGAGCCCGACGTGGCGCAGAAGATCTTTGCGACGGCGCTGGCCTGGGGCAAGACGCCGGTGCACTGCCGCTCGACGCCGGGCTTCATCGTCAACCGCGTGGCGCGTCCGTTCTACGGTGAAGCGCTGCGGTTGCTTCAGGAGCAGGTGGCATCGCCCGCGACCCTCGATGCAGTGATGCGCGAGTCCGGCGGCTTCCGCATGGGGCCGTGCGAACTCATGGACTTGATCGGCCACGACGTCAATTTCGCCGTCACGCGTTCGGTATACCAGGCCTTCTTCGACGATCCGCGCTACAAGCCGTCGCTGATGCAGAAGGATCTCGTCGATGCGGGCTGGCTGGGGCGCAAGTCGGGCCGAGGCTTCTTCGACTACCGCGACGGTGCAAGCCCTGTCGTGATCGACGGGCTCGCGACGGACAGGAAGCCATCGGTCGTTCGTGTCGAGGGCGACCTCGGTCCGGCGCGACCGCTGGTCGATCTGTTGGCGACGCTTGACGACATTCGCCTGGAGCGGACGGCAGGCGATGGCCTTTTGCGCATCGACGGGATCGTACTCGCGTTGACCGATGGCCGCACCGCGACCGAGCGGGCCGCCGCGCTGGGTGAGGCAGTGGTGCTGTTCGACCTCGCCCTTGACTACGCCAGTTGCGGCCGGATTGCCATCGCCGCGGCAGCTCAGGCGAGCGCCGCTGACGTCCTCAAGGCCGCGGGCCTGTTCGGCGCATTGGGCAAGCGTGTCTCGCAGCTCGCGGACGTGCCCGGCATGTTGGTGATGCGCACGGTGGCCATGCTGGTCAACGAAGGCGCTGAAGCCGTGTACCAGGGCATCGCCTCCGCCGACAGCGTCGACGCAGCGATGAGAAAGGGCGTCAACTACCCCGTCGGTCCGATGGCATGGGGCCGCGACATCGGTTTGGCAACGGTGCTTCGAACGGTTCGCAATCTGGGCGCGAGCTATGGCGAGGACCGCTATCGCGGTTCGGTGTGGCTGCAGCGCGAAGTGCAGGCCGCGTCATGAATGCCGAGACCCTTTGTCCCGTGGTGCGCTGCGAGCGCAGAGGCCGTGTCGGCATCGTGACCATCGACCGTCCGGAGCGTCGCAATGCCCTGAATCTCCAGGTCAAACGCGACCTGGTCGAGCAGCTGGAGGCGCTGGCGAGCGACGATGCCGTTGCCGCCGTGGTGCTGACCGGCAGCGAAGGCTATTTCGTCGCTGGCACCGACATCGGCGAGATGTCGACCATGCGGCCGAATGACCATGTGCGCCTGGACACCGACCGGGTCTTCCACGTCGTGCGGCAACTCTCGAAGCCGGTGATCGCCGCGGTGGAAGGCTACGCGCTGGGTGGTGGCTGCGAACTGGCGCTGGCCTGCGACATGATCATCGCGGCGGAGGACGCCAAGTTCGGCCAGCCCGAAATACGGGTCGGAATCATGCCCGGTGCAGGCGGCACGCAGCGGCTGCTGCGCGCCGCGGGGCGCTACAAGACGCTGCTGTGGAGCCTGACCGGCGACATGATCCCGGCAGGCGACGCCTACATGTCCAATGTCGTGAGCGAGTTGGTGCCAACGGGGCAGGCGCTGGCACGTGGCGTCGAACTGGCCGAGCAGATCGCCGGTATGCCGCCGCTGGCGGTGCAGGCGATTCGCGACGCAGTGCGGCTGGGAGGCGACGTTCCGATAGAAACCGCGCTCGCACTCGAGCGCCGCTACTTCGAACGGCTGTTCGACAGCGAAGACCAGAAGGAAGGCATGCGTGCCTTCCTGGAAAAGCGCACGCCGCGGTATGAGGGGCGTTGATCATGAAGCAACAGTCCTTCACCTGCGTCGAAGGCGATAGCCTCGACACGGCGACCGCCTATCGCCTCCTGGTCGGCTGCGTGGCCCCGCGTCCGGTGGCGTGGATCACGACGATCGACGAACAAGGGCGGGTCAATGCGGCACCGTTCAGTTCCTACAACTACGTGGCGACGAGTCCGCCGATGCTGGCGATCAACATCGCGACCCGACCCGGCAGCGGCAACACCAAGGACACGGCGCGCAACATCGTGCGCGGCCGCGAGTTCGTGGTGAATGTGGCGACCGAACACAACATGGAGCTCATGCATCGGAGCGCCCAGGAATTCGCTCCTGATGTCAGCGAGGTCGAGGCGCTCGGAATTCCGCTGCTTGCGAGCCGGCACGTGCAGCCGCCGCGCATTGCGGCCTCTCCGGTGCAGATGGAGTGCCGGCTGGACCAGGTCATCGTCCTGGGCCGAGGAATCAACACGCTCTACATCGGCGAGGTCGTCGCGTTCCATTTGTCTGAAGAGGTGTACGACGGCACGCGGGTCGACAGCGTACGCATGAGGCCCATCGCCCGTTTGGGCGGCCCCTTCTACGCAGGTCTGGGCGAGATCTATCACCGTCCCATGCTGCAAAAGCCACCCGGAGGCGAAGGCTGGACCCCCGAGGGCGTCACAGACGAACCCGGTAGATCATGAATCAAAGGAACAAGATGTCCACCTCCCGCCGCTTTGTCCTCGTGCGCTCTTGCGTCGTTGTCGGTGCAGCGCTGTGCTTGCTGGCAGGCACCCACGCCGAGCCGCCCTACCCATCTCGTCCGATCACGCTGATCAATCCCTACGCTGCCGGCGGCCCTGCCGATACATTGGCGCGCGGTATGGCGCATCAACTCGAGACGCGGCTGAAGCAGCCGGTCATCGTCGATAGCAAGGCGGGAGGCGCGGCAACCATCGGAACGGGGTTCGTCGCCCGCGCCAAGCCAGACGGCTACACCTTGCTGATCGGAACTTCAGCTGGCCACGTCGTGACGCCGCTCATGCAGCGCACTCCGTATGACGGGATCGCCGACTTCGCCTTCATTGCGGTGGTAGCCAATCAACCCAACGTGCTCGTCGTGAACCCTGCGGTCGGCGTCGACAGTCTGCAGGGCCTCGTCGCGCTAGCCAGGAAGGAGCCAGGCAGGCTCAACTACGCGTCGGCCGGCACCGGTGGCGCCACGCACCTGGGCGGGGAGTTGTTTCTGCAGCGAGCTCAGATCCGTATCACGCATGTGCCGTATGGCGGCGCGGCGCCGGCATTGAAGGATCTGCTGGGTGGCCAGGTCCAGGTAGGCATGTTGAATCTGGCGGCCACGCAAGCTTTCATCAAGGACGGGAAACTGAAAGCCCTGGCTTACGGCGGCGCCAAGCGCTCACCTTTGCTGCCACAGGTTCCCACCATGACCGAAGCCGGATTCGCAGGCGCCGAGTCGACGACCTGGTACACCCTTGCCGCGCCGAAGGGAACGCCAGGGCAGGTCGTTGAGGTCCTGCGCAAGGCCGTTGCCGACATCAATGCCGATCCGGCCTATCAGGCACTGCTCGCATCACTGGGCGCCGAGCGCATGGCGTTGTCGCCCGCCGAGACCACGGCCTTCGTGCAGCGTGACAAGGTGGCGATGACCAAACTGCTCGGTTCGCTCGATCTGCTCGGGAAGTAGGGAACTATTCATATTGCAGCTTGTCTTGCCGCATCGAGGCAAGGCAGCTGCCAGTGAGGCAGCAGATGCGCTGAACTCCACCGCCTCGCCGATTCATTGTCATTCCACGGTCGCACCGGATTGCTTGACGATCTCGGCCCACTTCGGGATCTCGCTGTGAATCAGCGCTCCGAAGGCCTCGGGGCTGCTGAAGGCGGGCTCGATGCCAAGCGTCGCCAACTGCTCGCGCAAGGCCGGCGCCGCCATCGCGCGCCCCAGCGCGGCGTGGATCTTGGCGACCACATCCTTCGGCGTGCCAGCCGGCGCCAGCAGGCCGAGCCAGTTGGAGACCTCGTAGCCCCTGACGCCGCCCTCCGCCACGGTCGGCACCAGCGGCAGCGCCGGCAGCCGCCGGCTCGAAGTCACCGCCAGCGCGCGCACGCGGCCGGACTTGATGTGCTCCTCGTAGACGGTGTAGGAGTCGAAGCTCATATCGATGCGGCCAGCCAGCACGTCGGTCAACAGCGGCGCGCTGCCCTTGTACGGCACGTGCAGCATCTTGACGCCGGCCATGCTCTCGAACAGCGCGCCGGCCAGGTGGCTCGAGCTGCCGTTGCCGGCCGAGCCATAGGTCAACGCGCCGGGTCTGGCCTTGGCCTGGGCGACAAGTTCGGCGATGTTCTTCGCGCTCACCTGCGGCCCGACCACCAGCACGCGCGGCGTCAGGTGCGTCACGCTGATTGGCGCGAAGTCCTTCAGCGGGTCGTAGCGCAGCCTGGGAGAGAGGGCCGGGTTGATCGCCTGCGTGCCCATGGTCGCAAAGAACAGCGTGTAGCCGTCCGGCGCCGCGTGGGCGGCGGCCTCGGCCGCAGTGGTGCCGCCAGCGCCGCCGCGATTGTCGACGATCACCTGCGTGCCAAGTTCGGTGCCAAGTCGCTGCGACATGCCGCGCGCCATCACGTCGGTCGCCCCGCCGGCCGGGAAGGGAACGATCAGGCGGACCGGCTTGTCGGGGTAGGCTGCCGCGAACGCAGGTGAAGCCGCGAAAGCCACCATCGAGAGCAGCAGCGCGCGACGGTTCCTGCGGCTATTCGCAGCGGAAGTTGGATGCGTCATTGATGTCTCCTGCGCCCTTGTAGCGCGCCTGCTGCGGGTGCGGGCACAGCGGACGGCTGCGGGCGCTGACATTGAAGTACCCGGGGTTGCTGGCCTTGGCAAGGACACTGTCGGGTGCCGTGCCCGCCTCGACCCATTGCACCAGCTGCGGCAGCATGTCGAAGCTGTCGGTGGCGGGACCGCCACGGCAATGGTTCATGCCGGGCACCACGTACATCCGTGCGAAGTCCTGCGCACTGCCGTGTATCTGCCTGGCGACGCTCTCATACCAACGCAGCGTGTCGTTCAGCGATACCGACGAGTCCGCGCCACCGTGGTAGACCATGAGCTTGCCGCCGCGTCTCTTGAAGGGCGACAGATCCGTGGCCTCCGTGAAGTACATCGACGCCGAAGACGGCGTGTAGGCCGGCGTGACGCCAGGCGCCGAGCTGCCGTAAATCTTGGCGGGATCCGTGTCGAAGTTGTAGGCCAGCGAGAAAGGCAAGGCATCGCTACTGGCAAACGGAACCTTCGGCGCGGAGGTGTAGAGCACCGATATGGCGGAAACGAACGAGAGCTTGATGGCGTTGTTCGCCGTTGCGCTCGATGATCCGAGCCACCACGAGCGCCATGACTGGCTGTAGCTCTTGTCCGTGGCCGAGACGCCTCCCATGCCCGGATCCCACGGCCAGTCCGAGTAAAGTTGGCGGCCCTTTGAATCGACGGCACCGGCATATGCCGTCTCCAGAGTCTTGATCTGGTCCGCCGTCAGGCAGGCGTCCCCCTTGGCGCCCGGGCACTGCGCGGTCAGCAACTGCGTATGTACCCGCGGTGCGGTGCAGGCGGGCAGGTTGTCGACGATGCCATCCGACAGGCCATCGAGCGCGTCGCACGCCTTGAGCACGGCGTTGCGCACCAACAGCAAATCGGAGTCGCTGAAACTCTGGCCGATGGCCGGCTGACCGTCGGGGAGCGACTTGCCCAGGCGCTTGGCCAGTCCAGCGAACAGTTGGGTCGTGTGGATGCCGGCCAGCGGGCCCAATGGCAGGTGCAATGTCGGATCGCCGGCAATGATGCCGTCGTAGTGCTCGGGGTAGCGCTGCGACATCAGCAAGGCCTCGCGCCCACCTTCCGAGCAGCCCTGGAAATAGGCGTAGCGCTGCGCCTGCCCGTAGTAGGCCCGCGTGAGCAGCTTCCCCACGCGCGTAACCTGGTCGTAGGACTGGTAGGCGAAGGCAATCCGTGCCTGCGGGTCGAGCCCGAACGCGGCAGTGCCGCCGGCATCGGGACGGCTGTTGAGCGTGTTGTCGTGGCCGGCGTCGGTCCCAATGGTCGCGAAGCCCTGGGCCATCACGGCGACCGGGTCGACCAGTACGCCGTTGGTACCGCCGCCGCCGCCCATGTAGAAGCGCTGGTTCCAGGCTTGCGGCAGACGCAAGCGAAACCGCGTGGCGTACCTCTGGCCGTCGACGCCGACTCGGGAGTCGATGTCGCCGTCGATGCGGCAATGCGCCGGCTGTGTCGGCGTCGTCGTCTCGAACACCGCGGCCAGGATGCGCGTATGGGGTGCCAGGGCGACGGTGGTGGGCAACGCGTCGCACGCTTGCGGCGTGTTCAATGCCGCGCCATTGGCGATGACGTCGTTCCGGTAACTGCAGGCGCCAAGGCCAAGTGTCGCCACAATCGCGATGGCCAGCGACTGCCGCTTGGCTCTTGCCGGGCAGTCCATCGCGGCGCGCGGATTCATCGGTACAGGCGCTCCGGATTGGCGCGAAGCACCTGGCCTGCAATGGCCTCGTTGCCGGCCCAATCCCTGAACATCGAGAGCAGTTGCGCAGCATCGGGCGTGGGCGTCACCCTCAGGTGCGGCCAGTCGCTGCCCCACACCAATCGCTCGGGGTTGGCTTCGATCATCCTCTGCTGAAACGGCCGCCCGGCTTGCCAGTCAGGTGCGTTGAGGAGGTTGCGATAGGCACAAAGCTTGACCCAGACCTTGCCGGCCGCGAGCAGCTCGAGCAGCGTGCGAAATCCCGGCTCGTCCGTGCCGGCGTTCACGTCGAAGCCGCCCATGTGGTCGATCACGATCGGCACGGGCAGCGCCAGCAACTGCGGGGCAATGGCGGGCAGTGCCTTGCAGTCGGTCCATAGCTCTGCATGCAGGCCGGCGTCGGCGAGCGCGGGCGCGAGCGACTGCAAGTCATCGAAAGATGCGCTGCCAGCGAAGTTGGTGCCTGGGCCGCTTCGATGACTGAAACGTGCGCCTCGCACGCCGCGTTCGCGCAGGCCGGCTAGCCCCAGCTCGCTGCCCGGTCGGACCACGACCACGCCGCGCAAAGCGGGTTGCGCCGCCAGTGCGTGCAGCAGCAAAGCGTGGTCCTCGCCATAGGCGCTGGGATGCACCAGCACGCCGTTCGAAAGGCCTAGCCGTGCCAGCAGCGCCAGGTACTGGGCTTCGACCGCTTCCGGCGGCGTGTAGCTGCGCTCGGCCGCCAACGGAAATTGGTCGTAGGGACCGAACAGGTGGGCGTGGCAATCCCAGCCCGCGGCTGCAGGGGCGTGCTCGCTCATAGCAAGTCTGCCTTTTGTGGGAGCTGGAAGGCCGGTGCGACACCATCAGGCAGTGGAATCTCGTGACAGTTGAGCGTCATTGCGACCATCGTGTAGTAGCCGATCAGAGCAGTCAGTTCGACCACCGTGCGTTCACCGAAGCGCCCAAGCGCCGTGGCGTAGGTCGCATCGGAAACCGAGTTGTGCCGGTTGAGTTCGACCGCATAGTGGTAGACGGCAGCGTCGTCCGCCGAAAGGCCGGGCGGTTCGGTCTGGGCGAGTAGCGCTTCGATGATCGGCTGTTCGATGCCGGCCTTCTCGGCTTCGGCGCGATGCGCATACCACTCGAAAGGCGAGTTGCAGGCGCGACCGGTGACCAGGATCGCGATTTCCGACTGCCGCGGCGTCAACGTCGTGCCGTAGCGCAGCAGGGCGCCGATCGCCTGCCATTTGTCCGCGAGCTCCGGGTTGTGGAGCGCGGCCCGAAGCGGACCCTGAATGCGCCCGCGCGGACCGGAAATGATCTTGTCGTAGACGGCGCGCTGCTCGGGATTCATGGTCTCCGGCGCGGGCAGGGAAATTCTTGGCATGCACGTGTCTCCTGTGGTCGATCGTTGCCAACGAGCTTAGGCGACCGGGGCAATGCGAGCATCCGTGCGCGACGCAACGCTGGTATGCGTGGACGCGCAAGACGAGGCTACGCGGGACCGCCGGAGTGCCACATCCCGCTGCGCGCGCTGTCCTCGACGACGCTGACGATTTCCGCCGCGACGGCAGACACCGCCCGCGCGGGCCCCTTGGTGCGCGCCAGGGCCATGGAGACGATACGCTGCAGTGCCGGTGAAACGATCTTGGCCGCTTGCAGTCGCCCTTCCTGCAATTCGGCCCACACCGCGTGGATGGGTAACACGGTGTAGAGCCGAGCTTCGGCGACCGTCGTTCGCATCAGCGGAAGCGAATCGGCTTCGATGGCCGGCGCCAGCGTGATGTGCTCCTGCCGGGCCATCGCGTCGAGCGCCGTGCGCAGCCCATTCGGTGCGCTCGGCAGGATGAAAGGCAACTCGTGCAGGGCGGAAAAGGCAACTTCGGGGGCAGCAGTCAATCGGTCACCCGCGGGGCCGATCAGGTAGCTGTCGACGGTGGCAAGCGCCTGCTCCTGCTCGTAATGCGCATTACCGTATCGATAGAGAATGGCTATGTCGACGCGCGTGTCGGACAGCCATTCCTCTACCTGACCGCTCGAGCCTTCGAGGATCTTGAGCTGGATTCCCGGATGGCGTTCGCGCAACTGTTTGAACAGGCGGCCGACGATTGGATTGGTGATCGAGGGAAGCGATCCGATGGTGACTCGGCCAGAGGGCTCGCGCGCCTCACCATGGATTTCCAGCTCCAGCTGCTCCGCATCCGAGAGAAGGGCCTTTACAAGCGGGAAGATGCGCTGGCCGACATCGGACAGTGCCACGCCGCGCCCTGTGCGATTGAAGAGCCGCGCCTTGCATTCCCGCTCGAGCGCATTCAGATGGCGGCTCAGCAGGGATTGATTGCTGTCCAGAAACAGGGCTGCTCGTGTCAGGCTGCCCAGTTCTGCGATGGCCAGGAATGCCCGCCACTTCTGCAGGTCAGACGTGATGTCGAGCTGGATTTGAGTGGCTTTGCCAGATTGCATCGGACTTCGCTCGCATGGTTGTGAGCGTGCCATTGTCCAGCTTGTGAACGGCACTCAAATGCCGGGTTTCCCTCAACCTTCCCGAAGTACAAGGGGAGTGGTGACGTGAACTCGGCGGACAGCTTCACCTGTCAAACAAACTAAGCGGCAATTCTTGACAGGCCGGCCATCTTTTGGCCGGCCGGCGTCAGCGCTTCTGCTTGAAGAGGCGGAGCCCATCACCCCCGCGCATAGGCCAGAGGAGCGCGGTGCCTAGGCTCTGCCATGCGGCGGGGTGAGGAGCTTGACGAAGCGCTGAGGGGTCTGACTGATGGATGGCGGTGCACGACGCAGGCATGGCCCGCAAAGTCGGCCACAGCCTCGTGAGTTTTCGAATTTCGCTCATACCTTGCAGATTTAACCTGTCAAATGGAAAGGCTTGATCGAACATATCAGCAGGTGCAGCGCTGCAGCCGGCTTGCGCCTCGTCCGAACACTCCTGCAGCCCGAAAGCCGACTGTCGCGAGTACCCGCTACTGGCCGTATTCTGCCTTTGCTCACCTGTCCCCGGCTTGGCTGAGCCACCCCTCCAGAATCTGCGTCGCTGCCTCGCTCGGGGTGACGAGCGACGAATCAATGACCAGGCGGCTTGTCGTCCATGCCTCGTATTCATGACGGAGGACCGCGTCCCAGGTTGGCAGCGTGAAATCCCGAACTTCAGCTTTGCGCCCCTCTACCCGCCGGCGGTGTTCGGTCCGGTCAGAGCAAATGATTTCGACCTCGAGCAGGTTTGACGATGTGCTGGCAGCCACAGCCCGCCACGCTTCTCGGGTGACGGAGAGGGGATTGACGCAATCGGCCACCACTGTCATGCCAAGCGTCAGGTTGGACCTGGCAAGCTCATACGCCACGACGTAGCCAGCGGGGCCAACATCTTCGAGCGCAGTCGCCTTCAGGAGCGCATGCTCGATGGTGTCGATGCGCAGATAGACCGAGGGCAAGCGGGCAACGAGGTCGCGCGCGATGGCAGTCTTGCCGGTGCCCGGTAGGCCGCCGAAAACAATCATCATCGGGTTCTCCATCGTGAGTTCGAGCAAAAACAGAAGGTGACCGCGAAAGTCTGCTGCTGGCTGCATCCTGTCACATCCCCGCCGGCACGGACGGCCCGAAATGTTCCATGTGCTCAATGTTGCGCGTCCTCAGCTTCCGGTCCTTCTTGGTCAATTTCCACCGGCCCCCTCCTTCGAGCAGTTGCCGAACTCGCAGCGAAGGGCAAGTGTCTGGCCGTCGGAGCATCCAACGCTGTATCGCTCGAAGCCAGGCCCTTTCTCTTCAAGGACCGCCCGCGGCACGGCGCTGCAGTTCATACCCTTCGCAAGCTTCTCGGCGACGTACGTATCCCGGCCCGTCTTGAGGGCTGGCGATGGAGGTTCAATCTGCGTGGCGGCGGCGACATGCGGGACCTTCACGTTCGGGTCCATGTTCCTATAGCCTCTACGGGCCATGCAATCGACCATCGCCGATCGCTGCAATTTCGGCTCCGCGCGCCCGCCGCTCGGATATGCCTCGTCGTACACCGCAGTGGCGATACCCCCGACCAGGGCCGCGCCCACCACCGCTGCAGGAAAGACGATGGCCGCGCCAATCACGATGACGTCCGAAGTGTCGCTGCCGTACCCTCTTGGTGCGCTGCACTCGCAGATTCGACGCTACGGTCCGGCATGTTTCAACATCCCTGGCAAAGACATCGACCTGAACACCCTCCATATCGACCATTGGAGCGTAGGCCGCGCCTGAACCTTGACCAGGCACAGTCGACGGTTGGGTTGCGCAGCCGCAGGCGAGCACGACCGCGCAGATTGCACTCAAGAGGTTTTTCAAAGATACAAAACAGTGGCGATTGTTGCTTGACAGCTGTCAGTGCGCACGCTCGGATACCGAGCACGACAGTCCGCTGTTGGCCGCCACCTGTCAACCACCCTATTGCGTGCCAGGCTGGCTTCTCCCATCACGGCTGACCAGGGAACGTCTCTACGCTCTCCGGAAGCGTCACCCACGGAAGGCGTCGTTGCACCCATATCTGCCTTTTCGGTGCACCCAATTCATGCCGCTGTCTGAGCGTCCCGATTCGTAGCGAATAAGCCAGCGGCTCTTCGACTGCGCATGCATACAACGGGGTGCCGCAGTATTCGCAAAAAGCGAGAACCCTCTTTGCACCGCTGGCAGCGGTCTTGACGTAGGTGCGAGGAGCGCCCTTCATAAGACGGAAGCCAGCCGCGGGCGCGGAGATGTTGGCGCGAAAGGCGGAACCCGAGTGGGTTTGACAGTCCGTGCAGTGGCAGACTGTCATGCTCCCTTCCTGAACTTCAGCTTCGTATGCAATCGCGCCGCAATGGCATTGGCCGTCAACTTTCATGTGAATTCTCCTAACCGGACTGGCCCAGCCTAGCTCATTTTTGCTACGCGGGGCGAGCGACCGCTCCTGGCCGCACTCTGCCGGAGAGCCGCCCGCTCCAGCGCGTCCGAGCGGCCGGTCGCCTCAAGCGTCGGTCTGCTCCGCCAGTTCCAACGCGTCCTCGACCTCGATGCCCAGGTAGCGCACAGTGCTCTCAAGCTTGCTGTGGCCTAGCAAAAGTTGCAGGGCGCGCAAGTTCTTCGTGCGCCGGTAAATCAACGATGCCTTCGTCCTGCGCATCGAGTGCGTGCCATAGGTCGCGCTGTCCGGACCAATCTCCTCGACCCAGCCGTCCACGATTCGGGCGGCGACGGCCAACCGCGTCGGGCCTGTCATCTCGAACTGAACCGGCTGCCCGGTCTTTTGCTGCATCACCTTCGCGCGGGCGGCCACGCGCTCGCCGTTTGAAACGTCGCGGACGCGAAGCTGCACGAGGTCGCACGCCCGGAGCTTGCTGTCGATGCCGAGGTTGAAGAGAGCAAGGTCCCGCACACGGCCTTGGAGCTGCAAACGCACCCGGATGGCCCAAATCTCCTTGAGCCGGAATGGGGTTTTCTGCCCGACGAGCTTGCCCTTGTTCCACGGCTCGCGGTGACACGTCGAAGTTGCTTCCATGATGAGCTCCTATACGAGGATGGAGCTTCAGTCTGCGCCGGCCTTTGGCCGACTGAGGGAAGTTTGGCCTACGATGCCAGTATGGTCGCTCGGCCCAGCCACCACAGGCGGCCCCGTCGGGCGTCCGACCACAAGACATGGTTCAAACGCGGACAGAGATGAAAGCAAGCAAGACTAGGAAGGGTGCGTCCTGGAGCGACGTCAAGGCGAAACTGGCCCACTTCGACCACGACGGCCTGGTCGGCTTGGTGCATGACCTCTACACGGCTAGCAGGGGCAACCAAGTATTCCTCCACGCCCGCTTTGGGCTGGGGGAAGATGTCCTAGCGCCGTACCATGCCACCATTGACCGTTGGCTCTGGCCCGACACTTTCAGGAACCAGAATGCGTCCGTCGCCGAGGCCAAGAAGTCCATCGCGAACTACAAGAAGGCCATTGGCGACCCAGATGGTCTGGCAGAACTGATGGTCTTTTACTGCGAGCGCGCGGCGGGCTTCAGTGTCGAAGTCGGTCTGCAGGATGAGGGCTTTTTCGTCTCACTTGTGCGGATGTTCGAGCAGGCGTTGCAGACCATTGCAAGACTGCCGGATGCGCAGCGGCCACCGCTCATGAAACGTCTGAGCGCCGTGCATGACACCACGCGGGCCATTGGCTACGGTGTCGAAGATGCCATAAGCGAGCTACTGATCGAGTACGGACACTACGATTGACCGCGAGACTCAAGGTCGGCTTCTGGCCGGGACCGCCTGATGGCGTCGTCGCCCGAAAGCGGGCCTTGGGGCGGCCGGCGCCACTTCGTGTGCTTTGACCGTTGCCAGGATGGTTGATAACTGGTCGGTGCATGGTTGTTCTCCCTCAACTTGATGAGAGTCCATCATGGAAGCTAGCCATACCCCCGTCCATCGCGAGCCATGGAACAAGGGAAAGATCGTCGGGCAAAAAGCGCCGTTCAAGGTCAAGGACATCTGGGCGCTTCGGGTTCGCCTTCAGATGGAGCACCGGGTGCGCGAGCTTGCGCTCTTCAACCTTGGGATCGACAGCAAGTTACGCGGCTGCGATCTGGTCGGCCTCAAAGTGCGGGACATCTGCCACGGCGACCAGGTGGCGACACGCGCCGTGGTGATGCAGCACAAAACCCAACGTCCTGCGCAGTTCGAGATCACGCCAGCGACACGCGATGCTGTGCAGAAGTGGATCAAGCGATCCGGGCTGAAGTCAGAGGATTTCCTGTTCCCGAGCCGGGTCCACGCTTCTCCACATCTCGGCACGCGTCAGTACGCTCGTATTCTTGAGGGGTGGGTCGAGGAGCTGGGACTCGATCCAGCGGAGTACGGTACGCATTCGATGCGGCGAACAAAGGCGACCTTGATCTATCGACGCACCAAGAACTTGCGGGCCATGCAGTTGCTGCTTGGCCATGCCAAGCTCGAGTCAACGGTACCTTGGCATCGAAGTCGACGATGCATTGGAGATCGCTGAACAAGCCGAGATCTGATTCGCACGTCGTTTCATCGGGCACGCCGTCGACCGCAGAACTCGGTGAAGCGGTCGATCGATATGCCCGAACTGGCAGATCCCGCCGCGGGTACCGCCGACCGGCAGCTTCCTTGACACGACGCGGAACTGCGGTGCCGGCCATGAGCGGAAGTTCGACGCTGCGTGGCTCAACGTTCGACAAGGGGAAGACAGCGGACGCGTTCATTCCGCCGCTATGGTGGCGGCAAGCCGAAGCCCCTCTGCGACGATCTGCGCGGCACGCGACACGTAGGGATCCGTCCGAAAGCACACGACGAAACGGCGGGTGGCCCATTCGTCGGACAATGGAATCACGCGAATCGGCAGTGCGTCGACCCATGGGCGCAGCACCTCGCGCGGCAGGATGCCGATGCCGAGGTCGGCCGCGACGACATGGGCCACACCCTCGAAACTCTCGACTTCAATGCGTGGCAGCAAGGTCTTGCCCGCCACTGCCGCATGCCGGCGCAACATCGTCTCCATCATGCTGCCGGGCATCGCGCTCACATGGTCGTAGCCGAGCGTCTCCGCGAAGGGCACGGACTTCCTTCGGGACAGCGGATGGGCGCGCGAGACCAGGGCGCAGGCATGGTCGGGTCGATAGGGCACGGCCCGCAGCCCCGTCAAGTCTGCGACATCCCAACACACCGCGAGGTCGGCCGCCCCCTCTTTCACCTGCCGCACCATCTCGCTGGAGGACGCCTCGCGCAAACTCAGCTTCAGGGCCGGGTGCTTTCGAAGCAAGGCGGCGATGTCGGCAGGCAGACGGTGCGACAGCGCCGCCAGGCTCGCGAGGATGCGAACCGTCCCCGCTCCTCCCGTCGCCATGTCGTGCATCGTCGCATGCATGCGGTCCATACCGGCGAGCACCTCTCGGGCCTGCGCTGCAAATGCCTGTCCGGCTTCGGTGGGGCCCATGCCCCCGGAGCCACGCTGCAGCAGCACGATACCGACGTCGTCCTCGAGCGCGGCCATTCGCTTGCTCACGGCCGAGGGCACGATGGACATCCGATCGGCCGCCTTGACGATGCTTCCCTCTTCGCAGACGGCCAGGAAGAGGCGCAGGGTGACGGGATCGAAATCGGTGCGCATTGGTGCGGATAAGTTCCAGATGGGAACGAACAATGCGCCAAATTGAAGTTTGTGTCTCTAAGGGAAATCTAGAGTGAGGGCCATACCTACACCTGGAGACAAGCATGAAGTTGAACAGCGCGAAATTCGCCATCGGCACGCTGATGCGCGGCGCCGCACTGGCTGCCTGGGCCTGCGGCATAGTCAGTGGCGCTGCCGCCGCCGATGCCTATCCCGCCCGACCGATCACGCTCGTCGTGCCTTTCGCGGGGGGCGGCAGCGCCGACATCCTGGGACGGGTGCTGGCCAACTCGCTGACCGAGACGCTCAAGCAACCGGTCGTGGTCGACAACCGCACTGGTGCGGGTGGGCTGGTCGGAACCTCGCTGGTCGCCAAGGCGCCCGCCGACGGCTACACGCTGCTGCTGGCGACCGACAGCCTGTACGCCATCAACCCGGCGCTATACGGGAAGAAGGCGGAAGACGCCGTGGCCGCGCTCGCGCCGGTCGCGCACCTCGCGGAGGCGCCGCTCGTGATCGCGGTCAACAGCGCGTCACCGGCCAACGATTTCGCAGGCCTCTTGAAGCAAGCGAAGGCCAGCAGCGCGCCGTTGAGCTTCGGCACCCCCGGCGTCGGCACCGATCATCATCTGTTGGGCGAGCTGATTGCCAAGTCAGGCCAAGTCCGCCTCAATCACGTGCCTTATCGCGGAGCCGGCGCGGCCCTGGGCGACCTCGCCGGGGGCCAGATCGACATGCTGATCACGCTGGTCAGCACGGCGCAGCCGATGGTGGCGGCCGGAAAGATCAAGCTGGTCGGCGTGGCGTCCACCAAGGTGTACGAGGCACAGCCGCAGATTCCCCGCATGGGGCAGACCTTGCCTGGCACCGACATGCTGGTGAGCTACAGCCTGATGGCGCCCAAGTCGACGCCGGCGCCGATCGTCGCTCGGCTCAACGAGGCCGTCGGCATCGCGCTGCGCAACCCGAGCGTCGGAAGCAAGCTCGCCGAGCTGGGCCTCACGCCCACTGGCGGGACGGTGACTGATTTCGCCAAGCGCATGCAGGCGGAGCGACAGCAGCGCGAGGGCATCATTCGCGATGCCGACGTCAAGCTGGTCGAATGACCGGCGCAGCCAGAGGAGCCGACATGCATGCCATCCGATTCGAAGGCCGCATCCTTTTCCTGTCGGAGGATCCGACGCTGATCGAGCGGCAGATCGCCGGCGAGGATCTCTCGCAGGCGCAAGCCGGCAAGCTGCGCGACGACGTGTCCACGGACGAGATCACGCCGGGCTGGGCCTGCTTCCATGTCGACGAGACGCTCGGCCGCTATCCCTACGTGGGCCTTACCTGCGAGGGTCGCAGGCCCATCGGCACCGACCAGGTGCAGCGCGGCGGCTTCGCGGTGACGGTGGCCGGCACGCGCTACGGCAAGGGCTCGTCGCGCGAGGCCAGTCCTTATGCCGAGCGCATGGCGGGCATCCGCCTGGTCATCGCGCAGAAGTTCGAGCGCATCTATCGCCAGAACTGCCACAACCTCGGCATCTTCACGTCGAACGACTTCGGCCTCGTCGATCGCATCCGCGCGGGCGAGGCGATACCGGTCTCGGAGCTGGTGGCGGGGCTGGATGCCGTGACGGCCGAGGTGTTGGCGCGAGGAGGGCTATTCAACTACACGAAGGCCCGGCTCGCCGGCGAGATCGCGATGGACCCGCAGCCGCCCGAGAGCCGCCCATTGACCTACGTCGAGAAGATCATCGCGCGCTCGGCCAGGAGGCCGCCTTCGGCCTCGGGCATCAGCTTCGTGAAGGCGAATTGGCGCTACTCGCACGACTACGTGACCGGGATGTGCGCCGCGTTCATGAACAACGCGATGGGCCCCGACATTGCCTTGCACGACGTCGCATCGATCCAGTGCTTCGCGGATCACCTGGTCTATGTCGAAGAGACCATGTCACCGGCAAAGCGCGCCCTGGGGCTGCTTGACTCGGCGATGGCGATGGGCAAGATGCAGGAACGGTTCTGCGCGCAGCACGGGGTCCGCTTACACCACCGGGTGCCCGGAAGGAAGGGCGCGGAAGGCATCTGCCACTCCATCATGACCGAGCGCTACGTGTTGCCGGGCCAGGTCGCAATCGGCACCGATTCCCATACCCCGCATTGCGGCGCGCTCGGGGCATTCGCCTTCGGCATCGGTGCGAGCGAGATGGCCAACGCATGGATCACCGGCGATGTGCGCGTGGCCGCGCCGAAGGTCTGCCGCGTGGATTTGCGCGGGACCCTGCCGGACGGGGTCGACGCCAAGGATGTCGTGCTGCATCTGCTGCGCCTGCCGGAGGTCCGCAACGGCAGCCTGGTCGGACTCGTCTTCGAGTACACCGGCGAGGCGCTGCGCGCGATGGGGACGGACGCGCGCGCCACGCTCACCAACATGGTGGCCGAGATCGGCGGCCTGACGGGCATCGTGGCCCCCGACGATGAAACACTTCGCTTCCTGCGCGAGCGTCGGGGCGTCGACTTCCGACTCGAACGCTGGATGCGCAGCGACGAGGGGGCGCAGTATGCGCACGAGATCGAGGTGGATTGCGGCACGCTCGAACCCATGGTGGCGCGCCCCGGGGATCCCGGGCAGGGCCTTGCGCTGTCGGCACTCGACAAGGCGGTCGCGATCGACATTGCGTACGGTGGCTCCTGCACGGGGGGCAAGCTCGAGGACATTGGGGCCTACCACGCGGTGCTTGCCTGGGCCGAGCAACACCGGCTCGGCATCGCGCCGGGCGTGCGGTTCTTCCTGCAGTTCGGCAGCGAGGACGTGCGCGCGCGCAGCGACCGGATGCAGATGGTGGCGCTCTTCGAGCGCATGGGCGTCGAGCTGGTCGAGCCCGGTTGCGGGGCGTGCATCAATGCGGGCCCGGGCGCCAGCGAGCGCGAGGACCAAGTCACGATCAGCGCGATCAATCGCAACTTTCCGGGTCGCTCGGGCCCGGGCGCGCTGTGGCTCGCCAGCCCTTCCACAGTAGCCGCCAGCGCGATCGCCGGCCGGATCGTGAGCTTCTCGGAACTGAAGGCATCGATCGGGTAGTGAGCGCCTCGCCATTCGGGGATGGGCCCAAGCAGAACAAAAAATCCATCCGGCTCGATGCGCCTCGACTGGGCCAATGTCGGCATCACACGCATTGCGGACATGCTGGAGCCGAAGCCGAAAGACCGTGATGGGCCCTCCCCTGCCCTCCACCAGCGCCCGTTGTGTGGCTGCTGTGCAGCGGTGACGGTCTAGTCGCGTGTGGCCAGTGCTGCCCTTCGGTCGCGGCTCCAAGGCCCTTAGCCCCGATCTGCCTGCGCGCCATGCAAAGCTGCGTGATGGGATCGCCGCGTGAGGGTCGCGCCACCGACTTCAAGACGAGGCGGACCCGGTTCAACCCCGGGCGTTCTCCTGGATCAGGTCGATCAGGGCCCTCAGGCCTGCCGGGATGTGGCGATGCCCCCAGTAGTAGAGACACAGGCTGGAGAGCGGCGTGGTCCAGTCTTCCAGCACCCGGATCAGGTGCCCCGCCGCAACGTCGCCGGCCACATGCGCTTCGGCCAATTGCGCCAGCCCCAGCCCCTGGCGCGCCGCTTCGAGCATCAGCACCGGCGAATCCAGCACCAGGGTGCCGGGCACCTCGAGGCTCCACGGCGAGCCGTCGCGGACGAAGCTCCAAGACGAAGGTTCACCGCTGGGCATGCGGCCCCGTATGCAGGGCAGCGAGACCAAGTCTTCGGGGGACTGGGGCGCCTCGTGCTGCTCGAAATAGGCCGGCGCGCCCACGACCGCCAGACGCAGCGGAGGGCCAATGGGGACGCGGATCATGTCGCGAGGCACCTGTTCGGCCAGACGCAGACCGACGTCGAAGCCCTCAGCAATCACGTCCACGCGCCGTCCCTCGGTCACGATGTCCAGCGACATGCCAGGATGGCGGCGCAGATAGCTGGCCAGAAGCGGCATCACCATCGAAGCTGCGCCGAGCGAGGTATTAATGCGCAACGTGCCGCTGGGCTCGGCTCGCTGGTCGCTGATGGCGCCCATCGCGTCCCGGATGCTCGCTATCGCCGGCGCGATTTGTGCCGCGAACTGCTGGCCGGCCGACGTCAGTGTCACGCTGCGCGTGGTGCGATGGAAGAGCCGGGCCCCGAGCCGGGCCTCCAAGCCCGCGACGGCATTGCTGACGGCCGTCGTAGACATCTCCAGCTCCACAGCAGCCGCGCGAAAACTATGGTGGCGGGCGATGGCCAGCACCACTTCCAGTTCAGTGAGTCCGCTGCGCTGCATAGTTGCGATTTTCGGGATGTCCAATCCTGCATTGGCCAGCTTATCAAAACACGCTCTGATTCTTACATTGGCTACAGCCCAATAGATAGGAGCCCACCATGTGGCACATCCAGGAGGCCTACATCGACGGTGCATTCGTGCGTGTCGAGGGGCAGGAAGAAATCGACATCGTCAGCCCAGCGACCGAGGAAGTTGTCGGCCGGCTGACGCTGGCCAATCGCGAGGACGCCAAGCGGGCCATCGCCGCAGCCGGTGGCGCTCAATCGGGCCTCGGCAGAACCACACCGGCCGAGCGCATCACCATGCTGCGCCGTCTGCAGGACACGATGCTCTACTGCTCGAGCGCGATCCGTGACGCCACCATTGAGGAGTACGGCGGGCCGGTGGCCCGGGCTCAATGGGTGGCCAACTACGCCGCCCAGTGCTTCGCTATCGCGGCGGAATTGCTGGAGGACTACGCTTTCACCTACCAGGTCGGGACGGCGCGGGTTCACATGATCCCGGCCGGCGTGTCCGCGCTGATCGCGCCGTGGAACAGCACTGCGGGCACGATCTGCAGCAAGCTCGCCTCGGCTATCGCAGCCGGCTGCGCCGTGGTCATCAAGCCCAGCGAGCTGAGCCCCTTGCAGACCCAGGTGGTCACGGAGGCCATTCATGCGGCCGGCCTGCCGGCCGGGGCCGTGAACGTGGTGATCGGCCGAGGCTACGACGTCGGAGACGAACTCAGCACCAATGAGCAGATCCAACGGATTTCTTTTACCGGCTCCACGGGCACGGGCAAACTGATTGCCCGGGCTGGCCTGGCGACGATGAAGCGAGTCAGCCTCGCGCTGTCGGGGAAGTCCGCCTCGGTTGTCCTGGACGATGCGGATCTGGGCCGGGCCATCCCGCTGGCCATTCGCGCGGCCTTCACGAACAGCGGCCAGGCCTGCGTCGCCGGCACACGCCTGCTTATCCCGCGCTCTCGTATGACTGAGGCGCTGGAGAGAGTGAGGCGCGAGGTCGACGCGCTCCGGGTTGGCGATCCGCATGACCCTCACACGTCGATCGGCCCACTGGTCAACGCCGCGCAGGTCGAGCGCATCCAGCGCTTCATCCAGCGCGGCAAAGAGCAGGGGGCGACGCTGATCGCTGGCGGCGAAGGGCGGCCCGAGGGGCTGACGCGCGGCTGGTACGTGCGTCCCACCGTCTTCGCGGACGTGCGCAACGACATGGACATTGCCCGGGAAGAAATCTTCGGCCCGGTGCTCTCCATCCTGCCCTACGACAACGAGGAGGAGGCCGTCGCCATGGCCAACGACTCTCCCTATGGCCTGCAGGCGTACGTCTTCTCGGCAGACGCTGTGCGCGCCGACCGCGTGGCGGGGCGGCTGCAGGCAGGCATGGTCCTAATCAACCGTGTCGATCCCGAGCTGATGGCGCCGTTCGGCGGTGTCAAGCAGTCGGGGATTGGTCGGGAGTTCGGCCTGGCTGGGCTGGAAGCGTTTCTGGAGGTCAAGACGGTGGCGGCCGCCCAGCAGCCTTGACCGCGCTCAGCCGAGGAGACGGCCAGCGCCATGCGCGTGCTGCGTCAGCCGCATCGCGAGAAATATCGGCCATCCGCGATCCAGGCGGATGTCGATTGCTGCGCCCGGGGCGCGAGTGATTTCAACTGATCGGAGAAGTACATGGACCTGAGATTGAGCGGAAAACGTGCGCTGGTAACGGGCTCGACAGCCGGCATAGGCGAAGCTACGGCAAAGCTTTTGGCGGCCGAAGGTGTAACGGTGGTGGTGCATGGCCGTAACGAGGACCGCGCCAAGGAAGTTGTGAAGGCCATCACGCTCGCTGGCGGTCGAGCGGAAGTTGCCTTGGGCGATCTGGCTACCGATGCCGGCGCCGATGCGGTAGCCATGATGGCGAAGAAAGGTGGCGCCATCGATATATTGGTCAACAATGCCGGTTACTACCACCATCTGAACTGGACGACGGCGAAGCCAGACAAATGGATGGAGACCTTCGAGGTCAACGTCCTGTCGGCCGTGCGCATGATTCAGCGACTTGTGCCAACAATGCGTGAGCGTGGCTGGGGCCGCGTGATCCAGATTGGCGGTGGACTGGCGGGGCAGCCGATTCCCATGCAGCCAGACTACAACGCTTCGCTCGCTGCCCGGCACAATCTCGCGGTTTCGCTGGCGCGCGATTTGAAGAACTCCGGGGTGACCTCCAATATCGTGGCGCCGGGTGCAATCCTTGTCCCCGCTGTCAAAGAACTGCTGGAGAAGATTGCCCCTCAGCAGGGCTGGGGCCAGACTTGGGAAGAGATCGAGCACGGCTGCGTGAGCGACATGGTGCCCAACGATGTTGGCCGCCTGGGCCGGCCGGAGGAAATCGCGGCGGCAGTCGCCTACTTGGCAAGTCCGTGCGCCGACTATGTGAGCGGTGCCACGATCCGCGTCGATGGCGGCACGATACGCTCGGCGTTCTGATCTACAAGGCCAAAGGAAACCAACAGCGCCTCGATCGGCCGACGGCCGTCATCACGACAGCCGCAACTGGCGCATCGCTTCCGAGGCTGTCCCGGCTCTGCCTTGATGGCCGGGGCGGAGCCTTCGCACTCCGTTGCACAACGAACTACTAGCGACGTAGCCAAGAGGTCGAAAGCACCCGCTTGAAGGGGAATCTCTCCTTGACTGCCCGCGGTTGGTAGAGGCATGTCGCCAAGGTCAGCTACTCGGCAATTTGAGCCTCCTCAACGAACGGCTGGTTGTGTCCGGACGCTGAAATTGGAGCAACAAACCGCCGTCGCAGCGCTGCTCCCGCTCCGGCGGGCATTGGACATCCTATTGAATAGCGTACCGCTCCCGTAGCTCAGCCCATTTCAGCAAGCTGTCCAATGCCGGGCAGAGTTGCTGCCCCCAGGGCGTCATTCGATAGTCGACTCTTGGTGGCACTTGGGAGTGCACGGTGCGCTCGACGATGCCATCAGCCTCAAGTTGTCGCAATTGCTGGGCAAGCATCTTCTGGGAAATGCCGGTGATGCACTTCTCCAGGTCCGAGAACCGCAGCACCTTCCCACCGAAGAGGTGGAACAGGATAACGAGCTTCCAGCGCCCTTCCAGAAGGCTGAAGCACGCCTCGACGTCGATGGCGGCGGTGAGCGGCGTGTAAGCCTTGCGCTCCCCGGGGGGTGGAGCACTAACTTTTTGGTGCGTACTTGTCATGAGGTGAGCGTAGCCCGACCATCGGTCCATTGCAACTACCCGCTGACTCCCATGAACGTTCAGACCCCTGACGCCATTGCGCGATACCTTGATTCGCGTGGACCCAACAATGAAGCCTCGCTCAGCGAGTACTTCCACGCGGATGCCGTTGTTCGAGACGAGGGCCAGACGTTTCACGGCCTGAACGCCATCATCGCCTGGAAGGCGGCAGCTGAAGCCAAGTACCAATATCGGCTGATGCCACTCGGCCTGTCGCGGGAAGGCGGCACGTTCAAGCTGTTGGCACACCTCGAAGGCAATTTCCCGGGAAACCGCGTCGATTTGATGCACGTCTTTAGCCTCAAGGACGGCTTCATCGAATCTCTCGAAATCCGTCCACCTGTCGAGCTCGAGGGTCGAAGGGCGCTCGTCACGGGCGGCACCAAAGGGATTGGAGCCGCCGTGGTTGCGCAACTGACCAGGGCTGGAGCCACGGTGTTGACCACAGCCCGCTCCGCGCCTGCGGAGCACGGAAAGGCCGCCTTCGTGGCCGCAGACCTGTCCACTGCAGCCGGCTGCGACGAGGTTGCAAGCGCCGTCGAGAAACAGCTCGATGGCGTTGACATCGTGGTCCATGTGGCTGGGGGCTCTTCGGCGCCGGCCGGCGGCTTCGCCGTGCTTGATGATGACGAATGGCAAAAGGCGTTTGCCATGAACCTCTACGCTGCCGTTCGGATTGACCGAGCCCTACTGCCGGGCATGCTTGCCCGCGGTGTGGGCGTCATCGTGCATATCACCTCCATCCAACGGCAGATGCCGTTGCCGGAGGCAACCACTGCCTACGCTGCCGCCAAGGCCGCCCTGTCGACGTACAGCAAGAGCTTGTCCAAGGAGGTCAGTCCGAAAGGTGTGCGCGTGGTGCGCGTCGCGCCTGGCTGGGTGGAAACCGAAGCCGCTGTGAGCCTCGTCGAGAGAATCGCCAAGGAGAACGGAACCGACTATGACGGTGCACGCCGCTCACTCATGAATTCCCTCGGCGGCATACCCCTTGGGCGCCCTGCCAGGCCGCAGGAAGTCGCAGAGCTGGTCGAATTTTTGGTGTCCCCGCGCGCGGCCTCCATCACGGGGGTCGAGTACGTCATCGACGGTGGAACAGTTCCCGTTGCGTGAGGCAAGCTTGAGCGCTCCGCGGGGGCGAGCTTGTGAACGAAGGCCGAGGTGCCCGGCAGGACCTCGGGCCAAAAACAGGGGTCCTCCAACTCGAACTTCATGACCCCAGCCATGTGCGGGGCAACGTGGAAGAGCCCTTCGCTCGCGTCCGTAGGACGCGTTCGTGGCCAATCTCCGCTGCTGACCAAAGACTCCTGCCGCCGCCGGCGAGCCACTCGGCTGCCTCTTGCAGGACGGAGGCAAGGGGATCGCTGGAATTGCCGTTCTTGGCCGGTGTCGAGCGCATCCCTACAGTACACCCATGGCAACCCCACTGCCGCAGCGCTTATCCGACTACCTGGGACATGCCGAAATTGGATGCGGCCTTGGTGCGATGCAGCAAATAGGGCAGGCCAATAGCCACTTTGACCATGCCAAGGCCAAGGGTTGCTGACCAGGTGGGAACTTGCTCAACCTCTCAACAATAGTCAAAAATATCAACATCCAAGTTTTCCGGAAAACGATGAGATTTCGCTAGGGAAAATCTCAACAACCTTAGCAAACCGAGGGCCGCCATGCCCGACGACAAAGCGAAGTTCGACAAGGAAGCCCTGTCGCTGATCGAGTCGCTCAAGGGCCGGCGCAAGCCCGCCAAGCGCGCGCCGCGGTCGGCCGCAGCGCCCGCGGGCGGCAAGCCGCCGGCCAAGGACAAGACGGTCATCCGAAGGGCCACGGGCCGCTTCTAGACAACCCGCCCGCCGGCTCGGAAAATCCCCTGTCTGCACGGCAACGCTGGCGGACCTGATGAACCTCGATGCTGCCCCTCCCGTCGCGATGGTGGTGGATGACGAGCCGGTGACTCGCCTGCTGGTGAAGCGCGCCCTCGAAAGCCTCGGCTGCGCCCCGGTCCTGGAGGCGGTCGACGGCATCGCCGCCCAGGCCGTCCTGCGCGCGCACCCCGAAATCGTCCTGGTGCTGACCGACATCATGATGCCGCGGATGGACGGCCTGGAGCTGCTGCGCTGGGGACGCCAGGCCGTGCCGGACGCCATGTGGATCGTCCTGTCGGGACTGGAGACCTTCGACTCGGCGGTGGCCGCCATCCGGCTGGGCGCATTCGACTTCCTGCCGAAGTCGCCGCGCGCCGAGGAAATGGGGGTGGCGGTGCGCAACGCGCTCGAACGGCGGCAACTGCTGGCAGAACGCGAGCGTCTGCATCGGGAACTGCAGCGCAAGGTCCGCGAGCTCGAGGAGACCTCCGAAGTGCTGCGCCGCGACCTCGAGCGGGCGGAAGTGATCCAGCGCGCCCTGCTGCCGCGCAGCCCGCCTCCGATGGAGGGCTATTGCATCCAGGCGCTGTATCGCCCGGGGCAGCACGTGGGCGGCGACCTCTACGACGTGGTCCGGCTGGGCGAGCGGCACCTCGCCTTCTATCTGGCCGACGCCACCGGCCACGGCGTGACCTCGGCGATGCTCTCGGTGCTGTTCAAGCAGCGGCTGGTGCTGGTGGACCCGGCAACCGGCCTCGCGCTGCCGCCGGCGGACGTGCTGGCCGCGGTGAACCGCTCGATCTGCGAGGCACACGCTGCGCCGGGACTGTTCCTCACGGCCGTCTTCGGCCTGCTGGATACCTCGGACGCAAGCCTCACGCTGGCATCGGCAGGCCATCCGCCGGTGCTGCACGCCCGCGACGGCCAGCCGACTCTCCTGGTCCGCCGCACCGGGCCCGCGCTCGGGCTGGCACCGGACGCGCACTTCCAGCAGGAGCGTCTCCAGCTGCTGGCGGGCGACCGGATCCTGCTCTACACCGACGGACTCCTGCCCTCCGGGTCGGAACGCGACCTGGACCTGCTGCAGCAGGTGCTCGCCAGCCCGGTCGCCAGTGCGCAGGAGGTCATCACCCGGCTTCACGCCGGCGCGCCGGCGGGAGCGGAACGGGACGACGTGACGATCCTGCTGATCGACGCGCACGCGGGTGCCTCCTGGTTCGACAATGGCGCCGGGATGCCCGAGGCGACGGCATCCGGTGCGCCGCGCCCGGAGAGCGACGTGGTGTTCTACGGCGAATCCGACCATGCCGCGCACCTCGCGCTGCGCGGCCGGGCCACCTGGCTGCATTGCGATGCCTTCCATGAAACGGCCCTCGCCGTGCTGGACGGCGGACGACCGCTGGTCCTCGACCTCTCCGCCTGCGAGTACATGGACAGCACCTGCCTCGGCACGGTTCACGAACTGGTCGCCCGGGGCGGCGTGGTGCTGACGGGGGTGACGCCGGCGGTGCGCGCCCTGTTCGAGGAACTGAGCATGGCGCAGGTGCTGGCCGCGATCCGCGAGCACGGTCCCGCCGCGCCCCCTCTCTACGCGCTCGGAACGGGAGACGTCCGCGCCGCCGTGCAGCAGCGGATCCTTCAGGCGCACGAGGCCCTCTCCGCGCTGAGCGAACGCAACCGCGAGGAGTTCAAGGAGGTCGTCGAGTCGCTGCGCGGCGAGCAGGATGCAGCGCGATGACCGCCGCCATTCGCGTGCTGCAACTGGAGGACGACCCGGCCGACGCGCAGCGCATCCGCGGGACGCTGCAGGACGAGGGCCTGGTCTGCGACATCGTCTGGGTGCAGACCCGTGAGGACTTCGTCCGCGCCCTGCATCGGCAAGCCTTCGACCTGGTCCTGTCCGACTACGAAGCCGGCGGCCTGGAGATGCTGCAGGCGGTGCGCCAGCAGCAGCCGGAAGCGCTCCTGATCGTGCTGTCGACCCGCCTGATCAGCGAAGAGGAGGCGGTCGAATGCATGAAGGCGGGCGCCACGGACTACGTCTTCAAGGAGCGGGTGCGACGGCTGTTCTACTCGGTCCGTCGAGCGCTCGCCGAACAGCGGCAGAAGGCGACGCTGCGCCGGGCCGAAGACGAGCTGCGGGCCCTGAACGCCGAGCTGGAGGCGCGCGTTCACCTGCGCACGGCCGAACTGGAAACGGCCAACGCCTTCCTCAACTCGGTGATCCACCACATTCCCTATCAGGTCATGGTCAAGGACGCCGCCGACCTGAAGCTCGTGCGGGTCAACCGCCGCATGGAGGAACTGACCGGCCGCAGCGAGCAGGAACTGCTGGGCAAGACGGTGGACGACTTCGTCAGTTCCGCGGCCGAGGCCGCCTTCTTCACGGCCAAGGACAAGGAAGCGCTGGCGCTGGGCCGGGAAGTGGACATCCCCGAGGAGACGCTGCATGCGAACGACGGCAGCGTGCGCGTGCTCCACGCGAAGAAGATCCCGATCCTCGACGAAACCGGCCAGCCGCGCTACCTGCTGACGATCTCGGAGGACGTCACGGAAAGAAAGAAGCGGGAGCGCGAGATCGAGCGGCTGAACGCGGCCCTGGCGCAGCGCAGCGCCGAAGTGGAGGCCGCCACCCGCGCCAAGAGCACCTTCCTGGCGACCATGAGCCACGAGATCAGGACGCCCATGCACGGCATGCTGGGGATGCTGGAACTGCTCGGCCTGACCGAGCTGGACCCCGAGCAGCGCGAGACGCTGGGGCTGGTGCGGGAATCGAGCCGGTCGCTGCTGCGCATCATCGACGACATCCTAGATTTCTCGAAGATCGAGGCCGGCAAGCTGGAGATCCGGCCCGAAGTCGCCTCGATCAAGCGCCTGGTCGAGGAGGTGCAGAGCATCTACCTGGGCAATGCCAGCAGCAAATGCCTGATCGTTCGCCGGATGGTCGATCCGCGCGTCAGTCCAGCGCTGACGGTCGACCCGGTGCGCCTGCGCCAGATCCTCAACAACTTCGTCAGCAACGCGATCAAGTTCACCTCCGAGGGCTGGATCGACATCAACGTGCAATGGCTGGGCCGGTCGGAAGGGATGGAGCGCCTGCGCTTCGAGGTGAAGGACACCGGCATCGGCATCTCGCCCGAGGACCAGCGGCGCCTGTTCCAGCCGTTCAGCCAGGCGGTCGGCGAGCAGGCGCGGAGGCGGCCCGGCGGCACCGGACTGGGGCTGGTGATTTCCCGCCAGCTGGCGCAGCTGATGGGTGGCTCGATCAGCCTGGACAGCCGGCCGGGAAGCGGCACGACGGTCGCCCTGGAGCTGTCGCTGCCCGTGGCCGACGCCCTCCCGGAGAGCGCCGGGAGCGTGCGTGCGCTTTCGACGGCCATCGCCATGCGGCGCGCGGCGCCCGCCGCCGCGCAGGCAGCTGCCGAAGGCACGCTGGTGCTGCTGGCGGACGACCATCCCGTCAACCGCATGCTGCTGCTGCGCCAGGTGCGAACGCTGGGCTATGCGGCCCAGACCGCCGACGACGGCGCCCAGGCCCTGAAGATGTGGCAGGCGGGCCGCTATGGCCTCGTCATCACCGACTGCCACATGCCCCACATGGATGGCTACGAACTGGCGCGCGCCATCCGCAGCGAGGAAGCCGCCTCGGGGACCGGCAGTCGCATCCCGATCGTCGCCTGCACCGCGAACGCGCTCCAGGGGGAAGCCGAGGCCTGTCTCGCCGCCGGCATGGACGACTTCCTGGTCAAGCCGGTCGAACTGGCGCGGCTGACCGAAAAGCTGGATCGATGGCTGCCGCTCCCCCTGGCGCCGCCGACGCCCGTCGCGACCGGTGGCGCAGGCCCGGCCATCGCGCCCGCGGCCGGCCCGATCGACGAGGCGCTGCTGGCGGCGAAATGCGGCGGCGACGGATCGATGGTGGAAGAGGTTCTGGCGACGTTCCGGCGAACCTGCGAGGACGACTCCGCCGGACTCCGGCAGGCGGTCGCGGCGGACGACGCCGCCCAGGCCACCCAGTTTTCCCACCGCATGGCCGGCGCCGGCAAGATGGTCGGTGCGCTCGCGTTCGCGGCCGCCTGCGAGACCATCGACCGCGCCAGCCGCAACGGGGACTGGAAGACGGTGCTCGCCGGCATGCCGGCGTTCGAGCAGGAACAGACGCGCCTGGTCGACTATTTCGCGGGACGCAGGGAAGCGGTCTGAAGGGCGCTGCGCATCACGCGGCATCCACCTACCTGGACACGGGTGGATGCGCCGGTGGTCACAGGCGGTGGATCGGTGCAACTTGGGTGCATGAAAATACTCGCTCCGCTCCTGCTGGCCGCTGCCGCACTCACCGGCTGCGTCGCCGTTCCCTATGACGCCGGTCCGCCGCCCGGCACGTACTACAACAGCCGCCCTGCCCCGCCACCACCCCACGCTGGCGGGCGGCGTGACTACGACCGCGACGGCGTGCCGGACCGCTACGACCGCCGTCCGGACAACCCTTACCGCTATTGACGCCAACACCGTATCAGTTCGTCTCATTGCTCTCGTCTTGTGACGATCGTGGGCGGCCACGCCCGTGACGAAATACCATCGCCGAAAAGGGAGCCCGAGCGATGCCGACTCTGATCGTGACGAAGAACGGTGTGGCGCTGCGTAACGTGCGGCTGCTCGAAGGCGAATTCAGGATTGGTCGCAGCATGCGCAACCACCTGGTGCTGCCGAGCACCACCGTCAGCAAGACCCACGCGGTCCTCACGAGGCTCGGGAAATTCGTCACCCTTCACGACCTTCACAGCACCAACGGGACCCTGGTCAACGGCGACGACGTGGCGCTGCGGCCTTTGCTGGACCGCGACGTGATCCAGATCTGCAACTACGAAATGATGTATCTGGACCGGGACTTCGCCTCGGCCGAAGTCATCGAAGATCCGCAGCCAGAACCGGTCGAGCAAGTCATGGAAACCGAGCGGGCGCCGTTGGAACCCCGTCGGGACATCGATGCCAGCGGCCATCGCATCGGCGGATCGCGCGGCGCGCGCTGGGTCGGCAATGGCGTGGCCTTCGCACTGCCTGCGCAAGGCCGCGAGATCGAAGCCTTGATCACCGACGATGCGCTCGCCGCCCATTTCGGGGCCTACGTGCATGCCTCGGATGGCGCCAGCCGCGCGGTGAGCGCCTACGAGGAAAACTACGTGGCGATCAACGTGGCCGCCTGGTCGCGCTATGACGCCACGCGCCGTGAACCGATCATCGTCCGGTCTTCCGATTTCTGAGTCATGCCGCCAGCTGCTCTGCCAGGGCGGTCAATGCGTCGCCCACCGGCTGCGTGACCTTGAGCGCCAACAGATCGTCGGCACGCGTGCGTCCGAGGTTGACCGCCACCACCGGCTTGCCCGCGGCCACGGCCGCCTGCACGAACCGGAAGCCCGAATACACCATCAGCGACGATCCGGCGACCAGCACGGCATCGGCTTCGCTCAGCGCCGCGAAGGCGGCTTGCACGCGCTCGCGGGGCACGCTCTCGCCGAAGAACACCACGTCGGGCTTGAGCATGCCGCCGCAGAGCGGACAGGCCGGCACGTCGAAGCCGGCGAAATCCCGACCCTCGACATCCGCATCGCCGTCGGGCGCTGTGCGGGCTTCGAGTGCGGCCCACGCGGGGTTGCGCGCACGCAGCGCCTGCTGCAATCGGGCACGCGGCGTGCGCGTCTCGCAGCCGAGGCAGCGCACGGTGTCGATGCGGCCGTGCAGGTCGATGGTCTGGCGGCTGCCGGCCGCATCGTGCAGGCCGTCGACGTTCTGCGTCAGCAGCAGTCCGACGCGGCCCGAGGCCTCGAGCCGGGCCAGCGCGCGGTGCGAGGCGCCGGGCCGGGCTGTCGCCATGGTCGGCCAGCCGACGAGGCTGCGCGACCAGTAGCGGCGGCGCGTGAGCTCGTCGCCGGTGAAAGCCTGGAAAGTCACCGGCGACGGTCGCTTCCAGTCGCCGTTGGCATCGCGGTAGTCGGGAATGCCCGAGTCGGTGCTGCAGCCGGCGCCGGTCAGCACGAAGAGGCGGCGGTGGCGCGCGGCGAAGTCGGCGAGCGAAGCGATGTCATCCATGGCCGCCGCGCTCAGCGGAACTGCTTGCGCAGCAACGGCTTGTGCCTGGCGATGTGCGCGAGCTGCGCCTCGGCAACCAGGCCGCCCAGATCGACGCCGTCGCCGTTGAGCACCTCGTTGGCGTGCACGAGCGCGCGGGCCACCACCTCGTCCTCGCTCACGCCGAGCTGCGCAGCGAGGTCGACGGCCACGCGTTTCATCGCGCGCTGCGACAGCATCCACATGGCGCCGAAGGCGTCCCACGCGGCGGCCGAATCCTTGAAGCGCTCGCGGTCCGCCAGGATCTCGTTGAGCGGCTTGGCCAGCAGCTCGTTGACCGCGTCGAGCTGCTCGGCCAGCGCGGCGTGCCGTGCCTGCGCGTCGCGCAGCGCGTCGGCGGCGCTATCGGCCGGCGGAGGCGCCGGCGCGGCAAAGCTGCCGTCCGGGTTCGGCGCGGGAATATGGAGCTGGTCGGACAGGGACATGGCGTTGCGATTCGTGGGGCACACCGAAGAGTGTAGTGACGACGCCGTCATGTCGGCTGAGCGGCGCCCTGGCCAGGCGGGAGATGGACGAGGGTGAGCGATACCCAGCGTATCTCCTGGGTCTCGGTTCGCTGGATCAGCCCGAGGCTCTCCAACGCCTCTACGACCTGCGGCAGGGTGCGCAGCGCGATTTCCGGCACTGAGACCTTGCGGCCTGCCCGCGTGGCCCTGTAGAGTCGAACCAGCAGGTGCGCGTGCGCCTCGGTGAGCACCGCGCTCGCCGGTCCCAGCAGCGACGCCAGCGCCGCCGTGAATGCGTCGAGGCCCACGTCCGACCAGCGACCGGCGGCACGGACCGGGTCCAGCAACGCGCCGACCAGGCCCCAACTGGGCAATTCCACCTGCCTCGGCTGGTCGTTGCCCACGACTTCCAGCGTCGCCAGGCGGACAGCAGCCGCCAGCTCTCCCTTGAGGTACTCGGACACGCCCAGCACCGTCGGCCAGTCATGGATCAGGTTGCAGAAAGCGCTGATCTCGCCCTGCGTCTGCCGGCCGGTCGCGAGGGCCTCGAGCACGGCCCGAAAAGCCAGTTGCTCGTGCTTGGTGGGCACCCACTTCCGTTCGACGGGCAGCATGCTTTGTGCCAGGGGCGCCAGGTCATGCAGCACGCCTCGGCGCAACGCCCACAAGGTGCGTCTTCCGCTGGACGGCAGGAGCGCATCCGGCTGCAGCGAGCTCCAGATTGCCACCTGGCTGGCCGGGCTGAGCCCAGCCATCGCGACGTTCAGGGCAGACTGGCAGGACGCGACCAGGCCGATGTACGCCGACACGCTCAAACGGCGCTCGCCGCGTACGAACGCACTCTCTTCGCTTCGCGCTTCAATGGGCATTTCACGGATTCTCCACTGGCAATACTCGCGTCGAACCAGGAGTTCGACCTTCGCCAGACGCGTCGTGCGGGCTTTCCGGTTTGCGCAGCACCGCATTGACCTCGGCGCCGAAGATCAGCGTGGCGGCGCTGATGTAGAGGAAGACCAGCGTCGCCACCACGCCGGCGAAGCTGCCATAGATCAGTGCGAGCTTGCCCGCCGAATGCAGGGTGTAGGAGAGGGTCGCGGCAGCGCCCACCCACAGCGACGCACCGATCACGGCGCCTGGCATGACGGAGGCCAGCCGCTGGCGGACGTCCGGCAGCCAGCCGTAGAGAAGCGCGTACAGGACACTCAGCACCACGAAGGCCGAGCCGTAGCGCACGCTGGTGCGCAGCCAGAGAATCTCTTTCCCTGCACCCAGTTTCGCTTCCAGCAGCTGCCACACGATCGGCATGATGACAACCGAACTGAACGCTGCCAGGACGCCACCCCCCACGATCACCGTGAACAGCGTGACCTTGATTCGCGCCTTCCAGAAAGGAAGACCTCGCTGGATGCCATAGGAGCGGTTGAGGGCCGTGCGCACCGCCTGCAGGCCCGAGGAGGCCGTCCAGAGCGTCGCGATCACGCCGATCGTCAGCAAGGCCTGATTGCGTTGCGCAAGCACCTGGTCGATCACCGGCTGCACCGCGTCGCGAACCACCTGCGGCGCATAGCCCATCACGCGGGCCGCCAAGGCCGCCGCATCGCCGGGCTGCCCGAAGAAACCGGCGGCGGCGGACACGAGGATCAAGAGCGGAAACATCGCCAGCACCGACGAGAACGCCAGACTTCCCGCCTGGTTCGCGCTTTGATGGAGGATGTAGTTGCGAATGGCCAGCAGCAGGATGCGCAGGCCCGGGGTGGAGAGCGCGGCTTGCCGCAGGCCGCTCCAGGCCAGGGAAAGGCGATTCATCGAGCGGGCGACCGGTCGCTCGCGGGCGCCAGGAGCCCATGGCCGTCTTCGATGGCTTCACCGCAGCTTCTCATCGCTTCTCCTTGCTGCCCTCACGGGCTGGCCAAAGAAGCCACCTTACCTCCAGTTTCGAAAAGGCCGCCGGTCAAGGCCGTGCGGATCGCTAGAGCGACGCCACGGCCCCGGCGGATCGACGCTGGCTCGCCGAGGCCTTTGCCACCTCGAGCTCGTACTGTTCCCAGCCCGTCGCCGGCACCACCTCCCCCGCGCGCGAGCTGACTTCCTGCAACTGGTCGCACAGCGCCTCTCCGGAGCGCGCTCGGTCGGCCAGGTGCACGCCCTGGGTCATCGTGACGTGCGCGCACTCGAAACTGCCCGCCCCGGCCAACAGGATCATGCGCGTCGGTGCATCGTCGCCCACCAGGGCCACCAGCCCCGGGCTCACCTCCTCGGGCGTCAGGCGCGCCAGTGCCTCTGGCGGCAGGATGGCCTCGGTCATGGCGGTGGCGGCGCTGGGCGCCAGGCAGTTCACGCGGATGTTGCGGCGCTCGCCTTCCAGGGCCAGGGTCTGCATCAGGCCCACCAGCGCCATCTTGGCCGCGCCATAGTTGGACTGGCCGAAGTTGCCGTACAAGCCGGAGGACGACGTCGTCATCACGATGCGGCCGTACTGCTGCTCCTGCATCCGCGCCCACACCGCCTTGGTGCAGTGCACGGCGCCCATCACGTGCACGTCCATCACCAGGCGAAAGTCCTCGAGCGACATCTTGGCAAAGCTGCGGTCTCGCAGGATGCCAGCGTTGTTGACGAGTATGTCGATGCGCCCCCACCGCTCGAAGGCGTGCGCCGCCATGGCCTCCATCTCGTCGGGACGCGTCACGTCGCCGGTGAGCGCGATGGCGTCGCCGCCTGCCCGCCGGATTTCGTCCGCGACCGCACTCGCCGCTGCGGCGTTGCGCTCGTGGGCCAGGTCGTTGACCACGACGCGCGCACCGTGGCGCGACAGCTCGAGCGCATGGGTACGGCCCAGTCCGCCTCCCCCGCCGGTGACGATGGCCACCCGGCCCGACAAGAGTTTCTTCATCACGACTTCTCCAACTTCAGTGTTCAGGATGCCGCCGCGGCCCGGCCCTTGAGGCCCAGCATGGCGCGGGCTTCTTCCGGCGTCGCCACCTCCAGCGACAACTCGTCCAGGATGCGTCGAATCTTGCGTACCTGCTCGGCGCAATTCCGTGCAAGCTGACCCTTTCCAAGGTACAGGCTGTCTTCCAGGCCCACACGCACGTTGCCGCCGAGCACCGCGCCCATGGTCAGCAGCGGCATCTGGTGCCGACCCGCTCCGAGTACCGAGAAGCGGTAGCCGCCGCGGCCGAACAGGCGGTCGGCGGTGCTCTTGAGCGTGACCAGGTTCTCGGGGTCGGCGCCGAGTCCGCCCAGGATGCCCAGGACGCCCTGGATGAACAGCGGCCCCTCGATCAGGCCTTCGTCGACGAAATGCGCGAGGCTGTAGAGGTGGCCCAGGTCGTAGCACTCGAATTCGAAGCGCGTGCCGCACTCCTTGCCCAGCACCTGGAGGATGTGCTTGATGTCGCGGAAGGTGTTGCGGAAGATCAGGTCTTCCATGCCCTCCACGTAGGGCTTCTCCCAATCGTGCTGCCACTGGCTGTACTTGCGCGCCAGCGGATGCACCGAGAAGTTCATCGAGCCCATGTTGAGCGAGCACATCTCGGGCTTCTCCTGCAGCGGATAGGCCAGGCGCTCCTCCAGCGTCATCCGCGTGCTGCCACCGGTGGTGATGTTGATGACGGCATCGGTGCTGGCCTTGATCCGGGGCACGAACTGGTCGAACACGCGCGGATCGGCAGTCGGACGGCCGTCCAGAGGGTCGCGCGCATGCAGATGAAGGATGGCCGCGCCGGCCTCGGCGGCCTCGATCGCCTGGGTGGCGATCTGCTCCGGCGTCAGCGCCAGCCAGGGCGACATCGTCGGCGTGTGCACCGAGCCCGTGACGGCGCAGGTGATGATGACTTTCTCTTGGCCTTGGGCCATTGATTTGCTCCTGTTCATCAAACCGCCAACCACTGGGACAGCAGTCCCCGGTCGGCCTCCAACTGTGCGGGCGAGCCCTCGAAGACGATGCGGCCGTGCCCCATGACGCACACCCTCGACGACACCTTCAGCGCGATCGCCAGCTTTTGTTCGACGAGCACCACCGACACGCCCTGGCGCCGCATGTCCTGGATGCACTCGCCCACCTGCGCCACGATCTTGGGCGCCAGGCCTTCGGTCGGCTCGTCGATCAGGATGGCCAGCGGGTTGCCGAGCAGCGAACGGCAGATGGTGAGCATCTGCTGCTCGCCGCCCGAGAGGCTGCCGGCCTTGGTGTTCCGGCGCTCCTTCAGACGGGGGAAGTACTCGAACATCTGCGCCACCGTCCAGCGCCGAGCACCCTGCACCGGCGTCTGCTCGCCCATTCGAAGGTTCTCGTCCACCGTGAGGTTGGCGAACACCTCGCGCTCTTCCGGCACATAGGCCAGGCCGGATCGGCAGATCGCATGGGGCTTGGCGCCGGCCAGTTCCCGGCCTTCTAGCCACACGCGGCCCGAACTTGGCGGCAGCAGGCCCATGATGGCCTTGAGCGTGGTCGAGCGGCCCGAGCCGTTGCGCCCGAGCAGGCTCAGCACCTCGCCGCGCGCGAGCCCGAAGCTGACGCCGCGCAGGATATGGCTCTTGCCATAGTGGGCCTGCAGGTCGTCGACACGCAGGAGCGCAGGGACTGGTGCGTTCATGCCGCGGCCTCTTCGCCCAGGTAGGCTTCGCGCACGCCCTGGTGGCTGCGGATCTGCTCCGGCGTGCCGGTGGCGATGACCTCGCCATAGACCAGCACGCTGATCCGGTCGGCCAGGGCGAACACGACGTCCATGTCGTGCTCCACGATCAGCAGGGCGCGCCCGGCCGTCACTTCGCGGATCAGTTCCATCGTGTAGTGGGTCTCTTCGCTGGACATGCCGGCCATGGGCTCGTCCAGCAGGATCGCCTTGGGGTCGGACGCCAGCGTCATCGCCAGCTCCAGCGAGCGCTGCTCGGAGTAGGACATCTCGCCAGCCAGTGTCTGCGCCTGGGCCTGCAGCCGCACCTTCTCGAGCAGCGTCTCCGTGGCCGCGCGCAATCCGGCCAGGCGGTCGATGACGCGCCAGAAGGTGTATTGCCGCTCGTGATGACGCATCAGCGCCAGCCTGATGTTCTCGAACACCGTGAGCTTCGGGAAGATGTTGGTGATCTGGAACGAGCGCGACAGCCCGAGGCGGTTGATGCGCTGCGGCGCCCAGCCGGTGATGCGCTGACCGTCGAAGATCACCTCGCCCGAAGTGGGAGCGAGGTTGCCCGAGACCAGGTGGAACAGGGTCGATTTGCCGGCGCCATTGGGACCGATCAGCGCGCGCCGCTCGCCGGGGCGAAGCTCGAGGTCCACACCCCGGATGATCTCGGTGGCGCCGAAGGACTTGCGCAGACCGCGCAGCGAAAGAATGGGATCGTTCATGGCAGGGCTCGTTCACTCAGGGCTGCCGCGCGCTCCGGGACTTCGGGCGAAGCCGCGAGCGCCAGCCCGCGACGGCAGCGTTGCACCACGCCGGCCATCAGCGCCCCCGCAGCCAGCAGGCCCGCCGGCACGATCCAGGTGCCCACCGCAGCGGCCGACCAGGCGCGACCGAAGAGCTGCACCGGCGGCGCAGTCCCGCTCATGCGCGCGAGCGAGCGATAGTCCTGCGAGCAGAGCCGCTGCAGCATCTCCACCAGGAAGACGGACCCGCCCGCCAGCAGCAGTCCTGCGACCACCGCGCTCAAGGCCAGCGGCAGTACCGCCATGACGCCATGGCGCCCGAGCAGCCTCAGCGTCGCGGTCACCAGCCCGGTCAGCCCCTCGGGCATGAACATCATCACCAGCACGAACAGGACGCCCTGGTAGAGCAGCCAGGACGGCGTGGTGTCGGACACCGCGTAGCCGAAGAAGCTCATCAGCGCAGCGCCCAGCGCCGGGCCGAGGAAGCTGCCGACGCCGCCGATGTAGCTGTTGAGCACCACGGTCGCCGACACGCCGGCGTCGAAGACGACGTAGTTGGCCGACTCGTTGCCCAACACCTGCAGGCCGCCGGCGATGCCGGAGAACATCGACGAGACGGCGAAGGCCGACACGCCCAGTCCATGCACGTCGTAGCCGAGGAAGCGCAGCCGATGCTCGTTTTCACGCAGCGCCAGGGTGAGTCGGCCCAGTGGCGTGCGCGTGTGGAAGTACAGCAGGGCGAGCGAGACCAGCACCCAGGCCAGCGTCAGGTAGTACACCTGCGTGGTCGAACCGAAGCTCAGACACCAGGCCGGCATGCGCATGGTCGAGATGCCCGATTCACCGCCGAACCAGCCCTTGAGCTGCGGCGCCAGCGCGTGCAGCAGTTCGGCGATCGCCAGCGTGATCATCGCGAACGCCGTGCCGCTGCGCTGGGTGGCGAACCAACCCGCGATCAGGCCAAAGCCCAGGCCGCCGAGCGCCCCGACCAGCGGCATCAGGGGCGTCGGCAGCAGCCCGGTGCCGCCGAGCGCGTTCATGGCGTGCACCGTGGCGAAGGCGCCGACGCCGAAATAGGCCGCGTGGCCGAAGGAGAGCATGCCGGCGCGTCCGGCAAGCAGGCTGTAGGCACAGGCGAAGAGCGCCGCGATCAGCGCCTGGATCGAGGCGTTGAGCAGGCCGGCCGGCAGCAGGACCGGAAGCGCGCCGAGCACGGCCACGGCGGCGAGCGCAGGCAGGAGCGGGGTACGCATCGTCATCAGGCCTTCTCGCCCATCAGGCCGGAGGGGCGCAGCAGCAGCACGAGCAGCATCAGGGCGAAGGGCAGCGAGGCCGCGAGACTCGACAGCTTGAGCGTGAGCAGGCCACCCGCGCTGCGGGCCCACTCGCCCGCACCCACCAGGGCCAGCGCGTCGGCCAGGCTGCGGTCGACGCCGACCGCCAATGAGGTCAGCACGCCGATGAGCAGCGAGGCGAGCATCGCGCCGCCCAGGGAGCCGAGCCCACCCACCACCACCACCACGAACACCATGACCCCCACTTCGAGCGCCATGTTCGGATTGGTGGTGTAGAACGCGCCCGCGATGGCACCCGCCAGGCCCGCCAGCGCGGCGCCGACGCCGAACACGCCCATGAAGACCAGCTGCACGTTGTGCCCCAGCGCCTCGACCATGCGCGGCTTGTAGATTGCCGAGCGCACGACGATGCCCACCCGCGTGCGGGTCAGCAGCAAGTAGATCGCGGCGAACATCGCCAGCGCCACGCCCCCCATCAGCAAGCGGTAGACCGGGTACTGCTGGCTGCCGATCACGAAGGCCGCCGTGTCGAGCGCGGGCGGAATGCGATAGTCCACCGGGTAGTTGCCGAAGAACAGCTTGATGGTCTCGGCGATGATGAAGGACAGACCGAAGGTCAGCAGCAGTTCGTGCGCGTGGCCGTAGCGATGCACGCGGCGCAGGAACCAACGCTCCACCACCGCGCCCACCGCGCCCGCCAGCAGCGTGGCCAGAACGACCGCCGGCGCGAAGCCGACGATGCCCTGCATCGTGTAGGCGAAGTAGGCACCCAGCATGTAGAACGAGGCGTGGGCGAAGTTGAGCACGCCCATCATCCCGAAGATCAGCGTGAGCCCGGCCGAGACCATGAACAGCAGCAATCCATGGATCACGCCGTTGAGGAGCGAGAAGATGATCCAGTCCATGGCTCAGAGGTACTCGAGGTTGCCGTCGACGCTGATGGCCTGGCCGCTGAGATTGCGCGCCGCCGGCGAGCACAGAAAGAGCGCCATCGCGGCCACGTCGCTCGCGCTGACCATGCGCCGCAGCGAGATCTTGCGCAGGTACTCCTCGCGCATCTGCTCGACGCCCAGGCCCAGCGCAGCCGCACGCGAGGCGATGACGCCGTCCATGCGTTCGCCCTCCACGACCCCGGGGAGGATCGCGTTGACGCGAATGCCCTGCGGGCCGAGCTCCATGGCGAGCGACTTGGTGAGGCCCACGATGGCCCACTTGGTGGATGCGTACGGCGTGCGGAAGGCATAGCCCAGGCGACCCGCCACCGAACTCATCGCGATCAACACGGGATCGGCGGTCGATTCCTTCAGCAGCGGCACGGCGCGGCGGGCGAAATAGAACTGGCTGTTGAGGTTGACCGACACGGTGCGCTCCCAGCCGCTGGCGTCGAAGCTCTCGATGGGTCCGGTCGGCCCGGCGATGCCCGCGTTGTTGATCAGCACGTCCAGGCCGCCCAGGCAGCCGCGCACGTCGTCGAACACCAGGTCGACATCGGCGGCCACCGACACGTCGGCCATGCTGCCCGTGATGCCGGGCGTCTCGGTCACCAGGCGATCCAATGCCGCGCGATCGATGTCGCACACGTGCACCCGCGACCCGGCCTCGTGAAAGGCACGGGCGATGCAGGCGCCGATGCCGCTGGCACCGGCGGTCACGAGCACGCGCAGTTCCGGCAGGGGTCGAAGGGATTCGTACAGCGGCATGGGGGTCCTCCACACTTGCGCGCCGCCACCCATGGCGCCGCGTCGTCTGACCGAGTCTCCACGTGGCGCACGTCTCGCCCTATGTGTCGGGCGCACACTTTTTCCCCGGCTTCGATGTCATCGCCCCCCGTGCAAGCGGCGACTCCGTCTGTTAGCCTCGTCACGGGGACAGCATCTCCCCGACGGCACGAGAACGCGAGACAGCACGATGAGAACCAATGAAGAGGAGACCGGCGAGCAGATCGCCTTGCAGCTGGTTCGCCTGCTGCACCAGGGGACGCCCAGCGACGAATTCGCGCAATGCATGGCCGAGGTCGATGCATTGCCCGCCAGCCGGCCCGGCAAGTCCAACCTGGTCGAGGCGGTGCGCATGGCGATGGCCGTGCGCAACCGCCTCGAACTGCTCCAGCAACGCGAAAGCGGCATGCTGGCCGTGATCGAGTCGGCGCAGGAACTCTCGAGCCGGCTCGACCTCGCCAGCCTCCTCGGCGCCATCGTGGCGCGCGCCCGAAAGCTGCTCGGCTCCGACCTGGCGTGGCTGTCGGTGCACGATCCCGCGCGCGACGAATTCCGCGTGCTGGTGGCGCAGGGTGCCATCTCGCCGCGGGTGTCCGACATGGTGACGCTGCGCGATCGCGGTGTCGCAGGCGTGGTCATGTCCACGCACCTGCCCTTCACCACGGCGGACTACCTGCACGACACGCGCTTCACGCATGATGCCGGGCTGGACGAGATCTTCCGGGAAGACGGCATCGCCGCCCTCGTCGGCGTGCCGCTGATCTGGGAGGGCGGGGTCATCGGCCTGCTGTTCGTGGCCGACCGCTACCACCGCGTCCACACCACGCAGAGTCTGTCCATCCTCTGCACCCTGGCCACCCACGGTGCGGTCGCGCTCAAGAACGCACGCGACTTCGAGGCGGTGCGCGCAGCGCTGGACAAGGCCGATGCGACCCGCGCCGAACTGGAGCGGCACCTGCGCGGCATCCAGGCCGCCGCGGACGCACACGAGCAGATGACCTCGCTGCTGGCCCGCGGCGCATCGCTGTCCACGCTGTGCCAGTCGGTGGCGCAACTGCTCGGTGGCAGCCTGGTGGTGCTGGACGAGGCGGCGCAGGTGATCAGCCAGGGTGCCGCGACAAGTTATGCAGGCCTCGGCGCACAAGGCTACGAGCCGCACGGCGGGCGCAGCGCAGAGCTGGTGAACGCCTTGCGGTCGAGCCGCCAGGCGGGCCGTTCCGTCCAGGCCTTCGAGGTGGACGGTGAATGCTGCCGCGTGATGCCGGTCATCGGCGGCGACGACGTGCTGGGTTCGATCGCGCTCTTCCATCGAGGCGCACTCGAAGAGGTCGCGGTGCGCACCTTCGAGCGCAGCTCCAGCGTGATCGGCATCGTGCTGCTGTCGCAGGAACGGATGGAAGCCGCCAAGAGCCGCAATGTCTCGGCGCTGCTGCGCACGCTGGTGTCGCCGCGCCAGGACGAATGGGCCGTGCTGGTCAACCGCGCCGAAAGCCTGGGTCTCGATCTGTCACAGCCGCTGACCCTCCTGCTCGTCGAGATGGAGGGACCCGGCGCCGGCTACGCGGCGCGCTATTTCCGCGCCATGGCGTCGATGGAGCGGACGCTGATCGACGAGATCGACGGCATGCTGGTCATCGTCTGCGGCGCACCGCGGGCCCTTGACCTGCGACAGGAATTTTCGGCCTGGGCGCGCCGCAATGCGGGCGCGATGCATCGCGGCGTGCTCTCCCGGCCGGCAGCGTCGCCGGCCGAGCTCCCTCAGCTCTATGCCACGCTCAGGCGCGCCCTGGGCGTGCTGGGACGGCTGGGCATCCAGGGCCAGGTGATCGGCCAGAACGAGCTGGCGCTCTACTCGGCGCTGTTCGAGACGCACGACCAGGCGAGCCTGTCGCATTTTCTCGAGGCAACCATCGGCCCCCTGATCTCGCACGACCGCAAGAAGAACGCCCAGCTGGCGTCCACGCTGCTGCACTACTTCGACGGCAACCAGAACGCCAAGACCACTGCGCAGCGCCTGGGCATCCACGTGAACACGGTGCGTCAACGGCTCGCCACCATCGAGGACATGCTGGGACATTGGGGCAACGCCGCGCGGGCGCTGGAGATCCACATGGCACTGCGCCTGTGGAGCCTGATGCGCCAGCCTGAAGCCCCGCCCGCGGCCGACATAGCCTAGCGCCGCCCGAACTCCTTCCCCCCGAGGTAGAGCCGGTTGAACACCGGTGAGATCACCAGCTCGTTCACGCAGACATGCGGCGGCAATTCGGCGATGAAGCGGATGGTGCGCCCCAGGTCCTCTTCCTGCAGCATGCGCGCCATGTCCTCGTCGCTCGGCGCCACGGGGCGCGACTTGAGGATCGGCGTCGCCACTTCGCCCGGGCACAGGGCCGTGGCGCGCAAGCCATTGACGCCCTCTTCGATGTTGAACGAATGGCTGAGCGCGATCATGCCGGCCTTGCTCGCGGTATAGGCCGGGCCCGTCAGGTGCGTCAGGTGCCAGCCGACGAACGAGGCGACGTTGATCACGGTGCCACGCCCGAGCGAGCGCATGCCGTGGATGACCGCCAGCGTGCAATAGGTCGCGCCATGGAGATTGACGGCCATCACCTTGTCGAAGGTCTCGCCGTCCGTGTCGCCCCAGTAGCGCTTGGGAAAGTTGATGCCGGCGCTGTTGACCAGGATGCTCACCGGGCCGTGCGCCGCGTGGACAGCCTGGGCCACCCGCTGAACCGATTCCCTGTCGGCGACGTCCATCGGCATCGCGCTGACGGCATCGGCATCGACGCCGTCGCGCCGCGCCGTGGCCAGAGCGGCCTCCAGCTTGGCCGGGTCGCGACCCGATATCACGACACGGCAGCCCGCACGTGCCAGTTCGATGGCACCGGCAAGGCCGATGCCGCTGCCACCACCGGTGATCCAGGCGAGCTGGCCTTCGAGAGATGAGGACATGGTTGGTCTCCGTTGGGTGCCAAGGGTACCGGACTCAGCCCGGACGCTGCATCTTGCAGCTCGCCTGCGCAGGCACCGAGATCGCCTCGGCGCTGAACACCTTCACCGGCTTGAACCCCATGTCGGTTCCGTCGGCCTTGTACTTCGCGTCCTTGGACACCACCGACACCACCAGCGGCATCTGCACCTGGTGGTCGGCCGCGCGCATGCTCATTTCGCCCATGGGCGTCATGAACTTGCCGGTTTCCAGCGCCTTGGCGAAGGCGTTGACGTCGAGCGCGCCGCCGACGGGCCTGGTGCGCTTGAGGGCATCGGTCACCATGTCGAGGCCGAACACCGTCTGCGGCTCGACGAACACCGGCGCGTGACCGATCTTCGCGGTGTAGTCGGCCACGAAGCGCTCGCCAGCCGCGCCGGCGGCTTCCGGATTGAAGGCATGGACCACGAAGTTGCCGATCGCCAGATCTCCCGCGTTGCTGACGTTGCCGGGCTGGTCGAGGTAGACCGTGCCGAAGCGAGCCTTGAGGCCGGTGGCCTTGGCCGCCTTCATCATCAGCAGCAAGTCGTTCGACCAGTTGCCGGTCATCACGGTCTCGGCACCAGAGGCGCTGATCTTGGACACGTAGGGTGCAAAGTCCTGGATCTTGTTGACGTCGTGCAGCGTCTTGTCCACCACCTGGTAGCCTCCGGCGCCCGCGTTGTCGACGATGGCCTGCTCCATGTCCTGGCCCCAGGAATAGTTCTGGTTGATGGAATAGACCTTGGTGCCCAGCGCCTTGGCTTCCTTCATGGCCTGCACCAGGGCCTTGGCACGGATCTGGGCGTTGCCCGCGAAGCGGAAGTGATAGAAGTTGCACTTCTCGCCGGTGAGTTCGAGCGCCTCGGCACCGACGTTGATGTAGACCACCTCCTTGCCGGGGTTGCGCAGGTTGTACTTGCGCACGTCCTCGGTGATCTGGCCACCGATCGCGGACGACGAACCCTGCACGATGATCTGCACGCCGTCGGCGACCGCCGCCTTGAGCTTCTCGGACGCGCCGGCCGGGCCGCCCTGGTTGTCGTATTCGATCAGTTGCACCGGCTCGCCGTTCCAGCCGCCCGACGCGTTGAACTTGTCGATGGCATAGCGCACGCCTGCGCGGTAGGCCTGGCCCGAAGAAGCCTGCGGACCGGACAGCGTCTCGACCATGCCGATCTTCACCGGCGCGGCTTGGGCCGCCGCGGCGAGCAACAGGGAAGCCGGCAGCGCGGCGCGGACAAGTTGGCGAACGACCGTCATGGGTTTTGTCTCCTTCATTGGTGATGCGAGGGAAGTCTCCGCAAACCGCGCGGTGCGCCCTATGTGTCGCACGCACACATTTGCAGGCCCCTCGATGTCATCGACTCGCCGGTCGATAGGGGCGCGCGAAGCGCCGCCCCGGTGGCGCGCGCACGCCCCTCGAAAACCCGACCTGGGGCTTTCCCGCGCTGTCCGCAAATGACTCCTGGCGTTCCGCGCACGACCTTTCGGGCCGCCACGCCGAGCATCAACATCGGCCGCCAAGGCGCTGGGTGTGGTCGCCGACCACGGCGCCCCATCCAACGAAACATGGAGACTCCAGTGAATCAACGACATCTGTTCCTGCTCGGCTGCCTGAGCGCCGTGACGCTTTCGGCCTGCGGCGGCGGAGGCAGCGGCGGTACGGGCTTGCTGGCCGCGCCCACTTCGACCCCCGTGGCGGCCACGCCCGCATCCCCCCCGGCCTCGCCGCCCGCCGCGCCCACGCCCAAGGCATGCGCTGAGCTGGTCGGGATGGCGATCCCCGCCTCGGCCATTGCGCTGCCCACCACCGGCGGCAAGGTGACCGCGGCGACCGTCACCGCGGCGACCGGCACCGGCGCCGCGGCGCTGCCGGAGTACTGCAATGTGCTCGGCAGCATCGCACCGGTGGATCCCAACGCGCCCAGCATCAACTTCCGCCTTGCGCTGCCCACCACCTGGAACAAGAAGGTGGTCATGTTCGGCGGCGGCGGCTTCGACGGCACGCTCCCCAACGTCGCAGGCAACGTGCCCGCGGGCCCGGCCGACCAGCCTGCGCCCCTCGGCCGCGGCTACGCCACTGTCGCCAGCGACTCCGGCCACCAGGCCAACGCCGCCGGTTCGCTGGACGGGCAGTTCCAGCTCAACGACGAGGCCTTCCGCAATTTCGGCGGCCACGCGCTCAAGAAGACCCGCGATGCCGCCATCTATCTGATCCAGGCCCGCTACGCGGCCGGCGCGCCGGTGAAGTCGTACTTCGCCGGCGGCTCGACCGGCGGCCGCGAGGCCGTGTCCGTGGCGCAGCGCTGGCCGCAAGACTGGGACGGCATCATTGCCTGGTACCCGGCATGGAACCAGCTCTCGGCGATGCTCGGCGGCCACCGCATGAGCCGCGCCCTGGCCCAGCCGGGCGCCTACCCGAACACGCCCAAGCGGGCGCTCTTGCGCCAGGCGGTGCTGGAGGCCTGCGACACACTGGACGGCGTCGCCGACGGCCTGGTCAGCAACCAGCTGCGGTGCAACAGCACCTTCGATCCCTCGGTGGCCACGGTGAACGGCGCGCCGCTGCGTTGTGCCAACGGTGCCGACACAGGCGACACCTGCCTTTCGGACGCGCAGATCGCCGCGCTCAAGACCATCAACACCGCGACCAGTTTCAACTTCTTCCTCGCCAGCGGCTCCGCCGGGTACCCGGGCTACAACGTCTGGGGTGCGGACCTGGGCATCACCAGCAACCCCTCGCCGCTGCAGCCGACCGTGACCTTCCTGAACTTCGGCACCGAGCAGCCGGCGATGCCCGTGCCGGCCGGTGCGCCCTACATCACCAAGCAACTCGACCAGACGATCAAGTACGGCGTCACGCGCGACCTCCAGTTCGATTCCCTGTCCCTCGACCCCGAGAACCCGGGCCCTTGGGGCGCCCGCCTCAGCGAATTGAGCACGATGCTCGACGTCAGCAGCGACCTGTCGGCGTTCGCGGCACGGGGCGGGAAGCTGCTGCTGGCGCACGGCCTGTCGGACGTGCTGGTGAGCACCCGCGCCACCGAGCAGTTCTACCAGCGCCTGCAGGCGCAGTTGGGACCGAACTACGTCGACAGCTTCGCGCGCTACTACGAAGTCGCGGGCTACGGCCATGCGGTCAGCACCGTGTTCAACGCGACCTGGGACTCGCTGACGGCGCTGGAGCAATGGGCAGAGAACGGCACCGCGCCCAAGGCGCAGGTGACCACCGACACGGCAGGGGTGCCGGGCCGCAAGCGGCCGCTGTGCGACTACCCCGCGTGGCCCAAATACAAGGGCACGGGCGACGTGAACGCCGCCGAATCCTTCACTTGCGCCACGTTCTGATCCGGGGGGCCCTTGGTGTGCTCACATCGTTGCGCCCCGATCTATGTGACATGACGACATAGGCGCGGCGCACATCGCGCCGGAGACTGCAGCCAGGATCGATGGCCCTGGCGAGTCCGACGCATGTCACAACGGATCACGCCCCCCTGGGGGCGGCACTACCCTCCATACCAAATCACCGCCCTGGTCCGGCTGCTCCAGCGAAAGGACGTCCCGGCAGGCGCGGTACTGGCCGGCACCGGGCTGGACGCTGCGGCGCTGGACGACGTCGCTTGCCGCACCTCGGTCCTGCAGCACCTCGCGGTCTGGCGCAACGCACTGGCGCTCGGGGCCGTGCCGGGCCTGTCGTTCGAGCTGGGTCGCGGCCTGCATTTGCCCGACCATGGCACCTACGGCCTGATGCTGCTGTCCTGTGAATCGGTGGACGACTACTTTCGCCGGGCCGAGACCTACCAGGGGCTGGTGGCCAACGCCCTCGCCCTGGAGGCCCGCATCGACGGGGGTGATGCACTCTGGGTGCTTGGCGACGGCGGAGACCGCGAGCTGCCCGACGGCCTGCGCATCTTCGTGCTCGAGCAGCAGTTCGCCCAGCTCGTCACCCAGCTGCACGACCTGCTGGGGCCCGAAGTCCGGCCCACCTTGGCGCGCTTCGCGTATCCCGCGCCGGCACATCGGGCGATGTACGCCGAGCAGCTGCAGTGCCCCTGCGTATTCGGCTGGCATCGCAACGAGCTTCACCTCGGCGGCGAGGTGCTGTCGATGCGCCCGCGACTGGCCAACGCCTTCACCGCCGCCGTGCTCCAGTCGGCCTGCGAGGGGCTGCTGGCTGAGGTCGAGGAATCTCCCGGCTTCGCGGGAAAGGTCTACCAGGCCCTGCGCCTGCTGCCTGATCCGGGAGCCGGCATGAAGGCGATGGCCTCGACGTTCAAGATGAACGAGCGCACGCTTCGGCGACGCCTCGCTCGCGAGGGCACCTCCTTCTCGAACATTGCCGACCAGGTCCGCCACAGCGTGGCGACCCAGCACCTGCAGCGGCCGGATGCCAGTGTCGAGCAGATCGCCCTGATCACCGGCTTCTCGGACTCGGCCAACTTCAGGCGCGCCTTCCTGCGCTGGACCGGGATGACACCGGCGCAGTTCCGACGGCAGCATCAGGAGCGCCGCGCGCATTCGCATCCGTGGACCCTGCGTGGCGAGAACGCCTCGGTCTCGCTCGCCGCACCGTGAGGCGCGTGCGGCACGCGTTGGGCGCCGCCACGCGATCCATCACTCGACCGTGATGTTCGCGGACTTGATGATCTGCGCCCACTTGCGGGTCTCGCTGGCGATGAAGGCACTGAATTCGGCCGCGGTGCCGCCGCGCAACTGAAGTCCCACGGCCTCGGCCTTGCGGCGAACCTCGACGTCGCCCACCGCCGCGTTGATCCCGGCATTCAGTCGCTCGACGATGCTCGCCGGTGTTCCGGCCGGCGCGAGCATGCCGTACCAGCCATAGCCCACCACGGACGGCAGCCCCTGCTCCCGCAGGGTCGGCGCCTGCGGGTAGAGCGGCGTGCGCTCTTCCGTCGCGACACCCAGCACCCGCAACTTGCCGGCCTGGATGTGGGGAACCGCGGTCGAGATGGCGGTTAAGGTGGCGTCGATCCGCCCCGCAAGAAGCTCGGTGTAGGCCGGCGCATCGCCGCGGTACTGCACCACGATGCCTTTGACACCGGCACTGCGCAACAGGAGTTCGGCCGTCAGGTGCGGCGCGGAGCCGGCGCCGGGCGAGCCGAAGGTCACTCCCTTGGGATCGGCCTTCGCGTACTTAATGAACTCGGCCAGCGATTTGTACGGCGCCTCGGCATTGACCACCAGGAACAGCGGCGCGATGGCCGTGCTCGCGATGGAAGTGAAGCTCTTGTGCACGTCATACGGCAAGTCCTTGTAGAGGGCTTCTCCGATCGCGATCGGTGCCGCCGCATGGAGCAGCGTGTAGCCATCCGGAGGCGCCTTGGCCACATACTCGTTGGCAATGCGTGTCCCGGCACCGGACTTGTTCTCGACCACGATGCTCTGGCCAAGACCTCGTGAAAGGAAGTCGCCAAGCACGCGCGTCAGGATGTCGTTCGACCCCCCGGCGCCGTAAGGAGAGACCATGCGGATCGGCCGTGCGGGCCATCCCTGCGCATGGCCCGATGCGCTCCAGGGCAGTGTCAGGCCGGCAGCGGCCGCTGCAAGAAGCTGTCTGCGGTTCATTGTCATTCCTGCTTGTCTCCGTTGATTAGATTTCTCGACAGTGTCAGACCGGCCGGACCGGCGGATAGTCGAATCGAAGTTCCAGGTGGTCGGCATGCGGTTGATAGAGGCGCAGCACGATGTAGAACGGTTCATCCTTCGGCGCCGGAAGCCAATTGACGCCTGGGCCCGGATCCTCGGCCTGCAGGCGGATCGCAAGGCTGCCGTCGGCGTCGTGGCGCAAGCCCGGCGTGCGATCGCCGATCGAATACCGGTGGATGGGATTGGCGACGAAGAGGCAGTCGCTGCGGCGGTACATCGTGAGCGACCAGAAGGCGCCCACTTTCGGTCCCTTGCCCGACTCGAATCGCAACTCATATCGCCGCGATCCATCCAGCGGCGCGCCCTGCGCGTCCACTTCCGCGGTGGGATACATCGCCTCCTCGATACCCAGGGCGCCGATGAAGTTGCGAGCGATGCGGGCGCGCGCCAGGTAGTCGTCGCCCCAGTGGGTTCTTACCACCACCGGGATCGCCCACCCGCCGCCCAGGTCGCGAGGGTGGTTGCCTGTTCGCAGCCGGTCGTACACCGCCGGCAGGGACGCCGCGAGGTCGGCTTGCGCAGGCGGCCACGCCAGGTGTTCTCCCGGAAGAGGTGGATTGCGGCGGAGCGCAGCGTCCAGGACCGACAGATACAGGTCGGCGGAGGGGATGCGGGTATCCCGCCCGTCGATCCATGTGTCCACCGCCATGGCCGCGTCGCTGCCATCCGGGCGAACGAGCCGCATCAAGGATTGCGACTCGCGAACACGCGCAGCATCCTCGCCGTCGTCCTCCACCAGATGGCGGCCTATGAGCCACACGTCATCGCCCGGGGCGGCAATCGTCAGCGTCACGTCCGCCGGGACGGCGCCGCGCCAGCCGGGCCCGTGCACCATCGTGCGCTGGGGCCTGCCGCCGGTCGTCCTGCGGCCCACGTAGGCAAACGGATTCGTCCATGCATCCAGCAAGCCCAGGGTCCAGTAGCGGTCGCCCATGTCGGGCGTCTCGATGATGACCGGTCCCTCTGAGAGGTCCAGCCAGGCGTTGCTGTAGACCGTGTCGTTGTTGGGGCTCACGACCTCCCTGTCCTCGGGCCCGAGACGACGGTGCGTGTGAGTGAACTGGTTGACCCATCGCACGGTGGAGCCCGGGTTCGGCGCCGCGAAGCCGAAGGCGGGATGGCGACGCGCGGTCGTCGCCGCGCGCATCCGCATCATTTCGAACAGCGGCAGCGACTGGACGACGGCTTCGTCGCAGGCCTGCTCCTGCGGCGTCATGCCACCACCCCGGCGCTGCGAAATGCGTCGATGTCATGGCCCGTGAATCCGAGTCCACCCAGGAGCCGATCCGTGTCGGCGCCGCAGGCCGGCGCGGCATGCGGCACGGCGCGCGGTGAATCGCCCAGGCGGTAAGGCAGCGCCAGCGCCGGGTAGCCCTGCCCCGTCGTGCCAAGTGCATCGACCAGGATTCCACTGGCCTGGACGTCCTTGCTCTGCAGCACCTGCCGGTAGCTGCGGACGGACCCGACAACGATCTGGTGGCGGCTCAGCAGCGCCACGCATTCCTCGCTGGTGAAGGGCGAGAGGCATTCGCGCAGCACGATGCGGAGCTCGGCGCGATGCTGCACCCGGAGGGCGTTGGTCCGGAATCGAGGGTCCGTCGCGAGCGACTCGCGTCCCATCGCTCCGCAAAAGCGCGTCCAATGCTCGTCCGCATAGGCGGACAGGACGATGTGCCCGTCCCGCGTCGGCACGACCTCCGCAGCGGGCGCATTGTTCGGCTGGCCATCGCCGATGCGCGTGGGCTCGGGCGCACCTCCGAGATAGTCGCACCACGTGGTTGCCTGCAGATGCATGGCCACCTCGAGCAGCGATGTCCTCAGCGTCTCGCCGGCACCCGTCCGCTCGCGGCCGTAGAGTGCCGCGAGCACGGCCTGCGCACCGAGATGCGCCGCAGCGGCGTCGATGATCGGAACGCCCACCTTCTGCGGCAGCCGGTCCGGCTCGCCCGTGACGGACATCAGGCCGCTCTCCGCCTGTGCGGCGATGTCGTAGCCGGGCCGCTCGCTCGAAGGCCCCAGGTCCCCGAACCCTGAGATCGACAGGTAGATGACCCTGGGGAAGCGCTCGCGCACCGCCACCGGTCCCAGGCCCAGCGCGTCGACCGCACCAGGGCGCAGGTTCTGGATGACGACGTCGCTGTCGCCGATCAGGCGCCACGCGATGTCCCGGCCGGCATCGCTCTTCAGGTTGAGCGCGATGGATTGCTTGCCGCGGCTGTAGGCGCGGATCATCGACTCGCCATAGCGGCCGATGTGCCTGGCCTGGTCACCGGCCAGCGGCTCGATCTTGATCACCTGCGCGCCCAGTTCGGCCAGCACCATGGCGGCGCCGGGCCCGGCGATGTACTGCCCCATGTCGATCACCCGCACATTCTCGAGCGGGGCGGCGGGTTCGGAGGTCTCTTTGGATCTGGTGTTCATTGGGCGCGACGTTATCGCCTTCCGCGATTCTTGAAAATTCGATAATCGTGAGGGAGTGATCACGATTCGATATAGCCCGGAGCAGCCGAAATGGATACAAAGACCGCCCGCCTCGTGCGCACGCTGCGACTGAGACACCTCGAACTTCTTGTCGCGCTCTCCGAGACCGCCACGATGCGCGGTGCGGCGGCGCGATTGCATCTGAGCCAGCCCGCGATCAGCAAGATGCTGGGCGAGGTCGAAAGCTGCTTCGGGGCCAGGCTGTTCGAACGCAGCCACCAGGGGATCCATGCGAATGCACTGGGCGTCAGCGCGGCATTCAGGGCGAGAGCGGTACTGAACGAGCTGGCCCGCGCAACCGAAGACGTCGACGCATTGCAGAGCGGCGTCACGGCGGTTCTGCGTGTGGGGGCCCCGTCGGTGACTGCGGCCGTTCCAGCGGCCATCGTCAGGCTGCGGGAGCGAATGCCCGGCGTCGCGGTGCAGCTGAGGGAGGGCCGCGTCCAGGAGCTCATCCATCGACTGCTGCAAGGAGAACTGGACTGCGTCTTTGGCGCCATCACGCCCGAGCTGCTCTCGAGCGACATGGTTCCCTTGCTGGAGCCTGCTGTGCTGCTGAAGGACGCGCTGTGTGTGCTGGCTTCCGCTTCGAACGGGAGCATCGCCGCACGAAGCTATCAATGGGCCGAGCTGCAAGCCGCAAAAGTGGGTGCTGCCGCCCAGGGAGACGCTGGTCCGACAGGCTTTCATGACGGCCTTTCTCAACAGCGGCGTGACGCCGCCCGTGCCGGTGATCGAGGCCATGTCGTCGGTGACGATCGGCACGGTGCTTCGCCAGGATGCCTCGCTGCTGTGCGCGGTACGGCTGGAGCATGCGGTGGACGAGATCGCCAGGGGCGGAGCGCGAAGGCTCGATGTCTCGCCCTCGATCGACCTTCCATCGTTCGGCCTTTTCTTCCGGCGGGATGGGATGGAGAGGCCGTTGGTCCTGACGGAGTTCGCCGACGCCATACGCCACGTGAGCCAGGTCGCCGCGCCGAAGAGACGGGCGGCAAGACGCCGGCTCGAGGTCAATTCAGCGGGAACTGCCTGATCAGGCCATCGAGGAACTTCTGCTCATCCTCGACCGCGGCGGCGAAGTCGCGGGTGGAGCCGAACACGGGCTCGGCGCACATCGGCATCACCGCGCTTCGTACGCGCGCCTGTTCTGCCGAGCTGGTGCTCGACCTTTAGGGCGTGTGAACCTGCCCTACCCCGGCAACCGTGCCGCGGCCTCCTTCAGCGCCCGGGCAAAGGCAAGTGCCGCATGCTTCGGCTGCGCGCCACGCCGCGACACCACGAACAGTTCGAGGTGAACCACGGGCTCGCGCAACATCGCCACGCCGAGGCCCTGCCCCAGGCACTCTTCCATCGCGAACGAGGGAACGATGGCGTGGCCGCGTCCGGCCCGAACCATCCCGATGATGGTCCCGATCAAGTTCATCCGCGGCCGCTCCTCGTGCGCGCGGCCCAGCCGGGCCAGGTGCTTCTCGATCACCACTTGAATCGGATTGTCGGTCGGCAGGCTGACGAGCGGCAAGCCCGCGATGCTGCTCCAGGGCTGGCTGGGCGCAAGGCCGCCCGAGTCGGCTCCTGGCGGGCTGACGCGCATCAGCCTGAACTTGCACAAGGGCTGGCGCAGCAGGCCGACAGCGGGCTTGACGAAGAAGCCCAGGCCGATGTCCGCCTCGCCGTCCAGCACCCGCTGGCGGACGACGCTCACGTCGACGTCCGCCAGGTCGACACTCACCTGCCGATGGCTGTCGGCGAACGCGCGAATCACCTCCGGCAGCAGGCTGGCCGACACCATGGGCGTGGCCGCCACCTGGAGCCGAGAACGTACCGCCGCCTCGGATCCCCCCACCACGGCGCTCAGGGCAAGCAGTTCGGCGACGATGCGCTCGGCCACGGGTTGCAGCCGCCGGCCGGCGCCGGTCAGGGTCACGGACCGCGTCGTTCGATCGAAAAGCCGCGCGCCGACCTGCTCTTCCAGTTCCTTGACCAGCATGCTCATGCCCGAAGGCGAGAGATGAACCTGCTCGGCGGCCTTGGCAAAGCTCTGGAGCCGCGCTATTTCAAGGAACGCGTGCAGCTGACGGCTGCTCACATTGATCAATTTTGTTGACGAATTCATCAGAATATTCCGTTTGATCAATGTCAAAGGTACCGCTTTAATTGTCACCCAACTCCCAAAGAGACATCGCCGTGAACACTTCCAGGACTTTGCAGCCGTCGCCCTCATTCCGGCACCGCCGCCGCATTCTGCTCGGCGGGCTCGCCGCGCTGGCAGCCCCCTTTGCCCGTGCCCAAGGCTCGGCGGACGCTCCCGTTCGCCTGATCGTTCCTTTCACGCCCGGCACCGGCATCGACCTGATCGCGCGCCAGATCGCCCCCGGCCTTTCCGAACGCCTCAAGCGCCCCTTCTTCGTCGAGAACAGGCCCGGAGCCTCCGGCAACATCGGCACGCAGGAGGTCGTTCGCGCGACACCGGACGGCACCACGCTGCTCGTGAGCGTCAACACGCTCGTCATGAACATGGCCCTCTATCCCAAGCTGGGATTCAATCCGGTGACCGATCTCGCGCCGGTCAGCCAGACGAGTTGGGGTCAACTGCTCCTGGTCGCGTATCCGGGGACGAAGATCGACTCCCTGCAGGATCTGATCGCACGCGCCAAGGCAAAGCCGGGCGCCCTGAACTACGGCTCGCCCGGTGCAGGCACGCCGCACCACCTGGCCATGGAACTGCTCAAGAACCGGGCCGGGGTGTCCCTGACGCACATCAGCTATCGCGGCACCGCGCCGGCCGTCACGGACCTGCTGGGCGGCCAGATCGACGTCATGTTCCTGCCGATCCATGTCGCCCTGCAGCACGTCAAGGCGGGCAAGCTCAAGGCGCTTGCGATCAGCTCCGACAAGCCGAGCCCGTTGCTCCCGGAGGTGCCGCCGCTCAGCGTTCTCAAGCTCGGGAACATGAACGTCGACATGTGGTACGGCGTCCTGGCACCCGCGGGCACGCCGCGCCCGTACATCGAGCGCCTGAACAAGGAGTTGCGCGAGATCCTGGCGCAGCCGGCCATCGCCAAGGCCTTCGAGACCCAGGGCATGACGCCTGCCCACAGCACGCCCGAGGCGTTTCAGCAAATGCTGGCGACAGACGCCAAGCGCTGGGCCGACCTGATCAAGGCCCAAGGCATCACCGCGGAGTAGGCAGAGCATGAACAAGGAATCAGCCATCTCGGCGCAATTCGATGCCGAGGTCGTCATCGTCGGCGGAGGTCCCGTGGGCATGGGCCTCGCCATCGAGTTGGGCCAGCGCGGCGTTCGCACCGTCGTCGTCGAACGCTATCCGCAGCCCCAACCCATCCCCAAGGGCCAGAACCTCACCCAGCGCACGATGGAGCACTTCCACTTCTGGGGGGCGGAAAAGCAACTGCGCGCCGCGCGCACCATTCCACCGTCGTACGGGATCGGCGGCCTGACCGCCTACGGCACGCTGCTCGGGCCTCACAGCTACGACTGGCTGCAGCGCGACCTGGTCAAGCCTTATTACTTCACGTCCAACGAAAGGCTTCCGCAGTACGCCACCGAGGCGGTGCTGCGACGACGCGTCGCCGAACTTCCCTCGGTCCAGACCCTGTACGGCTGGGACGCGGAAGCAGTGACTCAGGACGCCAGTGGCGTGTCGATCACGATCGGCGAGCGCGAAGGAAGCGGCCGGCGCGTCTTGAGGTCCGCCTACGCCATCGGTTCGGATGGGGCCCGCTCGCTCGTGAGGGAGCATGCCGGCATCACGCAGACGCGCACCGACCACGACCGCATGATGGTGCTGCTGGTCTTCAAGTCGCACGAATTGCACAGGCTGCTCGAGTGCTACCCGGGCAAGTCCTACTACAACGTGCTGCAGCCGGCGCTGAAGGGCTACTGGAAATTCTTCGGTCGCGTCGATCTGGGCAGCACCTGGTTCTTTCACGCGCCGGTGCCTCCAGGTACCACCAAGGACAACTTCGATTTCGCGGCATACCTTCGCGAGGCCGTCGGAGCGGATTTCGACGTCGAGTTCGAGCACATCGGTTTCTGGGACCTGCGCTTCATGCTGGCCGACAGCTATCGCGAGGGCCGCATCTTCGTTGCAGGCGATGCGGCCCACAGCCACCCGCCCTATGGCGGCTACGGCGTGAACTCCGGGCTGGAGGACGCGCGAAACCTGGGCTGGAAGCTCGCCGCGACGCTGCAGGGCTGGGGTGGCGAAGGCCTGCTCGACTCCTACGATGCCGAGCGGCGCCCCGTGTTCGGCTCGACGATCCGCGACTTCATCGCCAAGTCGATCGATGCCGACCGGGAGTTCCTGGACGCATACGATCCGGCCCGCGACCAGGCGGCGTTCGATGCCGCCTGGCAAGCGCGCGCCCAGGGCGCAGTCGGCGAGGTGCACGCCTTCGAGCCCCACTACGAAGGCTCGACCGTGGTATGCGGGAGCGAAGGCCGAGTGAGCAGCGCGAAGGGGTCCCACCGCTTCGATGCCCGCGCGGGGCACCACCTGGCACCCGCCGCACAGGCGTCCGGCAAGAACATCTACGACGAGCTCGGCGCCGGATTCACGCTCCTGGTGATGGGCGGGCCGGCTTCGGCGGTCGAGGCGTTCCGCGAAGCGGCGCTCGACCTGTCGCTGCCCCTGTCGATCGTGATGGCGGAGAGCAGCGACGAAACCGCCCGCTACGCGGCCAAGCTGGTGCTGGTGCGCCCGGACCAATTCGTCGCCTGGGCAGCCGACGCGGCATCACCCGACGACGCGCGGCGCGTGCTGGCCGTGGCGTCGGGCCAGGGGTAGAGCCGGGGCGGGCTTGCTGTCCTGCGGGCGATCCGATGCTTCTTGGGCCAGCCTGCCGAAAGGGGGCAAAATGGCTGTTTGCGGGCGACTCAGCCCCGCACGCGCCATCGGGACCCGCCCGACCCTCCCAATGAACATCCGCCACCGCAACAACGTACAGATCCAGGGCAGCGGTCCCGCGACCATGATCTTTGCGCATGGCTTCGGCTGCGACCAGAACATGTGGCGCTTCATGGCCCCCCATTTCGCCGAACGCTACCGCGTGGTCACCTTCGATCTGGTGGGGGCAGGCAACTCCGACCCGAGCGCCTACGAGGTGACGAAGTACGCCAGCCTGCAAGGCTACGCGGACGATGTCCTGGAGATCACGCGCGACGTGGCGCTCGGACCGGTCTTTTTCGTCGGCCATTCGGTGAGCGCGATGATCGGCATGCTGGCCGACCTGCAGTCGCCTGGCACTTTCGCGGCCCACATGATGATCGGCCCGTCGCCCTGCTACATCAACGACGGCGACTATGTCGGCGGCTTCACGCGCGAGGACATCGATTCGCTGCTGGACACGCTGGAGAGCAACTATCTCGGCTGGGCCGGCAGCATGGCGCCGGCGATCATGGGCGTGCCCGAGCGGCCCGAACTCGGCGAGGAGCTCACGGCCAGCTTCTGCCGCACCGACCCGGACATCGCCAAGCGATTCGCCAAGGCGACCTTCCTGTCGGACAACCGGCAGGACGTGGCCAGGCTCCAGACGCCCACGCTCGTGATCCAGTCGTCGGAAGACCTCATCGCACCCGTCGCCGTGGGCGAATACATGCACAGGACCTTGCCGCACAGCACGCTCCGGATCGTCGACAACACCGGCCATTGCCCGCACCTGAGTGCGCCGGGCGCGAGTTGCGACGCGATCGACGAGTTTCTGCGCGCGCTCGGCCAGCGCTAGCCGCCGATGACCCTCCAGGTCCCGAGCGCGAGCGACCTCTTCGACGAGGCCCCCTGCGGCCTGCTGGTCACCGCGCTGGACGGCACCATCCTGAAGGTGAACACGACCTTCTGCACCTGGGTCGGAATGCCGCGCGAAGACCTCGTCGGTGCGAAGCGCGTGCAGGACCTGTTCACGATGGGTGGCCGCATCTTCCATCAGACCCACTGGGCGCCGACCCTGCAGATGCAAGGCTCCGTGGCCGAAGTGAAGTTCGAGGTGCGGCACCGCGACGGGCACGGCATTCCGATGATCCTCAACGCGCGGCGCCGCAAGCGGGCGGAAGGCGACTTCGACGAGATCGCCGCCTTCGTGGCAGAAGACCGCAACCGCTACGAGCGCGAGCTGATGAACGCACGGAAAAAGGCCGACAGCCTGCTCGCGGCGGAACTCGATGCACAGAACCTGCTGAGGGACCGGGCGCTGTTCGCCGAGCAGATGGTCGGCATCGTGAGCCATGACCTGCGCAACCCGCTGTCGGCCATCCTCATGGGCGTGCAACTCCTGGGGCGGACCGAAAACGAGCGCCGGACCCGGGTGCTGGGCCACGTGCGCGATTCTGCCGAGCGCGCGCAGCGCCTGATCGAGGAACTGCTTGACTTCACGCAGGCGCGGATCGGCGCCGGTCTGAGCGTGAAGCGCCAGCGCATCGACCTCCACCAGGTCACCGCGCGCACGCTGGACGAACTGATGCTCGCCTTCCCCGACCGCGTCATCGCACATGAGGCGCAGGGCGAGGCGCAATGCATCGCCGACGCCGACAGGCTGGCCCAGCTGATCGGCAATCTGGTCAGCAACGCGGCGACCTACGGCCGCAGCGGCACGCCGATCGTGGTGCGATCGGCCATCGACACCGGCACGGCCTTGGTGGCGGTCCACAACGAAGGCGACCCTATTCCCTCCGGCATGCTCGCCAACGTCTTCGAGCCCATGGTGCGCGGCGCCACGAGCAGCAACACCGTGCGCAGCGTCGGCCTGGGGTTGTTCATCGTCAGGGAGATCGCGAAGGCGCATGGCGGAGAGATGGCGGTCGCGTCCTCGGCGGCGGAGGGAACCACCTTCACCCTGCGCTTTCCGGCGCAGGCGCAACGCTGATCGGCGAACGTCCGGCCAAGGACGGACCACATCGCGTGAGTCCACACGCCTCCGCGATCATGCGGCGCGGTCTTACAGGCCAACGATGCGTGCGATTCAGAATGGGCGGAACAACTCAGAGGACACCCCATGAAAGCCATTGCATCCATCGCTATCGCCATCGGCACCATCATGACGCTCGCCGCCTGCGACGTGAAGAAGACGGCTGACGGGAACATCACGGTGCCGAAGTACGAAAAGACGAAAGAGGGCGACGTGACGCTTCCCAAGTACGACGTGACCACTCCCGACGTGAAAGTGACGAAGGAAGAGAAGACCATCACGGTCCCGACGGTGAAGACAGAGGAAAAGGTGATCGAGGTTCCCAAGGTCTCGGTGACCCCTGCCAAGGACAAGTAGTCCGGCACGTCCCATGACCGCTTCTCCACGCCGATCCTTTCTCCTCGCCGCCGCCTGCCTCGGCATGGTCGCCGCCGGCGCCGCTCCCTGGCGCGCCAACGCCGCCACCCCGACCACGGGTGCCGCCGCACTCGACCGGCTCAATGCAGCCGACGAGACGCCATTGCTCTCGCAAGGTTCGCGGGGCGCGGCCGTGATGCGGGCGCAGATCCTGCTCGACCGCGCCTGGTTCTCGCCCGGCGAGATCGACGGCGGCTACGGTGCCAACATGCGCCGCGTCGTCGCGGCCTACCAGCGCTCGTTCGGCCTCGCCGAGAGCGGCAAGGTCGACGCCGCGACCTGGGCCGCGCTCAAGGCCGACAGCGCGCCGCTGTTCACCACCCATGTGCTGACCGACAAGGATGTCGCGGGTCCCTACGCACCGACGCCGAAGGAGATGGCGGATCGTGCCAAGCTCAAGTCGATGGGCTACGAGAACCTGCGCGAGGCCCTCTCGGAGAAGTACCACATGTCGCCGAAGGCCCTGGCCGAACTGAACCGCACAGCGAAATTCCAGGCCGGCGACGAGATCGTGGTCGTCAACATCACCGGCGCGGCCGATGCCGGCGTGGTCAAGGCCGCCAAGTCGATCGAGATCGACAAGAGCGAACACATGCTGTTCGTGCTCGACGGCACGGGCAAACCGCTGGCCGGCTTTCCGATCAGCATCGGCGGACCTCTCGACCCGCTGCCCCTGGGAAGGATGAAGATCATCAACGAGGTGAAGGACCCGACCTTCACCTACGATCCGTCGATCCTCAAGAACGCGCCGGCCGACGCGGTGAAAGTCGACGTCGCTGCCGGCCCGAACAACCCGATCGGCAATGTGTGGATGGGCCTGTCGAAGCCCCACTGGGGCATCCATGGCACGCCGGCGCCCGATCGCGTCGGCCACGAGGAAACCAATGGCTGCATCCACCTGACCAATTGGGATGCGGCCCGCCTGTCCCAGCTGGCGAAAGCCGGCTTCGCGGTCGAGGTCAAGGCCTGAGAGGGCGGCTGCCGTGCACGTGGCCCGCGTTCGACTGGCGGTGGCTTGCGCCTGTCTCGTGGCGTGCTGCGGCGCGCTCGCGCAATCCGCCGGCGAGCGCATCGGGCCGGCGCTTCTCGCCGCCCGTTCGTTGCAGTTCCCGGTCGACGGCATCCGTCCCGAGACGGTGCGCGACACCTTCGAGGACGGCCGTCCCGGCCATCGCCACGAGGCGCTCGACATCATGGCCCCGCTCGGTACGCCGGTGCGCGCCGTGGACGATGGCAAGCTGGTCAAGCTGTTCGACAGCAAGCCGGGCGGGCTCACCATCTACCAGTTCGACCCCGCAGGGCAATTGGCCTATTACTACGCGCACCTCGACCGATACGCCGACGGCCTGCACGAGGGCATGCAGCTGCGGCGCGGCGACCTGATCGGCTATGTGGGCACGACCGGAAACGCTGCAACCGTCGCGCCTCACCTCCATTTCGCGGTCTTCATGCTCGGGCCTGAAAGGCAATGGTGGAAGGGCGAAGCGGTGAACCCGCACAGCGCCTTGATGCGGGCGTCCCGATGAGCCGGTGGGAGGCCGGCCGCGATCCAGGACGGGTTCAGCGCGCCGCGGGCGGCTCGCCACCTCCCAGACTCCCCAATCTCTTCCTCAGGAACTCCGCAAACGCATAGGCAATCACCGGAAGCTGTCGACCCCGCAGGCTCGCCAGCACCATCTCGCCCCTCGGAAACCCTCGATCCTCGATATCGCGCGCGACGATGTCGCGGTCGTCCCAGGCCGCGCCGATGGCCATCTGGAACGAGATCGACCGCCGGTCGTCCAGGCAGCCTCGCAAGAACTCGAAGCTGTTGCTTTCCACCATGGCATTGAGGCGGGTCGAGCTGCGCGCCAGGAAGCGTTCCAGCAGCTGGCGCCCCCCGGTGTCGCGGTTCGGCAGCACCACCGGGTACTCGGCGCAGTCGCGCAGGCGCAGTGACGACGCGCTGCCGGCGGCGAGCGGATGCCTCGCATGCAGGATCGCCATGAGCTTCTGCTCGACCACGATCGCGCGCTGGATGTCGGCCTCCGGCGCCAGGTTGAACACCAGGGCCAGGTCGGTCTCGAAGCTGCGCAGCGCGCGTGCGGCCTGCACGTGGTCCCCGATGTGGACGTCGAAGGCGACCAGCGGATGCGCCTTGCGGAACTCGCCGATCACACCCGGCAGGAACTTCGGCGCCAGCGCCTGGCTCGCCACCAGGCGCACGCTGCCGCGCCGCAGGCCTTGCAGCTCCTCGATTTCCGAGCGCACCCGCTCCAGGTCGGCGGCGCGGCCGCGGATGTAGCGCACGAAGAGTTCGCCGGCCGCCGTCAGCCGCATGCCGCGCGGCAGGCGCTCGAAGACCGGCGTGCCGAGCTCGTCCTCGATGTCCTGGATGCGGCGGTTCACGGCGGAGGGTGCCACGTGCAGCCGCTCGGCCGCCTGGCGGATCGAGCCCGCGCGGGCCACTTCATCGACGTAGCGCAGAAGACGCAAATGGTTCATGCGGCCCGTCTTGCAACCTTCATGCCTTCGATGGCCGTTGCCGTTTCGGCAACGCAGCGAACGCGATAAAGCGTCGTGGTGGCGCACTCCCGGGCACGTCGCGTGCATGACATCGGGCATGAAAGCCCCTCCGCGTCCCCCACGCCCCAGATTGGCGCCCAGCTTGCCTCCTTCGAGGGCGTCGTTCGGCCCTGCCGCGCACAACGCCTGGCATTTGCAGGATGACAACCGCGTGAGCTTCGTGCGCAAGGCACGCAAGCCGCGGCCGCTGCTGATCGCCGACGCCGCGCCGCAGGCCGTCGAGATCGACCTGGCGCGCACCGCGCTGCTGGTCGTCGACATGCAGAACGACTTCTGCCACGCCGAAGGCTGGTTCGCTCAGAAGGGCCTGGGCACCCAGGCCGCGCGCAAGCCGATCCCGGTGCTGCAAGCGCTGTTGCCGGCCTGGCGCGATGCGGGCGGCGCGGTGGTGTGGCTCAACTGGGGCATCCGCGCCGACAAGCGCAACCTCGCCCCCACGGTCCAGTTCAAGGGCAAGCGCACGGCCGATGGCGTGGGCTATGCCGAGCACTCGCCGCTCGACCATGGGCCCTCGCTGGTGCAGGGCTCGTGGGGCGCGCAAGTCATCGACGAGCTGACCGTGGCGCCATCCGACATCAGCGTGCACAAGCATCGCCTGAGCGGTTTCTGGGACAACGAACTCGACACGCTGCTGCGCCAGCAGGGCATCACGACGCTGCTGTTCACCGGCATCAACACCGACCGCTGCGTGTTCTCGACCTTGCAGGACGCCAACTTCCTCGGCTACGACTGCGTGCTGCTGCAGGACGCCTGCAGCACGCCGTCGCCGGCCTACGTGACCAAGGGCGTGCTCTACATCGTGCAGTTGCTGCACGGCTTCGTCGCCAGTGCCGCGACGTTGCTCGACGCGCTTCGAGTCGCTTCTTCCACCTCTTCTCCCAGAACCAAGGAGTCTTGAGCATGAAATTCCCTCTCCCGCACGCCCTGCTGTCCGCCTGCGGCCTCGCACTCGCGCTCGCTCTGGCCGCGCAGCCGGCCTTGGCGCAAGTGCCGATCAAGTTGGTGCTGAACTGGAAATACGAAGGCCCGCAGGCGTGGTTCTTCCTGGCGCAGGACAAGGGCTACTTCAAGGACGAAGGGCTCGACGTCACCATCGACCAGGGCGAAGGCTCGGCCGCCTCGATCCCGAAGGTGGCCGCGGGCGCCTACCAGGCCGGCTTCGGCGACATCAATGCGCTGGTCGACCTCGCGTCCCGGCGCCCCGCCGACGCCCCGGTGGGCGTCTACATGCTCTACAACACGCCGCCGTTCGCGCTCGTGGTGAAGAGCGACAGCCCGATCCGGACGCCGAAGGACCTCGAAGGCAAGACGGTGGGCGGCCCGGCCAACGACGGCGCACTCAAGCTGTTTCCGGCCTTCGCGAAGATCGCCGGGATCGACGCCGCCAAGGTCAACGTCACGAACATGGCGCCCAACCTGCGCGAGCAGATGCTCTCGCGCGGCCAGATCGACGCCGGCTTCGGCTACGTCACCACCGTCAGCTTCAGCGCCAAGGGCATGGGGCTCGATCCGGCGAAGGACCTGCGCTTCATCCGCTACGGCGACTACGGCATGGACCTCTATGCCAACACGGTGTTCTTCTCGAAGCGCTTCGTGAAGGAGAACCCGAAGGCCGTGGCCGGCTTCGTGAAGGCGCTCAACCGCGCGGTGAAGGAAGTCATCGCGAACCCGGATGCCGGCGTCGACCATGCGATCCAGCGCGAGCCCCTGCTCAAGCGCGAGGTCGAGAAGGACAAGCTGCTCGCCACGCTGAAGAACGACATGAGCCACCCCGAGATCGCGCGCATCGGCCTCGGTGACGTCGACGACGCGCGGCTGAAGAAAGACATCGCGATCGTCGTCGAAGCCAACGCGCTGCCGCGCACGCCCGAGCCGGGCGAGATCTTCGACCGCAGCTTCCTGCCGGCACGCGCCGATCGCCCTTCCGCCACCACCACCCACTGACCCCGCACAGGAGACCCCGACATGGACTTGCAACTGAAAGACAAGGTGACCCTCATCACCGGCCCCGCCAAGGGCATGGGCGCCGCCGTGACGCTCGCCTTCGCGCGCGAAGGCGCCAGGCTGGTGCTGGCCGGGCGCGACACCGCCGCCATCGAACCCGTGGCCGCCGAGGCGCGTGCGCTCGGCGTGCAGGCCATCGTGGTGCCCTGCGACCTGACCGTGGCCGCGCAGACCGAGGCGCTGGCCGCGCACGCGCTCGAGGCCTTCGGCCGTGTGGACGTGCTGGTCAACGTGGCCGGCGGCTCGGGCCCGATCGGAAAGACCGGCTGGGAAACGACCACCGAAGAGTTCAACGAGATCGTGCAGCTCAACATGACCGGCTGCTTCAACACCATCCACGCCATCCTGCCGTCGATGATCGCCCGCCGCAGCGGCAAGATCGTCAACGTCGGCGGCACCTTCGGCCTGCGCGGGCGCGCCGGCCGGCTGGCCTACTCGGCCTCGAAGTGGGGCCTGCGCGGCATCACCAAGAGCTTTGCGCTCGAAGCCGGCCCCTTCAACATCAACGTCAACAACGTCGCGCCCGGCATGGTGGACGGCCCGCGCTTTCGCGAGAAGGTGTGCGCCAACATGGCCGAGAAGCTGGGCATCACGCTCGAAGAAGCCATGACGCGCCATGCCGCCGACTACGCCTTGAAGCGCGTCTCCACAGACGCCGACATCGCCAACGCCTGCCTGTTCATGGCGAGCGAGGTGTCGCGCCAGATCACCGGCGTCGACCTGCCCGTCGACGGCGGCTGGGCCGCACTCTGAACGCGCGAGGACATCCCATGACCAGAGAAGTCGACCTCGTCATCCGTGGCGCCCGCGTGGTGTCGCCGGACCAGATCATCGAAGCCTCGGTGGCGATTGCCGGCGAGCACATCGTCGCCGTCGGCCACGACGACACCATGCCGGCCGCGCGCACCGAGATGCGCGCCGACGGCCTCTACCTGCTGCCCGGCGCCATCGACAGCCACGTCCACTTTCGCGACCCCGGCTATCCGAACAAGGAGACCTGGAAGACCGGCTCCGCCGCTGCCGCGATGGGCGGCGTGACCACGGTCTTCGAGATGCCCAACACCCACCCGCCGACCGGCACGGTGGAGGCGCTGCGGATCAAGCTGAAGGCGGCCGAGTCGTCGTACTGCGACTTCGGCATCCACGGCCTGCTGGGCGACGAGAGCATCGACCAGCTCGAAGCGCTGCTCGACGCCGGAGTGACGAGCTTCAAGGCCTTCGTCGGCAACACCTTCGGCAACCTGCCGGCACCGACCGACGGCGCGCTGCTCGAAGGCTTCGAGATCCTCGCGCCGCTGGGCATCCGCACCGTGGTGCACGCGGAGAACTCGTCGATTCTCTTCCGCCGCCAGAAGCGCCTGCAGGACGCCGGCCGCATCGACGCGATGGCACACCTGGCGGCCCGCCCGGCGGTGGCCGAGATCGAGGCCATCAACCGCGTGCTGACGCTGGCCGAGTGGACCGGCGCGCGCGTGCACATCGCGCACCACAGCGCGGCCGATTCGCTCTACCTGCTGCGCGAGTTCAAGCGCCGCGGCGTCGACGTCACGGCCGAGACCTGCCCCCAGTACCTGCTGCTCAACACCGATCACATGCGCAAGCTCGGTGGCGTGATGCGCGTGAACCCCCCGATCCGCGAGCCTCGCCACAACCAGCCGCTGTGGGACGCACTGATGGACGGCACCCTGGACATGATCGCGACCGACCACGCGCCGCACACACCCGAAGAAAAGACGCGCGAGAGCATCTGGGAATGCGACTGCGGCTTTCCGGGCGTGGAGACGCAGATGCCGCTGATGTTGACCGAGGTGAATCGCGGCCGCGCCTCGCTGATGGACTATGTCCGCTGGAGTTCGGTGGCGCCGGCCCGGGCCTGGGGGCTGTATGGCACCAAGGGCGTGATCGCGCCCGGTGCCCATGCCGACATCGCGGTCGTCGACATGGCGCGCACCGGCACCTTGTCGCAGAACAAGCTGCAGAGCATCAGCAAGATCTCGCCATGGAACGGCCGGTCGGTGCAAGGCTATCCGCTTCACACCCTGCTGCGCGGACGCTTCGTGATGCGCGACGGCAAGCTCGTCGCCGACGCGGCGGGCTGGGGCCGGTCGGTCAAGGGCATCCAGCAGATGCCGGCTGCGAAGCCGCGCAACATGGCGCACTACAGCAGCGCCATCGTCGAGGCGCCCGAGGGCATTCCGGCGAACGCCAAACCGCTGGTGGATGCACTGTGAGCGCCGCACAGAAGGTCGACGTGTTCCGCGTTCCCTGCGACGGGCCGGCCGACCTGTCGGGCGTGCAGGCGCTGGTCGACGCGAGGCGCCTCGACCCCCGGCAGATCATCGCCGTGATGGGAAAGACCGAAGGCAACGGCTGCGTGAACGACCACACGCGCGACTTCGCGGCCACGGCCTGGTGCCACTTCCTGGCGCCTCACCTCGACTGCACGGCCGCGCAGGTACATGGACGCGTGGCGCTCGTGATGTCGGGCGGCACCGAGGGCGTGCTGTCGCCGCATTTCACGGTGTTCGCGCGCGGGCCGGCCGACGCGGCTGAAGCGACGCACGAGAAGCGCCTGGTGGTCGGGATCGCACACACACGGGACTTCGCCCCGGAAGAGCTCGGGCGCATGGCACAGGTCGAGGCCACCGCCGAGGCGGTAAAAGCCGCGATGCGCGATGCCGGCATCGACGACGCGGCGGACGTTCACTTGGTGCAGGTCAAGTGCCCGTTGCTCACCTCGGCCAAGGTCCGTGCGGCGCAGCAAAGCGGCGCGGCCACCGTCAGCCGCGACACCTACGAGTCGATGGGCTGGTCGCGCGGCGCCTCGGCACTCGGCGTCGGCCTCGCCCTGGGCGAGTGCGCGGCGGTCGACGAGGCGGCGATCCTGCACGACAGCACGCTCCATTCGGCACGGGCTTCGTGCTCGGCCGGCATCGAACTCGACGGCAACGTGGTCATCGTGCTCGGCGAGGCGGCCGGCAGTGCCTCGCGTTTTCGCATCGCGCATACGGTGATGCAGGACGCGATCGACGGCAACAGCGTGCGCCGCATGCTGCGCGAGCGCTTCGGGCTCGACCCGGAGGCCGATGCCGATCTCGTCGCAAGCCGGCTGGTCAACCTGCTGGCCAAGGCCGAAGCCAGCCCCAGCGGACTCGTGCGCGAGGCGCGCCACACCATGCTCAACGACTCCGACATCCACTCGACGCGGCACGCGCGTGCGGCCGTCGGCGGCGTGCTGGCTTCGGTGGTCGGGTCGACGGCGCTCTACGTGTCGGGCGGTGCCGAACACCAGGGGCCACCCGGCGGCGGGCCGGTGGCCGCCATCTTCGCCATTCCCTCCTTCTGAAAGCTGCCATGGGCAACGCCTACATCCAACTCTCCGACGTGATGCTGCGCTACGGCGGCGGCACCATCGCCCTGGACCACACGACGCTCGGCATCGACGAGGGCGACTTCGTGGCGCTGGTCGGCCCGAGCGGCTGCGGCAAGTCGACCATCCTGAAGCTGGTGGCCGGCCTGTTGCGGCCCAGCGCAGGCGCCGTGATCGCGGGCGGCCGCGAAGTCGGTGCGGCCGGCACGCTGCCCGGTGGCGGCGCGCACGCCTCGCAGGCACCGCGCCTGCGCATCGGCCTCGCGTTCCAGAACCCGACCATGCTGCCGTGGCTGACCATCCGCGACAACGTGATGATCCCGCTCAAGATCGTCGAGCCGTTCCGCCGGCACTTCGGCAAGAAGAAGCACGGCGAGTACAAGGACCGCGTCGAGGCATTGCTCGCCCAGGTAGGGCTCAAGGGCTTCGGCGACAAGCGGCCCTGGCAGCTGTCGGGCGGCATGCTGCAGCGCGCGTCGCTGTGCCGCGCGCTGGTGCACGACCCGGAACTGCTCCTGCTCGACGAGCCCTTCGGCGCGCTCGACCAGTTCACGCGCGAGGAGCTGTGGGACATCATGCAGACGCTGTGGATGGACCGGCGCCCCACGGTGCTGCTGGTGACGCACGATCTGCGCGAGTCCGCCTACCTGGCCAACCGGATCTGCGTGATGAGCTCGCGGCCCGGCCGCATCCTGGAGACGCGCGAGGTCGGCTTTGTCCGGCCGCGCACGCTGGAAAGCAGCTATGCACCCGAGTTCGCCACGCTGGTGCAGCAGCTGCGCATGCGCATCGCCGATGCGCGGCGTGACGGCGATGCCACGCCGGCGGCTGCGGCCATGGCCACGGCCACGACCACGGCCACGGCCGCCTCGCTGGAAGAGGTGGTGGCATGATCCTCTCTCCTCGAACCCGCCAGCGCCTGCTGTCCGCCGGCGCGCTGATCGGCTTCTTCCTGCTGTGGGAGCTGGCCTGCCTGGCCTTCGGCGTGTCCGACCTGATCCTGCCGCGGCCGAGCCAGATCGCGAACGTGCTGATCGACAAGATGTCGCTGCTGTGGCCGCATGCGGCGCAGACGCTCTACACCACCTTCGCCGGCTTCGTGCTCGGCGTGCTGGCGGGCATCGTGATCGGCGTCGGCATCGGCTCGTCCAGGCTCGCCTACGACGTCACCTATCCGCTGCTGGTCGGCTTCTCGAGCATCCCCAAGGTGGCGGTGGTGCCGCTGTTCGTGGTGTGGTTCGGCGCCGGCACGGTGCCGGCGATCTTGACCTCGATGGTGATCAGCATCTTCCCGGTGGTGGTCAACGTGGCGACCGGACTCGCCAGCACCGAGCCCGAACTGGAGGACGTGCTGCGCGTGCTCGGCGCCCGCAAGCGCGACATCCTCTGGAACGTCGGCTTGCCACGCACCCTGCCCTATCTTTTCGCCTCGCTCAAGATCGCGATCACGCTGTCCTTCGTCGGCACCGTGCTGGCCGAGACCGTGGCGTCGAACAAGGGCATCGGCACCGTGATGATGATCGCCAGCGGCAACTTCGACGTGCCGATGGTGTTCGCCGGGCTCTTCCTGCTGGCCGCGATGGGCGTGGCGCTCTACGCCGTGTCCTCGCTGGTCGAACAGCGCATGACCGGCTGGGCGCAGCGCAAGACCGACATGGCGATGGCATGAGCCTGTCGCGGCCCCTTCCTTCCTCATCCCATCCTGGAGCTTTCATGCACCACCGTCTTTCGCGCCGCGCCGCGGCCTTCGCTTTCGCCGCACTGGCTTCGCTCGCCGCCGGGCTGCCGGTTCGCCCGGCCGCGGCGCAGCCCGTCACCCCCATCAAGTTCGTGCTCGACTGGAAGCTGCAGGGCATCCACGCCTGGTACTACCTGGCCGAGGACAAGGGCTACTTCGCCGCGGAAAAGCTGGCGGTCACCATCGACCAGGGCGACGGCTCGGCCGCCGCCGTGACCAAGGTGATGGCCGGTGCCTACCAGGCCGGCTTCGGCGACGTCAATGCCATCATCCAGAACGCCGTCGCCAAGCCGGGCACCGCGCCGGTGATGGTCTACATGATCTACAACCGGGCGCCGTTCGCGCTGATCGTGAAGTCGACCAGCCCGATCAGGACGCTGAAGGACCTCGAAGGCAAGACGCTCGGCACGGTGGCCGGCGGTGCGGCCTCACGGATGTTCCCCGTGATCGCGGGCAAGGGCGGCGTCGATGCGGCCAAGGTCAAGTGGACCAACGTGGCGCCCAACCTGCAGGAGCAGATGATGCTGAAAGACCACGTCGACGGCTCGGCGGTGTTCTCGGTCACCAGCTACATGAACCTGGTGGCGCAGGGCATCGACCCCGACAAGGACATCCGCTGGTTCCACTACGGCGACCTCGGCGTCGAGCTGTATGGCAACGGCGTGCTGGTGTCGCAGAAGCTCGTCAAGGACAACCCGCAGGCCGTCGCGGGGCTGGTGCGCGCCATCCACAAGGGACTGCGCGATACCATCGCCAACCCCGACGCCGCCATCGCCGCGCTCATGAAGCGCGAGCCGCTGCTGAACAAGGACCTGGAGAAACGCCGCCTCATGTACACCCTGAAAACCGTGATGCTGACACCCGAAGCCGCCGCCATCGGCCTTGGCGACGTCAGCGATGCGCGTTTCGCGCGCTCCCTCATCCAGGTGCAGGAAGCGTTCGAGCTGCCTCGCGTGCCGACCGCTGCCGAGGTCTTCGACCGCCGCTTCCTGCCGCCGCTGGCCGAGCGCAGGGTGGCGGCCCCATGACGACGCCCGCGACCGACGCCGCCTTTCTCGACTGCGACTGGCTGCTGGCCGACCCGGGCGCGGAGCCCGCGCGACGCGATGTGCGCGTCGGCCTGGCGAATGGGCGCGTGGCCTCCATCGAGGCACGGCCGGGCGCGGGCAGCGGCCGCCGCAGGCTGGCGCTGCCCGCGCTCGCCAACGCCCACGACCATGCGCGCACTTTTCGCAGCGCCACGCTGGGCGCGTTCAACCAGCCGCTGGAAAGCTGGCTGCCCTTTCTCGGCGTGGTGCCGGGCATGGACCCGTACCTGTGCGCCGCGACATCGTTCGCACGCTCGGTGCGCAACGGCGTCGCCCACCTCATGGTGCACTACACCCGGGTGCAGGGCGGCATGCCCTACGTGGACGAAGCGCGCGCCGTGGCACGGGCCGCGCGCGACGTCGGCGTGCGCATCGGCTTCGCGGTGGCCATGCGCGACCGCAACGGCATCGCCTACTGCGACGACGCCACGGTACTGAGCGCGCTGCGCCCGGGCATCCGCGACGCGGTCGCGAAGCGGCTCGCCGTGCAGCCAGTGGCGCCCGCGCAGCAGCTCGCGCTGGTCGACGAGGTCGCAGCGATGGTGCAGGACGACGGATCGGGCGACCACGTCGCCGTGCAGTACGGCCCGAGCGCCGTGCAATGGTGCAGCACGCCCCTGCTCGAAGCCATTGCGCGGGCTTCGGCCGACACCGGCCGGCCGGTGCACATGCACTTGCTGGAGACCCGGTACCAGCGCCAATGGGCCGACCGGGTGCATCCCGGCGGCATCGTCAAGTTCCTCGACAGCATCGGGCTGCTCAGCCCGCGCCTCACCCTGGCGCATTGCGCCTGGGCGCGGCCCGATGAGCTGGCACTGATCGCGGAACGCGGCGCGACCATCGCGGTCAACACCAGTTCGAACCTGGGCCTGAAGTCCGGCATCGCTCCCCTGCCCGAGATGCTCGCGCAGGGCTGCCGCGTGGCCATGGGGCTCGATGGCATGGCCTTCGACGAAGACGACGACGCCCTGCGCGAGGCGCGCCTGGCCTATGCGCTGCACCGCGGCTGGGGCTTCGACACGACGATGACGCCGGGGCAGCTCTGGGGCTTCGCGTCGCGCAACGGCCCCCGCAGCGTGTCGGGCGCCGTCGCACTGTCGAACGGCCGGATCGCCCCCGGCGCACCGGCCGACATCGTGCTGCTGGACTGGGACGCGCTCGATGACGATGCCCTCTTCGCCGACACCGACCCGCTCGCGCTGCTGCTGGCGCGCGGCAACGGCACGCACATCGCGGACGTGATCGTCGGCGGCCGGACCGTGGTCGAGGCGGGCCGGGTGACCGGCATCGACGAGGCCGCATTGCGCGCCGAGTTGCTCGCGCGCACGCGCGCCGCCCTGGCCGCCGACGCCGCGCACGGCGGCTGGCGCGCCACCGTGGCCGCGCTCGCCCAGGACCTTGCCCCCTTCTATCGCGACGGCCGCATGGGCGGCTGCTGCGGCTGACTTCCAGGAAACACCGAGACATGACCCGCATCAAGATCACCGCCGGCGGCTTCGACTTCGTCGCCGTCACCCATCCCGACGCACCACTCACCGTGGCGGCGTTCTGCAAGCTGCTTCCCTATCGGCAGCGGCTCATCCACGTGCGCTGGAGCGGCGAAGGCTGCTGGGTGCCGCTGGGCGACTTCCGGCTCGGCGTCGGCTTCGAGAACCACACCAGCCACCCCTCGGTGGGGGACATCCTGTTCTACCCCGGCGGCTACAGCGAGACCGAGATCATCCTGGCCTACGGCGCCTGCAGCTTCGCGAGCAAGATGGGCCAGCTCGCCGGCAACCACTTCCTGACGATCGTCGAGGGCAAGGAGAACCTGCGCGCGCTCGGCACCAAGGTGCTGTGGGAAGGCGCGCAGGAGGTGCTGTTCGAACTGGACGAAGCTGGCTAGGTGCCCGGATTTCCAGGTCAGCCTCACGCACACCGGGCATCGGCAACGTCATCGGTGCGCCTGGAAACGGGGCTCGTGTTCCGCACCATGGCGACCTTGGGCGATCCGTGCGTGTCGGCCACGCTGCAGGCGAGCGGCACCTGCGACGGATAGGGAAACGGTTGCGGATTCAGGACCAGCACGATCGCGCTCACGAGCGCTGCGAGGGCGACGCCCAGCGCCATCAGCGCTTTCTGCAGCGCCCGCGTGGGGGTCCGCGCCAGTTGCCGATCGATGGAGTTCATGGTCCGTCTCCTGAAGAGCTGGGCCCATTTTTCCGTGAACTCGCCCGGCTGTCTGTGCGTTTCGGCACACCCGGGCGCATCCGCTCAGCGCGATCGGGTCCGGCCGCTAGCGGATGCTAGCGGGCGCCGTCGACCAGGCGCGCCGCCAGCTGTCGGGCGCCTCGCACGCTGGCGCCCTTGCCGGTGATCGCCAGCGCCGGAGGGTGGGCCAGCATCCGCTCGAAGACCGCCCGCACTTCGTCCGCCCGGATGTCGTCGATCATGGCGATCGCTTCGGCCATCGGCGTCACGCGTCCGCTGGCGAAGAGCTCTTCGACGGCCTGCTCCATGGTCGCGTAGGTCCGCTCTCCGGCGCGCACGCGGGACACTGTCAACTGGTTCTTCGCCCGCTCCAGGTGCACCGGATCGATGGCCGTGGCCTGCGCCCGCAGCAGGCGGCCGGTCGCGGTCACCAGCGCGTCGAGCTTGTCCGGGGTCGTGACCGCATGCACCGCGAAGTTGGCCCAGACGTCCCCGCTGTCCACCGTGGAATGGGCCGTGTAGGCCAGGCCGAGCTGCTCCCGGACGGTGTCGACCAGGGGCGCCGACATCCCGCCGCCGAACAGGTTGGCCGCCAGCGCAGCCGCAAGGCGCCAGCGCGGCTGCGACATCTCCTCCGGCCGCGCGGGCGCCAGCGGGTAGGCGATGTTCAGGAACACCTGCGACACCTGCGTGAAGCGCCGGGCCATGGCCTGGCCGACATACCTTGCCGGCTCCGGCGGTCGCGAGACGGTCAGGTCGGCCGACGCGGGCATCGCTGCGAAGAGTTCCCCGGCGAGCGCCAGCCAGGCTTCGACGTCGAAGTTGCCGGCCGCGGCAACGACGGTCTGCTGCGCGACGTAGCGGGACTGCACGTGGCCGACCAGGTCGTTCCGGGTGAAGCCTTCGATGTTGCCGATGGTGCCGATCACCGGCATGCCCATCGGGTCGTCACCCCAGATGGCGCGGTCGAGCAGGTCGCTGGAGCAATCCTCGGGGTCCTCCTCGTACTCGATGGCCTCCTGGCGGATCACCTCCAGCTCGCGCTGCAATTCGTTGTCGGGAAATGTACTGTTCAGGACGATGTCGGCCGTCATGCGCAGCAGCTGCTCCGCGTGGCGGCCCAGGCCGGTCATGAAGTAGCCGGTGCTGTCCTTGCCGGTGAACGCGTTGACATCCGCGCCCAGCCGTTCCGCGTCCAGGTTGATGGCCTGCACCGAGCGGGTTGCGGTCCCCTTGAACGCCATGTGCTCCAGGACATGGCCGATGCCGTTGGTGGCCGGCGTCTCGTCGCGGGAGCCGACGCGCAGGAACACCCCCACGCTGGCGCTCTGCACATGGGGCATGGGGATGGCGAGCAGCCTCACCCCGTTCGCAAGCGTGTGAAGGGTCATGGTTCAGCCGCCCGCCGGCCGCTGCAGCCTGACGCCGATGCCGTAGAGCGCGAGCAGGCCCAGCACGTGCCCGATGGCCACGCCGGGCTCCCCTGCTTCGATGCGGCCGATGGTTTGCACATGCACGCCCAGGCGCGCGGCGGCGGCGGCCTGGCCCTCCCCGGCCGCCGTTCGGGCCAGCCTGGCCGCCGCCCCCAGATCCCGGATGGATTGCAAGGCGTCGCCGCCGATGTCTGCAGAGATGCGCTTGCCTTGGGTCATGGGTGGATTGTCGCTGGGCCTGCGGCCTGCTTCAGTGCTTGCACCCGAAACCGGCCGCCCTGCGGGCTCTCCATATTTCTCCTAGCTCGCTCAATGAGTGAGCACTCACATGAAATCGCCCGTCAGGCGTAATCCGTCGACGGCTTCTCCCACAGGTTGACGCCGCCTTCGACCGCATGGCGATCGATCTCGGCCAGCTCTTGCGCGGTGAAGGCCGGGCCCCGCAGCGCCGCGACGTTGTCCACGATCTGCTCGGGCCGGCTGGCGCCGATCAGCGCCGAGCTCACGCGCGGGTCCCTCAAGGTCCAGGCCAGGGCGAGCTGCGCCAGCGTCTGCCCGCGCCGCTGGGCGATGACGTTCAACGCACGCGCACGCCCGACGTTGGCTTCGGAAAGATGCTCCGGCTTGAGCGAGCCGCCGCCGGGGCGATGGACGCGCGCGTCGGCGGGCACGCCGTCGAGGTATTTGTCGGTCAGCAAGCCCTGCGCCAGCGGCGTGAATGCGATCACGCCCGCACCCAGCTCGTCGGTCGCCGCCAGCAGATCCTTCTCGGCCCAGCGGTTCAGCAGGTTGTAGGACGGCTGATGGATCAGGAGCGGCACCTTCCATTCGCGCAACAACCCGGCGATCTCTCGCGTCTTGCCTGCGGAGTACGAGGAGATGCCGATGTAGAGGGCCTTGCCCTGGCCCACCGCCTGCGCCAGCGCGCCGGCCGTTTCCTCCAGCGGCGTCTCGGGATCGAAACGGTGCGAGTAGAAGATGTCGACATGGTCGATGCCCAGTCGCTGCAGGCTCTGGTCGAGACTGTTCAGCACATGCTTGCGGGAGCCGCCGCCCTTGCCGTACGGCCCGGGCCACATGTCCCATCCCGCCTTGGTCGAGATGACCAGTTCGTCGCGATGCGCCTTGAAGTCCTCGCGCAGCAGACGCCCGAAATTGGCCTCGGCGCTGCCGTAGGGCGGGCCGTAGTTGTTGGCGAGGTCGAAGTGGTTGATGCCGTGGTCGAAGGCCGTGCGCAACAGCCGGCGCTGGAGTTCCAGGGGCGTGCTGTCTCCGAAGTTGTGCCACAGGCCCAGCGAGATCGCCGGCAGCACGAGGCCGCTGCGGCCGACCCGGCGGTATGGCATATCGTCGTAGCACGTGGGAGAGGCAAGGTAGGTCATGCGGAGGACATCAAGGAAAGGAACGATCGATTGTCCCGTGTTGCTGGCGACCTCACCAGTGCGGATGAACCGGCTCGAAGATCGGCCGCCACAGATAGCGCCTGACGATCTCCCAGTAGCCGCGGTAGTAGAAGTGGCCATTGGCGTCCAGGATCGCGGCCCTGTTGCGGCGGAAGTGGCCGGGTATCTCGTACCACGGCATCGTCGGACAACGGTGATGCACATGGTGCAGGTTGTTGTTGAGAAACAGCAGTCCGAAGACGGGATTCGACTCGACGATCGCCACCCGCTCGTGCGGCGAATCGTCCCAGCGGTGTTCGGTGAAGGAGCGCAGGGCGCCCAGCATCATGCCCGGGTAGACGAAGCAGAGCAGGTAGCTGCCCAGGCTCATGTCAGATACCGACACCACGAACCAGAGGACGGGCGCCACGCTCAGCCCGTGCACGAGCCAGATGCCCAGGTGGGAAAAGTCGCCAGCCGCGAACCGGCGCAGTTCCGAGCGCACCAGGTTGCCCAGGCACAGCCAGGGCCCCGCGATCAGCCGGAACGCGAGGGTCTGGTTGGCGGCGATGACCGCGCGGCGCACCGGTCCGTAGCCGGCCCATGCCGCGGCCGAGTGGTAGACGCTTTCCGAATCCTTCTGCGGATGGGTGAGATGGAAGTTGACGTGATGGACGCTGTGGCTCCGGTGATAGAGCGGGTACGGAAGCCACAGGTTCAGCGGCGGCCAGACCAGGGCCCATCGAAGGGGCCTCGGAATTCGGCGCATCGCGTGAATGGCCTCGTGCTGCAGCGAGGAGTGCAGCTGAGCGATGCAGCCACCCAGCACGAACAGCACGACGGCACCGATCGCGGCATGCCAGTAGACCAGCGCCGCCCAGGCCGAATAGACCCCCACGGCCAGCACCAGGGTCGGCGCCTCGCAGCGCTGCCACCAGCGCGCGGCGCCCTTGACGTCCGATGGGAGGGTGCGGGCGAGCGTTGTCATGCGGGCGGGTTGGGCGGCGATCGGCGGTCGATCTTGGGCCCGTTCGATGCATTCGCTTGCTCCCATTGCGCATGAGCAAATGCGCAGAGCCTGCTTGGCCGCGGCCTCCATGTGGAGTAGCTTCGCTCGTCCATGCCCGCCTCCTGCTCTCCCTCGTCGATCACGGTCCAGGCGCTCCATGCCCTGCTGCTCGGCGACCAGGAACTGGCGCTGCTCGACGTGCGGGAGGCGCGTGCCTTCGTCGGCGGCCACCTGAACCTCGCGCGGCTCGCGCCGCTGTCCTCCCTGGGGCTCGAGGTGCAGGCGCTGGTTCCGCGCCAGGGCACACCGGTGGTGCTGGTCGATGCGGGTGATCCGCAGGGTCCGGCGCCGCGTGCCGCGAAGTTGCTGGCCCGCCTCGGCTACACCGATGTGCGGGTGCTGGCCGGCGGAACGGTTGGCTGGCAGGCGGCAGGCTTGCCCCTGATCGACGGCTATGCGACCCTGGTCAAGGCCTTCGGCGGCCAGGTGCTGGCGCGCCACGCGACGCCGACCCTTCCCGGTGCAGCCTTGCGGGCCCTGCGCGAAGCGGGCCGGTCGGCGACCCTGATCGATGCGCGGCCAGCCGACGAATATGCCTTCCTGTCGCTGCCCGAGGCCCACAACCACGCCGGCACCGAACTCGCACTGCGCCAGTGGCCCTCCGAAGGGCAGCCCGGACCCTGGCTGGTCCACTGCTTCAGCCGCACCCGCGGCATCATCGGCAGCACCACCTTGCGCTTGCTCGGCCACTCCGATGCGCACTTCCTGGAAGACGGCGTGATGCAGTGGGCACTGGACGGCGCGCCGGTGCGGAGCGACGCGCGGCCCGCCGCCGATCTGCCCGTCGCGCCCGACGCGGAACTGCGCCGTCGCGCCGATGCGCTGATCGGGCGCCATCGACTGCCGTTGCTCCGGCCGGACACCCTGTCACGGTGGCGGGCGGAGAGCGACCGGACGCTGTACCTGTTCGACCTGCGGCCGGGCGCCGAAGCGGCACCAGACATTCGCAGCATCGCCGGCGGTCAACTGCTGATGCATTTCGAAAACCTGGTCGGCACCCGCGGCGCCCGCATCGTGCTGCTGGACGATCCGCACCACCTGCGCGCGGCCATCACCGCCTTCTGGCTGCGCCAGCTCAACCAGTCCGAGGTGTGGATCCTCGATGGCGAACCCCCTGACTCCTGGGCCGCGAACGCCGCATCGACCGCGATGGCCGGTGCGTTCGAGGCCATCGCGGCGGCCGCCGGCGCAGGTCTTGCGGCCGACGAAGTGGCCGCGCTGCTGGCCTCCGAGCCGACGCGCGTGCGGGTGGTCGACGTCGGTCCCAGTGCCGATTTCGAACGTCGCCATCTGCCAGCCGCGGACTTCCTGCTGCCCAGCACGCTGGCACCACTGGCCGCATTGCTCGAAGCCGGGCTCCGCATCGTCTTCGCGTCACCGGATGGTCATGCGGCCCGATGGGTCGCAGCCCAGGCCCGTGAGCGCTGGCCCGAAGGCCGATTCGACTGGCTGCGCGGCGGAACCGCGGCATGGCAGGCAGCCGGACGGCCGACCGCGCAGCGCTGGGAACCCGCCCAACTGCTGACGTCCTTCGAGGACGACTGGGGCTCGGTGATGCGGGTGTCGGCCTTGCATCGAGACCGTGCATGGGTCGACTACCTGGCGTGGGAACGCGGCCTCGGTGCCAGGGTCGCGCAGGACCCCACGGTCCGGTTCCGGCTGTTCTGAACGCGCTCGACCGCTCAGATCATTCGCTTATTTGAATTCAACGATTCGGTCGTTCGGGATCCGATGAAGGGCCCGCAGAATCGGCCGCCGAATCCCGACCGACGACTTCCATGCTTCCAGGAGATCCCTCGATGAGCCACGACACCCCTTCATCCCTCGACACCAGCATCGGCGACCTGCGCATCCGGCGCGTGGCTGGCAACATCGGCGGCGAGGTGCAGAACCTCGTGCTGCGTGCCGATCTGCACGCCGACATCGTCGAGCAGCTGAACGCCGCGCTGGTGAAGCACAAGGTGCTGTTCTTTCGTGGCCAGAAACACCTGGACGACCAGGAGCACCAGGCGTTCGGCGCCCGCTTCGGGCGCACCGTCGCGCATCCCACGGTGCCGTCCCCCCAAGGCACGAAGCTGTTCGAGCTCGATGCCTCCAAGGGCGGCGGCCGGGCCGACTCCTGGCACACCGACGTGACCTTCGTGGATGCCTTTCCGAAGATATCGATCCTTCGCGCCGTCAAGATTCCGGCCTATGGCGGCGACACCGTCTGGGCCAACACGGCCCTGGCCTACGAACGCCTGCCGGCCCAGCTCAAGCAACTCGCCGACCAGCTCTGGGCCGTGCACAGCAACGACTACGACTACGGCGCCGATCGCGTGGTGGTCGAGGCCGAACGCCTGACCCACCACCGCAAGGTGTTCGTCTCGGCAGTCTACGAGGCCGAGCATCCGGTGGTGCACGTGCACCCGGTGTCGGGCGAGCGTTCGCTGCTGCTCGGCCACTTCGTCAAGAAGCTGGTCGGCCTGTCGACCGCGGAATCGGCTCGCATCTTCGAGATCCTCCAGAACCGCGTGACGCGGCTCGAGAACACCGTCCGCTGGAGCTGGCAGCAGGACGACGTCGCGATCTGGGACAACCGCGCGACGCAGCATTTCGCGATCAACGACTACGGCAACCAGCCGCGCCTGGTGCGCCGCGTCACGGTGCACGGCGAGACCGCGGTCTCGATCGATGGCCAGCGCAGCCGCACCCGCAGCCGGCCCGAAGCCACCAACGACGCGCGCATCGACGAAGTCATTTCCGCCACCGCCTGAACCTGCAACCCCTCATGACATACGAACTCTCGACTTTCGATCGCCGCCGCCGAGGCTTGCTGCAGGCCGGCGCCGCACTGGGTGCCGGCGCGCTGCTGCCGCGCCTGGCCCCCGCCCAGGGTGGCGCGAAGAAATTCGCCGGCGTGACACTCAACGTCTCGACCTTCAGCGCCGCCTATCCGACGCTGCTGCAGCGCTGGCTGCCCGAGTTCGAGGCCGCCACGGGCGCGAAGGTGAACTTCGATGCGCCTTCATTCCCGGTCTACAACCAGCGTGCCGACCTCGAACTGTCGACCAAGGGATCGGCCTACGACGTCGTCAACGTCACCTTCATCTACTCGAGCCGCTGGATCAACTCGGGCTGGCTGACGCCGCTCGACGAGTTCATCCGCAACCCCAACCTGACCGCGGCCGACTGGGACGTCAACGACTTCCTGGCAGGTGCCCGTGCGCCCGAGACCGGGCGCGATGGCAAGCTCTACGGCATCCCCTGGACCGCCGAGGCCCTGCTCACCGCATCGTCGCGCTTCGACCTGGTCGAGAAGGCCGGCCTGGGCTTTCCCGACACCACCGACGACCTCGTCAAGGTGCTGCGCGCGGTCAACAAGAAGGAGCGCGTGGCCGGCTTCGTCGCCGACAACCACTACGGCTGGACCTTCGTGCCCTACCTGCACGCTTTCGGCGGCGACGTCTTTCGCAAGGCACCCGACGACCTGTTCCCGACGCTGGACACGCGCGAGGCGATCGCCGCCGGCGAGTACTACGCCAACCTGCTGAAGGAATTCGGCCCCGACGGCGCGATCACCTACCAGCCGGACCAGGTCACGCAGGCGCTCAAGCTCGGCAGGGTCAACTTCACCGACGCCGGCCAGTTGCACCTCGCGCAACTGGGCGACCCCGCCACCAGCAAGACGATCAAGACCGTGAAGTTCGGCCTGGTGCCCAAGGGCCCGGCGGGCCGATTCCCCGGCACTGCCGTGCACGGCCTCGGCATTCCGGCCGGCTCGAAGAACAAGGAGGCCGCCTGGGCCTTCATCCAGTGGGCGCTGAGCAAGCAGACCACGGGCCGCGCCGTGGCCGCGGGCTACGGATCGCCGGCGCGGCGCTCCGACATCGACTCGACGGCGTTCCGCGAGAAGCAGGTCATCAACGGCAGCGACCTCGCGAAGCTGTCGCTCGACTCGATCGAGCTCGCCGCCAAGACCGGCCACATGAAGTACCGCACGGTGTCGGTCTATCCGCAGGTCGACCAGCAGCTCAACAAGGCCATCGAGCTGATCGCGAGCGGACAGCTGTCGGCCAAGCAGGCCTTCCAGCAAGCCCAGGCCAACACGATCGCAGAGCTCAAGCGTTCGGGCGCCAAGCTGTGAAGGCCTGAGCCATGGCGCACGCACTCTCCGCGGATGGCTGGCAGGGCGAGCGGCGGCGGGCCTTCCTCGCCGGCCTCTCGCCCGCGCTGGCGGTGCTGCTGCTCATCACGCTGGTGCCGGCGGCCGCCTTGCTGGTGACGAGCTTCACGCCGCTGCAGCTCACCGATCCTTCGGGCACCTTCCGCTTCGACGACCCGCTGGTCAACTACCGGCAGCTGCTGCACGACGGCCGCTTCCTCGCATCGATCGCGGTGCAGCTGAAGCTGTCGGCGTCGAGCGTGCTGCTGCAGCTGGCCGCGGGCCTCGGCCTGGCGCTGCTGCTGAACGGGAAGTCCCGCGTGCTCGAAGGCGCCCGGACGGTGTTCCTGATCCCGATGGTGCTGCCGCCGATCGTGGTCGCGCTGATCTGGAAGATCATGTACACGCCCGACGTCAGCCCGCTCCACCGCGGCCTCGAAGCGCTGGGCTGGCCGGTTCGCTCGCTGATCGCCAACCCGGACACCGCGCTGTGGGCCATCTCGCTCGCGGATACCTGGCAGTGGTTTCCGTTCACGATGCTGATGGTGCTGGCCTCTCTGCAGATGATCCCGGACGACCCCATCGAGGCCGCCACGCTCGAGGGCGCCAGCCGCTGGCAGCTGTTCCGTCATATCGTGTTGCCGTACATCCGCCCGGTGCTGGTCGTGTGCGCGCTGTTTCGACTGATCGACAGCTTCAAGGCCTTCCCGCTGATCTACGTGCTGACCAATGGCGGCCCGGGCAGCGTCACCGAGGTCACGAACTTCTACGGCTTCATCCAGGCCTTCAACTTTTCCTACTGGGGCTACGCGAGCGCCATCGCGACCGTGATGCTGGTGGGCGTCTTCCTGCTGAGCTGGCTGGTCGGCAGACTGGGCTGGAGCGACCATGACAAGCGCTAGCGGAACCTGGAGCGCCGACAAGATCGAGCTCGGCCACGACGAAGGCATCGCCGCGGGCCCTGTGCGCGCGGCGGGCAGCCTCGCAGGCGCGACGCGGCGTCGATCCTGGCTCTCGCGGCATGCGCGCGCGCTCACGGTGGCGCTGCTGCTGGTCGTCGTGCTGTCGCCCTTCCTGTGGCTGGTGCAGCTCGCCTTCCGGCCGGCAGCCGACATCTTCGACGACAGCCTGCTGTTCACGCCGACACTGGACGGCTTCATCAGCCTGCTGCAGGGCAACTTCCCGAAGTCCTTCGGCAACAGCCTGCTGGTCAGCACGCTGTCGACCTGCTTCTCGCTCCTGATCGGCGTGCCGGCCGCCTACGCGCTGACGCGCTGGAACTTCAAGGGGCGCGACCGCATCGCGCTGTGGATCCTGGTGACTCGCATGGCGCCGCCGATCGCCTTCACGATTCCCTTCTTCCTGGCCTACCAGTACCTCGGCCTGCAGGACACCGTGGTCGGCCTCGCGATCGTCTACCTGACCTTCAATCTCGCGATCGTGATCTGGCTCATGCAGACCTTCTTCGAGGCGGTGCCCGCGACCCTGGAAGAAGCCGCCTGGATCGACGGCTGCGGCATCTGGCAGGCCTTCTGGCGCGTGTCGCTGCCGCTCACCGCCCCCGGACTCGCGGCCACCGCGGTGCTGTGCTTCATCTTCTCGTGGAACGACTTCTTCTACGCGCTGATCCTGACCCGCACCAACGCCATCACGGCGCCGGTGGCGATCGTCAACTTCCTGCAATACGAGGGCTGGGAGTGGACCAAGATCGCCGCCAGCGGCACGCTCGTGATGTTTCCGGTCGTGGTGTTCACCGTGCTGGTTCGAAAGTACCTGGTGCGCGGCCTCACGGCCGGCGGCGTCAAGGATTGACCCTCCCCCCTTTCCGACCTCCTCATGGCCTCCATCACCATCCGCCAACTCGCCAAGAACTTCGGTCCTGCGCCCGTCATCCGCGGCATCGACATCGGTATCCGCGACGGCGAATTCGTCGCACTGGTCGGCCCGTCCGGCTGCGGCAAGTCCACGTTGCTGCGCATGATCGCCGGCCTCGAGAGCATCGACGCAGGCGAGATCTTGCTGGGCGACCGGCGCATCAACGACGTGGCGCCGCGCGATCGCGATGTCGCGATGGTGTTCCAGAACTACGCGTTGTATCCGCACATGACGGTCGGCCAGAACCTCGGTTTCGGCCTGACGATCCAGGGCTTGAAGCCCGCCGACATCGCCCGCCGCGTGCGGCAGGCGGCCGAAACGCTGGGCCTCGGCGACCTGCTCGATCGCCGGCCGCGCCAGCTCTCGGGCGGCCAGCGCCAGCGCGTCGCCATGGGTCGCGCCATCGTGCGGCAGCCCCAGGCCTTCCTGTTCGACGAGCCGCTGTCGAATCTGGACGCCAAGCTGCGGGTGCAGATGCGCACCGAGATCAAGGCCCTGCACCAGCGCCTGGGAACGACCACGGTCTACGTGACGCACGACCAGGTCGAGGCGATGACGATGGCCGACCGGATCGTGGTGCTGAAGGACGGCCTGATCGAGCAGGTCGGGGCGCCACTCGAACTCTACGACCGGCCCCGGAATGCCTTCGTGGCGGGCTTCATCGGTTCGCCGGCGATGAACTTCATCCCGGGACGCCTGCAGCTCGACGGTGCCCCCTCCGTCCTGACGGACGACGGCTTGCGGCTGCCGTTGACGTCGGCATCCCGCGGCGCTCACGGCGATCGCGTGCTCTACGGCACGCGCCCCGAACATTTCACGATCGACCCGAGCCGCGGACTTTCCGCCGATGTGATCGTGGTCGAGCCCACCGGTGCAGAGACACAGGTTGCGCTTCGCCTGGCCGGCCAGACCGTCATGGCGGCGTTCCGCGACCGGATCGGCGCCCGGCCGGGCGACCGTCTGGCGCTTTGGCCAGTGCCCGGCGAGGCGCACCTCTTCGACGCGGCCGGCGGCCAGCGCCTCAACTGACCGCCCCACGTTGTCCGACTGCGTGCTGCCGCCGGCGCGCCACCGCTCGACGCCCGGCGCATAAGGTTGCGCGTTTTCCTTCGTTCCCTGCCGGGCCGACGGCCGTCACAGTGATGGCTCTTTCATTCGACATGCCCATTCCCATGCTTCCTGTCCACCGCCGCGCCGCGCTGATCGCCGCGCTCTCCCTTGCCTCCATGGCCCTTTTCACCATCGGCGGCACGCTGCACGCGCAGGACAGGAAAGCCCTGAAGATCGGCGTCTCCGTCGGCAGCGGCGAGCAGATCTGGGAAGTCGTCAAGAAGGCGGCGGCACGCGACGGCCTGGCCGTCGAGGTCGTCGTGTTCAACGACTACCAGCTGCCCAACGCCGCGCTGGCGGCCGGCGATCTCGACGCCAACGCCTTCCAGCACCAGCCCTTCCTCGACAACCAGAACAAGTCGCGCGGCTTCGACATCGTGCCCGTGGGCCTGACGATCACCGCGCCGCTGGGCTTCTACTCGCGCAAGATCAAGTCGATCGATGCGCTGCCCGACGGCGCGTCGGTCGGCATCCAGAACGACCCGTCCAACGGCAACCGCGCGCTGCTGCTGCTGCAGGAGGCCAAGCTCATCACGCTCAAGCCCGAGGCCGTGAAGAACAACAGCGCGACCCCGCTCGACGTGGTGTCCAACCCCCGGAAGCTCAAGCTGGTGCCGCTCGACGCCGCGCAGCTGCCGCGCTCGCTGGACGACCTGACGATCGCCTCGATCAACAACGACTATGCCGAGAAGGCCGGGCTGACGCTGGCGAAGGATGCGGTGCTCAAGGAGGCGCCGAAGGGCCCCTACGCCAACATCATCGCGGTGCGCCGTGCCGACAAGGACAAGCCGTGGGCGCAGCAGCTCGTGAAGGCCTACCACTCGCCCGAGGTGAAGAGCTTCATCGAGACCAAGTTCAGCGGCGCGCTCGTGCCGGCGTTCTGAAGCGGCCCGACGTTGGGCTTATCGGACGGGTTGAAAGAGCCCGGCCTGCAGGGTGTCGACCCGGCGCGGCAGCAGGTAGTGGCCTCCGGAGCCCTTGGCCACGCCGACCTTCTTGCCCTTGAGGTCTCCGAGGGACTTGAGCGGCGAGTCGGCACGCACCACGATCGCCTGCGCGGTCGGCGAAGGCGCCTCCTGGGCCACGGGATCGGATTGGCATTTGAATTTGAATCACCAGGAATGCGCCAGCAGCGGCAGGCCCGCAGCCACCGCGGCCGCCTGGATGCGCAGCACGACCCGCGCCGGCACATGGACGCGCGGCGCGCACCGCGCCACTTCGCGTGGCGACGCCGGCGCGATGCGCCAGGCGGAACCGGTGCGTTCGACCACGTGGCGGGCTTGCTGGGCAGGTGTCGACTCGATGTGCATGCGCTTTGAACTCCGTGTCCTGGGCATTCTGCGGACGCGCAGCGGGCCCGCAAACGAAGGAATGCGAGTTTGCAGATGCGCTTTCCGTTGGGGCCGAGGTGCGGTCCGGGCACGACGGCTAGAGGTTCGGCTGCGGCGTGATGCGCAGGCAGGGGATCGCCTTGAAGCCCTGAGCGGCGACTGCTGCAGTTCCAGCGCGCGTATCGGACTCTAGAACAATGTCAGTGCGCGCAACGCAACTGGCGTGCCGCCCGGCTTCGCGGGCATTGCCACGCTACTTGATCCGTATGGATATCGGTCGACCATTTCTTTGCCGTCATGGGAAGGTCAAGTCCAAACCGAGCACCCTGCCAAGGCCAAAGGCAAGGAGCGAGAGGCCCAGGAGCGATAGCACGAAGACTGCGGCCACCTTGCCGCCCGCGCGTAGCACCGCGCTCTGCTTCTCCTTCCCCTTCTTCCCTTGCTCATAGTGCCACTTGATGGCGAAGAACATCCCCGTGCCGAACACGAGAACCTTGAACGCAACGAAGACTACAGGGACCCAATCCATCATTTTGAATTTTGCAGGCTTTTACGGGCCAGGACGCGACCTTGGCAAGCGCTCATGGTGCCATGACTTGCCTGGGGGAAGCGCCGAGGTCGCGAACCTTGCACTCTTGAACCAGCTGAAGGCAGAGAAAGGCGCAGCCACTGGGCAACAGATTTACGAGCAGATGCGGTGGCTGGAGGACCCACGAGCGTTGCCGCCGGCACGCACGCGCGCGAGGCAAAGGATGGTTCTCATTTCGCCCTGAGAAGCTTGGGTCCTGGGCCCCTCGAAGACGTACGATGGCATCCCCATCCTCTACAACGGCCCCCAGCAGGGCTTCAACAACCCCGCCTTCGTGACCGCCATCGGCCTTCACGGCGCAGGCTATGACCTGACCGGCATGGCGCCCATCGGACTGCTGCCTGTCCTCTTCGGCACCGACGGAACCATCGCATGGGCTGTGGCGGACCTCAATGCTCGCTATTTTGTGCCGTCATCAAATCGGCCACCGCCACGCTTCCTGTGTCAGACCTGGTACGAAAGGCAGCGGATGCTCGTCGCTTGGGACATGCGTCTGAGAGACGCCGACAAGGACGGCCGGTACGACGGGCCCGGTGTCACGATTCTTCAGGCATGGTTGAAGGCGATGACCGTTGCGGTCCTGAAGGATGACTTGCCGGCCGGCGTCTTCAACTCCTTGGTCGACCTGGGGTACGCGCCGCTGACGGGAGGCGCACCGGGAAGCCTCCAGCCTGTACCGCGGGATTCCGAGTGATTCTGCGAAAGAACGCCGTGGAGGTGTGCTCGTTGATGGCGCCGGGGCAGAGCGGCTTTGTCAGCGCAGGCCTCAAAAACAAGGCCAAGCACTACGACGACCAGATGTCTCTATTCGAAGCGAGCTCCTGCAAGCAGGACGCAGTCGGGACTCGGCGGGTCGATGCACATCTGGAGTCCACAAGGACGTTGACTGTGAGCCCCTGACGGGCCCGGGATTCATCACACCCAGGACTTCCGCGGACCGGCAGGCAGGGGCGAAGGGCTGCTTCCAGCCTATGGAGCAGCATCCCGGTCACTTGGCCCAGTTCGACCGCCCGAAGGGAGTGACGCGGGTAGTTGAACCGTGATGGGCGCTCGGCTCGGCCAGCAAATCGGCATCGCGATGTTCGATTGGAGGTCGATGGGAAGGTCCGGCCTTGACCGGCCGGAGCCGGCTGCGTGCGGCGACGCTCTTCAGGACAGATGCTTCCCAACAAGACCCGACATTTCGAACATCGTCACCTCGGGCTTGCCCATCACCGCTTGAAGCTTGGCATCGCAAAGGATATTGCGCTTGTTCGCCGGGTTTTGGAGGTTGTTCCGCTTGATGTAGTCCCACAGCAGCTTGGTGACCTCGGTTCGAGGCTGGGCTGCGGAGCCAATGACGGCTGCGAGCTCGACGCTGGGTGTCAGGGGGCGCGTGAACGCCGTTTGCTTCTTGGCAGTGGTCATGTTCGTCTCGGCAAAGCGTGAATTCTACGAGCGCCCCAAAAACGGTTCGCTGGGCGCGGTTCCGAACAGGCGGTCACCGCGCGGCCCGCGCCAGCTGCGGCGTATGGGTCTTGCTTTTCCGCCCGGTCGCTTCCACAGTGGCTGGACACACACCGATCAGGAGGCAAGCATGGAAACCGATGCACCCGAGGCTGGACGCCCAAGCGAACGCGTGGACGAGGTCGTTGGCCTGATTCGCGCCAAGGTCGCCACGGACCAGGCGGATCTGCTTGCAGCGTTCGTTCGGCAGTACTTTGGCCAGGTGGACCCTGAAGACCTGGCCGACCGCCAGATCGCCGACCTGTATGGCGCCGCGCTCTCGCATTGGAGCTTCTCGCGAAAGCGCGAACCGGGGCGCGCCAGGTTGCGCGTTTTCAACCCGACGATCGCGGAGCACGGCTGGCAGTCGACGCACACCATCATCGAGATCGTCAACGACGACATGCCGTTCCTCGTCGATTCGGTGACGATGGAAGTCAACCGCCACGGGCTGACCCTGCACCTGATCATCCATCCGCTGGTCGCGGTGATCCGCGACAGCGAGGGCACGCTCCAGGGGCTGGCGACAGAAGCGCCTTCGCCCGATGCGCGGCGCGAGTCGTTCATCCATGTCGAGGTCGACCGCGTGGCCGACGCAGGCCGGCTCGAGGCGCTCGCTGCCGACCTGGCGCGAGTGCTCGGCGACGTGCGGCTGGCCGTGGCCGACTGGAAGACGATGAAGGAGCGCGTGCTGGGCATCGTCCAGGGCCTCGACGAGCGCGCCCCGCCGATCCCGCCGCAGGAACTTGCCGAAGGCCAGGCCTTCCTGCGCTGGCTGGCCGACGATCACTTCACGTTCCTCGGGCACCGCAGCCACGAGCTGGTGAAGGTCGACGGCGAGGACGCGCTCAAGGTGGTGCCGGATTCGAGCCTCGGCATCCTGCGCGAGGTGATCAAGGACCCGACTGCCGCCTTCGCGGCGCTGCCACCGGAGGTGCGCGCCTACGCACGCCGGCCCGAGTTGCTGGTGGTCACCAAGTCCACCTCGCGCTCCACCGTGCACCGGCCCGGCTACCTTGACTACATCGCCATCAAGCGCTTCGATGCCGAAGGCCTTGTCTGCGGCGAAGACCGTTTCCTCGGCCTGTTCACTTCCACGGCCTACAGCGCCAGCCCGGCCGACATTCCACTGCTGCGGCGCAAGGTGGCTGACGTGGTCTTGCGCGCCGGCCTCGCGAGCGGAAGCCATTCGGGCAAGGCGCTTGTCAACATCCTCGAGACCTATCCGCGCGACGAGCTGTTCCAGACCAGCGCGGACGAATTGCTGTCCACGTCCATGGGCATCCTCCACCTGGGCGAGCGCCAGCGCTTTCGCCTGTTCGTGCGGCGCGACCCCTTCGAGCGCTTCGTGGCGTGCATGATCTACGCACCACGCGAGAACTACACGACCGAGCTGCGCGAGAAATGGCAGGCGATCCTGGTGCAGGCCTTCAACGGCACCAGTTCCGAGTTCAATGTGCACCTGTCGGAATCGGTCCTGGCCCTGATCCAGATCACCGTCCGCACCCGGCCCGGACAGATCCCGCCCTTCGACGTGCACGAGGTCGAGCAGCGCCTGGTAGCCGCCGCCCGCCGCTGGGACGACGACCTGAAGTCGGCGCTGATCGAGACCACCGGCGAAGCGCGCGGCAACGAACTGCTGCGCCGGTTCGCCGGTGCCTTCCCGGCCGGCTACCGCGACGAGTTCGCGGCGCGCACCGCCGTGCACGACATCGAACTGATGGAATGGCTGAGCGACGCGCAGCCGATCGGCATGAATCTCTACCGGCCGCTCGAAGCGGCGCCGGGCACGCTGCGCTTCAAGGTGCTGCGGCGCGGCGAACCGCTCATCCTGTCGACCAGCCTGCCGATGCTCGAACACCTGGGCATGAGCGTGCTGGACGAACATCCGCACCGGCTCGCACCGCAGGGCGCATCGCCGATCTGGGTCCACGATTTCGGCCTGCGCAGTGCGCTGGGCGATGCCGAGGTCGAGGTCGACGCGCTGCGGCCGGTGTTCGAAGACGCCTTCGCCGCCGTGCTCGGCGGCAAGGTCGAGAACGACGACTTCAACCGCCTGGTTCTCGCAGCGCGCCTGCCCGCGCACGAGATCGTGGTGCTTCGCGCCTACGCGAAGTACATGCGGCAGATCGGCTTCGCGCTGTCGCAGCCGTTCATGGAGAGCACGCTGGCGGCGAACGCTCCCGTTGCGCGCGCGCTGGTCGAACTGTTCAAGCTGCGCTTCGATCCGGCGCAGGCGGCCGGCGCCGACACGCTGGCGGGCGAGAAGGTGCGCGAGATCGAAGCCGCGCTCGAGAACGTGGCCAACCTGTCTGAAGACCGAGTGCTGCGGCAATACCTCGCGCTGATCCTCGCCACCACACGCACCAACTACTGGCGTCGCGATGCGGCAGGCGGCCAGCGCGATTTCCTGTCGTTCAAGTTCGATTCCTCGAAGGTGCCCGATTTGCCGGCGCCCAAGCCGATGTTCGAGATCTTCGTCTACTCGACCCGCTTCGAGGGCGTGCACCTGCGCGGCGGCCGGGTCGCGCGCGGAGGGCTGCGCTGGTCGGACCGGCCGGAAGACTTCCGCACCGAAGTGCTAGGCCTCGTGAAGGCGCAGATGGTCAAGAACACCGTGATCGTGCCGGTGGGCTCCAAGGGCGGCTTCGTGCTCAAGCGCGCACCCGCGGCGAGCGACCGCGATGCGTACCTGCGCGAAGGCGTGGCCTGCTACCAGGACTATCTGCGCGGCCTGCTCGACATCACCGACAACCGCGTCGGCGACACGATCGTGCCGCCGCCGCAGGTCAGGCGCCACGACGATGACGACCCCTACCTCGTGGTTGCGGCCGACAAGGGCACGGCCACCTTCAGCGACTACGCCAACGGCGTCAGCAAGGAATACGGCTTCTGGCTCGGCGACGCCTTCGCCTCCGGCGGCTCGGTGGGTTACGACCACAAGGTCATGGGCATCACGGCACGCGGAGCCTGGGAATCAGTGAAGCGCCACTTCCGCGAGATGGGCATCGACACGCAGACGACCGAATTCACGGTGGCCGGAATCGGCGACATGTCGGGCGACGTGTTCGGCAACGGCATGCTGCTTTCGCCGCACATCCGGCTCGTGGCGGCGTTCGACCATCGGCACGTCTTTCTCGACCCGACCCCCGATGTGCCGAAGAGCTTTGCCGAGCGCCAGCGCCTGTTCAAGCTGCCGCGATCATCGTGGGCCGACTACGACGCGTCGCTGATCTCCGAAGGCGGTGGAGTCCATGCGCGCAGCGCCAAGTCGATCCCGATCACGCCGCAGATGAAGAAGGTGCTCGACATCACCGCCGACACGCTCACGCCGACCGAACTGGTCAATGCCATCCTCAAGGCCCCGGTCGACCTGATCTACAACGGCGGCATCGGCACCTACGTGAAGGCCGCGAGCGAGAGCCACGCGCAGGTGGGCGACCGTGCCAACGACGCCCTGCGCGTCAACGGCGGGGAGTTGCGCTGCAAGGTCCTCGCCGAAGGCGGCAACCTCGGCTGCACGCAATTGGGCCGGATCGAATTCGCGCAGGCGGGTGGGCGCATCAACACCGACGCGATCGACAACTCGGCCGGCGTCGACACTTCGGATCACGAGGTCAACATCAAGATCCTGGTCGGCCTGCCCATCTCCGAAGGCGAGCTCACCGAGAAGCAACGCAATGCGCTGCTGCCGGAGATGACCGACGACGTGGCCGCGCTGGTGCTGCGCGACAACATCTTCCAGACGCAGGTGCTGTCGGTCACAGGGCGCATCGCGCCACAACTGCTCGATGCGCAAACCCGGTTCATGCAGTACCTCGAGAAAGCCGGGCGGTTGCATCGTGCGATCGAGTACCTGCCGTCCGACGAAGAACTGGCCGAGCGCCGTGCCCAAGGCCAGGGCCTGACCAGTCCGGAGCGCGCGGTGCTGTTGGCCTACAGCAAGATCTGGCTCTACGACGAACTGCTGGCCTCGCCGCTGCCCGACGACCCCTGGGTTGCGACGGCGCTGGCGCGCTACTTCCCGAAGCTGCTGAGCGAGAAGTTCGCGGTCTACATGCCCAGGCATCCGCTGCGGCGCGAGATCATTGCCACGCACGTCACCAACAGCGCCATCAACCGGATCGGCAGCACCTTCGTGCATCGCTTGGTCGAGACCACCGGCGCCCGTGCGTTCGAGGTCGTGCGCGCCTATCTCATGAGCCGCGAGATCTTCGGCATGGTGCCGCTGTGGCTGTCCATCGAAGCGCTCGACAACCGCATCGACGACGCCGTGCAGTCCAGCCTGCTGATCGACACCAGCCGGCAACTGGAGCGCGGCACGAAGTGGTTCCTGCGCTCGCGGCGATTGAACGAGGACATGGAATCGACCATTGCACACTTCACGCCGAACGTCGAGGCGCTGTCGGCACGGCTGACCGAACTGCTGGCCCCCGACGAGCGGGCCCGCGTCGACACCGCGGTCTCGCACTATGTGGCCGGCGGCGTGCCGCGCGAACTGGCCGAGCGCGTCGTCACTTTCGACTCGTTGTACGCGACGCTCGACATCGCAGAGATCGCCGGCAGCGCCAGTCGGCCGGTGGCACTCGTGGCAGTGATCTACTTCGACCTCGCGAACCGCCTCGGCATGCCGTGGCTGCGCGAGCGCATCGGGGCGCTGCCCGGGGACCAGCATTGGCAGATGCTTGCGAAAGCCGCGATGCTCGACGACCTGTCGAGCCTGCAGCGCTCGATCACTGGCGCGGTGCTTGCCGGGGGCGGCGACGAGTCGCCGGCGGTACTCGTCGAGGCATGGCGCGCCACCAATGGCCGGTCGCTCGAACGCGCGGCGGAGTTGATGGGCGAACTGCGTGCGGTGCCGGCGCCTGATGCCTCGATGTTGTCTGTTGCATTGCGGGAACTGCGGGCATTGGCGTAGTGTCTGCATGGCGGCGCAGCGTGGCCGGTGGAGAAGTCGAAGTCGTGCCGCTGGAACTGATCGCGCAGACATCGTGAACGCGGGCTCCGCACACGCGAAAGTCGCCTTCGCCGTGAATTCGTAGCGGAAGTCGGCCGCCATTGAGGCGATTCGCCGCCCTGAGCCCTATGTGCGGCAGTACGCGCTTTCCGACCCCGACGCGCTTGCGCTGATCCCGCCGAGCTGGAGATAGGGCGTTGAATGAATATGACCCCGATGGGGTCGAGGGCGGTTCGCGCAGCGCCTCCACCCAAGACGAGCGCCGCTACCCGCTGGTGGACACCGCATCCGACGGCGATTGGCCACAAGCCAAGTTGCATGCGCGGCGGCCGGATACCGGGGTCGAGCAGCAGGCATTGCACACGCGGTAGTCAACGGGAAGGAGCGCTCCCCCGAAGCCCGCCTGCAAAGTGATGCTGCAGGGCCAGCCTTGCCTGCGCCCTCGCCCCTGCAACCGCTGCCGGGCCGGAGGCGACACCTTCGACACAGAAGAAGCTCACGTCGCGAAGGCCGATCATGCCCAGGATGGCTTTCAGGTGAGGCGTCAGGAAGTCCGGCTGCCGTGAACCATCGCCGGAGAATCTGCCGCCCGAGGCCACGGCAACGAAGACAGGGCGGTCGCACAACAACCCGACCTTCCCGTTCGGACCGACATCGAAGGTACGTCGCACGCGAGCGACGTGGTCGATCCAGAGTTTCAACGCCGCAGGGACGGTGCCTCCCTAAAGCGCTGATCGACCTCGTGTACCTGCGCGTCTCGCAGATCAACGGCTGTGCCTACTGCATCGACATGCATTCCCGAGACTTGCTCAAGACGGGCCTGGCGGTCGAGAAACTGGTGCTGGTTCCCGTCTGGCGCGATGCGATCGAGGTGTTCAGCAGCCGCGAACGCGCCGCATTTGCATGGGCTGAAACCGTCACACGCGTCGCCGAGACCGGCGCTCCCGATTCCGAGTACCAGGCTGCAGCGGACGAATTCAGCGACAACGAACTCGCCGTGCTCACCTACGCCATAGGCTTGATGAACGCCTTCAATCGATTCGGGATCGCGTTCCGCTCGACCCCGGCCGCCGCTGCCGCTGCCTGACGAGTGGGCTTGGCAACCATGGCATGGACACTGCTTTGCATTGCGGGAATCCTCGAGATCGCCTTCGCATTCAGCATGAAGGCATCCCACGGCTTCACCAAGGTGATGCCTGCGCTCTTCACGGTTGGCACGGGCCTGACGAGTGTCTTTCTTCTGTCACTGTCGATGCGCACGCTACCCATGGGGACCGGCTATGCGGTATGGACCGGCATCGGCGCGGCTGGCACCGCGATCGTGGGAATCCTGGTGCTGGGCGACTCTGCGGCGCCGATGCGGGTCCTGTGTGTTGGACTGATCCTGGCAGGCGTCATCGGGCTCAAGCTGGTTACGCCGGAATGATTCGACCGTTCGAAGGGTTCCAGCAAGGTGCCCTCGACATCTCGATTGACCGCGCCTCGCGCGGAAGTTCACTCCGGGAAGCCAACCAGCCGTGCGAAACAACGGACAGACTCGCGTGGCATCGGCGCCCGGTTGACCTTCGCGTCAGGGTCGCCGTACCCCATGGACATGCCGAAAGCCGTCACTTCCTCCGGGGCCATCTCCAGGTGGGACGCGATGACCTCGTGGAAGGGCGCGAAGGACACTTGCGGGCAGGTGTCGATGCCTCGCGCCTTCGCGGCGATCATCACGTTCTGAGCGAACAGACCCAGGTCGATCCAGCTGTGAGGTTTCAGGCGACGGTCGATGCTGAAGAGAAGGCCGACGGGCGCCCCGAAGAACGAGAGGTTGCGTTCGGACTGGCGTGTGCGTGCGGGTGCGTCGTTCCGATCGATGCCGAGGGACCCGTAGTAGCGCGCGCCGAAATCCTGCAGGCGGGCGCGGAACACCTCGGGCAACGGATCGGGGAAGTGCGCGGGCGCCGGCACGGAGCCCGCGCGAGAGGCCGCCAGCATCGCATCGGCCAGTTCGTCCTTGGCGCTGCCACTGACCACGTAGACGCGCCAGGGCTGGATGTTGGCCCCGCTGGGCGCCGTCGCGGCATCCTCCAGGATGCCTTCGACCAGTTGGCGATCGAGCGGCAGCGGCTTGAAGGCGCGGGTGGCGCGACGGGAGCGCACGACGCTCGACACGCATTGCGCGATGGCCCTTTGCGCCCGTTGACTGACTGAATTGCCCATCGCGACGGCTGTGCCTGCGGTCATGTCCTTCGCTTCCTCGAGGAAGGAAGCCGAGCGCTCGATCGGCGCTTCGCGGTCTCGGATAAAGGTCTCGGTGGTCATGGTGTGTGCGCTCTCGCGATGATCTGAAGGCAATCATCGGCCGCGATCACACTGAAGGGAACTGATGCTTCTGCAAGCTCATAATGCATGCCGTTCAATTTGCCGGGAGAGCGCCAGATGAGCATTGGCCGCATGGACCTCAACCTTCTCAAGGTCTTCGATGCGATCTACGAAGAGCGCAACCTGGTCGTCGCGGGCAAGCGGCTGAACCTGACCCAGTCCGCGGTGAGCCACGCACTGGGGAGGCTGCGCGAACTGGTGGGCGACGAGCTCTTCATGCGCACGGGCAAGGGCATGGTTCCCACCGGGCGAGCTGCCGCCATGGCGCCAGCCCTGCGCGATGCGCTGCGCCAGATCCAGGCCACGCTGGGCGTGGAGCCTTTCTCTGCGCAGGAGTCGAAGCGGCGCTTCGTGATCGCGGCGAACGACCATCTCACCGCCGTGATCATCGCCCCGCTGTCCCGCGCGCTCGAGCAGGTGGCGCCCGGCGTGGACCTCGTGATCCGGCCCTCTACCCGGCTCGACCTGGCAGAGCAGATCGATCTGGGACGCATCGACCTCGCCATCGGCATCTTCGCCCAGGTGCCCAGCCGCCTGAACGCGCGCACGCTGATGTCCCAGGGCGAAACCATCCTGATGCGCAAGGGGCACCCTGCCTCGCGCCGCAAGCTCACCATGCGCGACATGGCGAAGTTCCCGCTGGTCACCCTCTCGGTGGGGGGCCAGGAGGAAGGGGCGGTGGGAGGCTTCATCCTGGAGCGCGGCCTCGCACGCCAGTCCGAGATGTTCGATCGGCAGGCGCTCGAAGAGGCTCTGCGCGAATTGAGCGAGGTTCCCCGCACGCGCGTGACCGTCCCGCACTCGCTGGCGATACCGGAACTCCTTCGCGAGACCGACATGCTGTCCATCGTGCCCGCGTCGCTTGCTGTTGCGCTGGCAAAGCACGGCGACTTGCTGCGCCGCCCTCCTCCCTACCCGGCGGGGACCTCGACCATCCGCGCAGTCTGGCATCGCCGGGACGAGCATGACGTGGGACACAGCTGGCTGCGCGAGATGGTGGCCAACGCAGCGCGGCTGACCGAGGAGGCCCTGGGCTAGCTGGCGCCGCCCAAGTGCACGGCGTGCATCTTGCCCTTGCAAAGACTTCAGTTCCCTTCGGCCCGTCTGGCCACCATCATTCCGCCACTTCGAATCGTCCAACCGTGTGGGGTGCAGAATGAACGCAATGAACCGTCGCGCATTTGCGCGTATCGCCTTGACAGTGCCGGCAGCGAGCTGGCTCCCGCCCTCGTTCTCGCAGGCCATGGCCGGCGTCGGCAAGCTTCTCGTGGGCTATCCGGCCGGAGGCACCCTCGACACGACAGCACGCCAACTGGCGGAAGCCTGGCGCAAGCAGGGGCGCCAGTACATCGTCGACAACCGGGTGGGTGCGGCCGGGCGCATCGCCAGCAGCCAGCTCAAGCGCGAACGGCCCGACGGTGGCACGCTTCTTTGCACGCACACCTCCGCGCTGACCATCTACCCGCACGTGTATTCGCGACTCATGTACGACCCGGCGGCGGACCTGCAGCCCGTGTCACCGCTGGTCGCCGCCACCTGTGCGTTCGCAGTCAGCAGCACCGCGCCTGCCGGCGTTGTCGACGTGAAGACGTATGTCGACTGGGTCCGCCGCGCGCCGGACGCCGCCAGCTATGCCTCCCCGGCTGCCGGCTCCTTTGCGCATTTCCTGGGGTATCAGTTTTCCGATGCGGCAGGGCTGAAGCTGCAGCACGTCGGATACCGCGGGTCGGCCCCTGCCATGCAGGACCTGATCGGAGGACAGATCCCGGCCTACTTCGGCTTCGTTGCGGATTTCCTGCCCTACCTGCAGCAAGGACGTATCCGTATCCTGGGCGTCACCGGCGACAAGCGCACGCCCTTCCTGCCCAAGGTGGCGACCTTCGCAGAGCAGGGGTTCCCGAAGGTTCGCGGCGTCGAGACCTACGGGATCTTCGCGCCCCCCGGCACGCCTGAAGGCACCATCGAGGCGCTGCACACGGCGATAGTGGCTGCAACCAAGGACCCTGCGCTGCGCACGGCCTTCGAGCAGGTCGGCCTCGAGCCGCTGACGCTCGCGCCGCAGGAGTACGCGAAGCAGCTTCAGCGCGAACGCGAATTCTGGGCGCCCATCGTTCGCGCCTCCGGGTTCCGCTCCGAGGAGTGAGACATGTTCACCCACTGCGTGGACCAGATCCTGCGATCGCGTCGGTCGACGCGCGCCTACAAACCGGACCCCGTGTCCGCGCAAGCGGTGCTCGACATCCTCGACTGCGCTGCCACCGCACCCAGCAACTCGAACACTCAGCCGTGGCGCGTGCATGTGCTGGCTGGCGCGCCCATGCGCGAACTGGGGGATGCGCTGGTCAAGAGCTTCCGCGAGGACCTTCTGCCGCCCTCCTCCCATTTCCCGGATCCGCTCCCGGTAGAGTTCGGTGCACGTCAGGCGGACTTCGCGGCCCGCTACTACGGGTGCCTGGGCATCGACCGGCAGGATGCCGCGGCCCGGTCAGCGCAGACCGAGCGGAACTTCCACTTCTTTGGCGCACCCGTCGGCCTCATCTTCAGCATCGACTCGCGGCTGACGGCACACAGCTGGCTGGACTTGGGGCTGTTCGTGCAAGGCGTGATGATCGCCGCGGGTGCGCGTGGGCTGGCCACCTGCCCGCAGGTCTCGTTCGCGCGCTTTCATCCCGTGATCGCGTCGCACCTGCGCATGGCGCCGCAGCACGTGACGGCCTGCGGGATGTCCATGGGCTTCGCGCAGAGCACGGCACCTGTGAACCAGGTCCGCATGCCGCGAGCGAGCGCACTCGAATTCGCGCAGCTCGTCGGCTTTCCCTGATGCCTTCGCGGCAGCGATCGCCCCAAGTGCTGTGCACAACGTGTCGATCCCCGTCGACGCCACCCTCCCCGCCGGCGAGTAGACCGGTACGGGCATCACAAGTCCCGACGTCTCGACGTCGAGCATGCGAATTTGGCCAGCCATCGCGAGGCGGCGAGCCAGCTGGAATGGATCGGGCTCTCGTCAGAACGCGCTCTTGATCACGCCCCCGTCGACACGCAGGGCCGCCCCCGTGGTCGCCGACGCCAGCGAACTGGCGACGTAGGCCACGAGCGAGGCGACTTCCTGCGGTGCCGCGAAGCGCTTGATCAGCGAGGTCGGCCGAACGCGATCGAAGAACTCCGCCTCGACCTGCTCGAAACTCTTGTCGCTGGAGCGTGCCATCCCTTCGACGAAGTCGCCGACCCCGCGTGATCTGGTCGGGCCGGGCAGTACGCTGTTGACCGTGATGCCCGTGCCGGCGACCGATTCCGCCAGTCCGCGCGACACAGCGAGTTGCGCGGTCTTCGTCATGCCGTAGTGGATCATTTCGGTCGGTATCTGCACCGCGCTTTCGCTGGAGATGAAGATGATCCGCCCCCAGTTGGCGCGCCTCATCTCGGGCAGAACCAGGCGCGCGAGCCGGACGCCGCTCAGGACGTTGACGTCGAAGAATCGCTGCCAGTCTTCGTCGGGAATGTCCTCGAAGGCCTCGGGCTCGAAGATGCCGAGGTTGTTGACCAGGATTGCGATGCCGGCGTGGCGCCGCACGGCCTCCTGGGCCGCCTCGGCACGGCCGAGGTCGGCGACCAGCCCGTGGACCGTGCCGTGCGTCTCCGCGCGGATGCGGTCGACCGCCTCGTCGACCCCGGCCTGGGTCCTGCCGTTGACGACGACGCTCGCGCCCTCCTCGGCCAGCGTGCGCGCGATCGCGTAGCCGATGCCGGCCGTGCTGCCGCTCACCAGCGCCAACTTGCCATCGAGTTGCAGGTTCATGTCGATGCTCCTTGTTCGTTCGAGGGGGAAACCGCTGTCGGGGGGGCGCAAGGCGCTGGCAGGCGCCCCTATTTGACGTAGTCGGTGTCCGAGGGCCCGTAGCCCGTGATGACCACAGTCGCACCCTCCGCACCGGTTCGGGCGAAATGCGCGACGCCCCCGGGCTCGGTATAGAAGCTCCCCGACGGCAACGACTTGATGATGGCCGGGTCGTTCGCGGTGCCGTAGCCGAAATACCAGAGACCAGCCACGACCGTGGCGGTCCGGTCGTCCCGGTGACGGTGGGCCTCGATCACCGTGTTCGGCGGGACCGACAATTCAATGCTGTAGAGCCCGTGGGCCGCCGGATCACCATGGAGCACCCGCGTCGAGACGCCGGGCAGGCCCGAGGTCCCCGCTCCCGCGACCCGCGCCGGCAACGCATCGATCTCGCTCGACGTGAGTCGCTTCTGCGACGCCTGCGTCGGCGCAGAGACGACGAACGGGACGAGCAGTGCCAGCGCCTGGTCAGGCTGCTCTTCCATGATCCAGTGTCCCGAGTTCGTGATGACGGCGCCGCGCACGTTGCTGGCCACCGTATCGAGCTCTGCGGCCAGCGAGGCGCCGTACGAGTGATCGCCACCGATCGCGAGAATGGGCATCGGCAGCTTGCCGGTCTTCGCGAACAGCGCCTGGTTGTCGACCGCATCGGTCGCGAACGCGGCGAACTGGCCGCCGAACGCGTTGTGGATCGCACCCGGTCTGGCATAGAGGCGGGCATAGTGGCGCCGTGTCGGCTCGTCGATGCGGGCCGGATTCGCCGACAACTCGTTGTAGAAACGATCCAGCAGGATGCGCTCGCGGCCCGCGACGAGGCGCTCGACATCGGGCCCGCGGAAGTTGAAGTGCCAGACCTTGGGATTCGTCAACTGCTTGTCCCAGCTTCCCAGACCGGGCAGGGGCGCATCCATGATGGCCCAGGCGTTAACCCGCGTCGGATTCTGGGCCGCCGTCGCATAGCCCACCATGTTGCCGATGTCGTGCGTCACGAGCGTGAACTCGCCGATCTGGAGTTGATCCAGGATCGCGATCAGGTCGTGTGCCTGGGCCACTTTCGTGTAACCGTCCTCCGGATGCGACGACAGTCCCATGCCGCGAAGGTCCGGAACCACGACGGTGTGTGTCTTCGCGAGGAGCACCGCGAGTGGCTGCCACATGTCGCCCGTGTCGCCGAAGCCGTGCAGCAAGACCACCGCCGGGCCGGCGCCCCCGATGCGCACGAACTGCGTGCCGCCGCTGACCGCCATCTGCTGGGCCCTGAACGTCGGCGGGTAGGCCTGAACGGCTGCCGCTGCCGGTGCGGCGTGTGCCGCCAGCGCAACGACAAGGGCGCAGAAGCAATAGCGCAGCCAGTGAAGCGGCGACGCCTGAAGTGCAGGCTGGAATGGCATGTGATCTCTCCGAGAAGTTGAGGGGGATGTCAAGAAGAAGAAGAAGCAGAAGCGCCGGCCGGCTTCAGCCGTCCGCAATCGCACGGAAGGCCGCCGCCACGATCGGATCGACCTGGCACACCTCCACGGTCATGCTCTTGTTCATGCTCGACGCTCCTCGACCAGATCGACCCGACGCGGCGGCATGCAGCGTCCGGTGAGCAGAATCGGTGATCGGGCCGAGGATGACCAGTGAAGTTGCGTGAATTTCCGTGATCCGACGCGAAGCGCCCGGCGCTCGCGCCGTACGGCCTAGGCGGAGACGATGGCGCGCGCGGCGCGCAGGTCGGCCGTCTCCAGGCCTTCGTCGAAGCGGCCGTACAGGGGGGCGACCAATTCACGCGCCTCGGCGAAGCGCCCTTGTCCGATCCACGAGCGGGCCAGGCTCATGGCGCCGCGCAGCTCCCAAGCCAGGGCGCCCTGGCGCCTCGCGAGGTCCATCGCGCGCCTGAATTCGCGCTCTGCGGCTTCGCCGGCGGCGGCGTCGGCGCGCAGCAACAGGTACTCGCCGTGCTTGCGCAGGATCTCCGGGGCGCACCAGCCGCACGCACCGGCGGCCACGCGATCCAGGCTGACCGCGTGGTGCCATCGATCGGCCACGCTGGCGATGCAGTCCAACTCCTTCGCGTTGATGGTCTGGGCGAAGGGCATCCGCAGGGAGTCGCCCGAGCCGTCGCGTGCGACCTCCAGGACCGCCTCGAACGAATGTCCCCACGATTCCCAGTACGGCGAATGGCTCTTGCGCGACGTCGTGACCAACCGCTTCACGAGGGACTCCGCAAGCGCCTGCTCGCCACGCCAGAAAGCCAGCGGGATCGCCCCCATGGCGAGCGTTTGCAGCAGGGCGTGGTGATGGGCGTCGCCGGTCATCGCCAGGCACTCTTCGATGGTGCGCGACGCACTGTCCGGCCGGCCTTCGATCCACTGCATGCGGGCCAGCAGGATCCGCATCGAAATGCGGCGTGGGACGATGCTCGGATACCCGGGTGGCGAGCGGTACGCGTCGCGGGCCAGCGTGAGCTCGGCGTAGCGGCGCGATGCGGCATGGTCGCCCATGAAATGTCGGCATTGCGCCAGCAGCCGCTCCGCCAGCACCATGCCCGCCTCGTCCTCGGCGTGACGTGCCACTTCCAGTGCGGACTCGGCGGCGGCCGTCGCGCCCACGTAGTCGCCGGTCACGAAACTGCCCAGCCAAGTGCTGTAGAGGGCGAGGATCCGCGAGGCCGAGTCGGCCATGCGCTCGGCGAGCTGGGCCGCGCGCGACAGGATCGCGAGCGTGCGTTGCCCGCGCCAGCCCGGCTCGACGCTGGGCCACGCCAGCACCAGGTTCAATCGCAATTCCAGATCGGGTCTCGGCGGCTCCAGCAGCCGAAGGTGGTTGAGCGCCCGCTCGATGCGGTCGACCTGTTCGGCGAGCACGCCGAGTTCATGGATCGGCATCGCGAAGGCCATGATCTCGATGCCGATCTGAAGCTCGCCGCCCTCGGAGAAACACCAGTCCAGCGCGGCCCGGACGTCCTCGATGTGCCCGCCATGTTCGGTCAGCGAGGCCGCCAGCAGCATGCCGTCGCGCCCGGTGTCCGCGGCCACCAGCTTGTCGTGCACCTCCAGCGCGTGGCGCCTGAAGACCGGATTCACCGGTTCTGCTTCGCGCAGCTTGCGCGTCGCGAAGGCGCGGGTCGTGTCGAGCAGCCGGTAGCTGGCAAGGCCTCGGGCCAAGTCGACGCTGACCAGCGATTTGCTGGTCAGGCTCACGAGCGACTCCAGCAGGTCCTCCCGCGTGATCCGGTCGCCGCTCGCCACGCTGCATGCGGCGTCCAGGCCGAACGCACTTCGGAAGACCGACAGGCGTCGCAACACGATCTGCTCGGGCGTGGACAGCAGCTGATAGCTCCAATCCAGCATGGCCGCAAGCGTCTGATGCCGCGGCGCGGTCGAACGCCGGCCGCGAAAGAGGAGCGACAGATGGTCGCCGACGCGCGATTTGAGCTCGACCACGCCCAGACTCGCGACCCGGGCGGCGACCAGCTCGACGGCCAGTGGCAGCCCATCCAGCTGGCAGGTGAGCGCGCAGACGTCGCGCACGTTGTCGTCGGTGAGCGCGAACGGGAGGCCACCCATCGCCGCCCGTTCGACGAACAGCTCGACAGCGGCGGATTGCATCGCGCGATCGATGTCCAGGGGGCCGTCCATGGACGGCAGTGCGAGCGGCGCGATCCGGTAGGTCCGTTCGCCGTCGACGTCCAGTGGCTCGCGGCTGGTGGCCAGGATGCTGGCGGTCGTTTCCGCGAGAAGAGCACCCACCAACCCGGCCACCGCATCGATCACGTGTTCGCAGTTGTCGAGCACGACGAGGACATCCGTCGCGGCGAGCGATTGCATCAACGACGCGAGCGGTTCCTGCGCAGCGAACGGGACATCCAGCGCGCTCGCCAGCGTCGCGGCCACGAGGCTGCCCTCGGCGATGGGCGTCAGGTCGACGAAAACGACCCCCTGTCGATAGCGGCTGGCGCATTCGTTGGCCAGTGCCAGTGCCAGCGTCGTCTTGCCGATGCCGCCGGGGCCGGCGATGGTCAGCAGGCGGTGCACCTGAAGCTGGTCTTCGAGCGTGGCAAGCGCCTCTGCGCGGCCGATCATCCGCGACGGGCATGGCAAGGTCGCGCGTGTGGGCCTGACGACGGGCGAGACCGCGACCGCGGAGTCACCGCGCGCCACTGTGCCGACGAAGCAGTAGCCGCGGCCCGGAACGTTCTCGATGTAGCGGGCACCGCCCTGGCCGTCGCCGATCGCGCGGCGCAGCGACGACATGTGCACGCGCAAGCTGGTTTCCTCGACGACGGTGCCGGGCCAGGCCCGCGCTTCGAGGTCGCGGCGGCTGACGATTTCTCCGGCGCGCTCGATGAGCGCCGTGAGCAGGTCGAAGGCCCTGCTGCCCAATCGAACCGGCGTCGCACCGTCCAGCAGCCGACGCTGGTCCTTCAGGAGGCGAAACGGTCCGAACGCGAAGTCACACGGGACCGACTCGACTGGCAAGGGCATGAGCGTGGATGGGGGGTTGCAGGGCGTCGCCAGTCTAGCGCTCGCCCTGGCGCCGCGCCAGCCGGAAGTTCGGCCGAATGCTACCTCAATGGTGGCGGCTCCGTGATATTCACGTCGACCGACCCGCCCCGGTGAAGGGCGACTGCCAGGCGGGACGTCGCTGGCGGAGGCATGCGGCGGATACCTACATGGCATCGCACGATCGCCCGCATAGTCGATCGCTCGCGCTCTCCGTTGCAAGGATCTCCAATGGACAAACCCGATCTGTCCCTTTCCCGCCGCGACCTCCTGATCGCCAGTGCGGCATCGGCGGCGTGGGCATCCGCCCCCACCGAGGCAGCCGCTTCGCCTGTGTCGGGACCACCCGGCACGGTGCCCTCCTCGCGCGTCTCGCTCGAGGTGAACGGCACGGCCCATGCCCTCGAACTCGACAACCGAACCACCCTTCTCGATGCCCTGCGTGAGCACCTTCACCTCACGGGGACGAAAAAGGGCTGTGACCACGGCCAATGCGGCGCCTGCACCGTGCTCGTGAACGGCGAGCGGATCAACGCATGCCTGACGTTGGTCGTGATGAACGACGGCGCGAAGGTCACGACCATCGAAGGCCTGGGAACCCCATCGCGCATGCATCCGCTCCAGGCCGCGTTCGTCAAGCACGACGGCTACCAGTGCGGCTATTGCACGCCGGGTCAGATCTGCTCCGCGGTCGGTGCGCTGGACGAGATCCGCCGCGGCGTCCCGAGCCACGTCACCGCGGATCTGAACGCCAAGCCGATGCTGTCGGCCGAAGAGCTGCGAGAGCGCATGAGCGGCAACCTCTGCCGTTGCGGCGCGTACTCGAACATCCTCGACGCGATCTCCGAGACCGAAGGGGTGCGAACATGAAGCCATTCACCTACGAACGCGCCCGTTCACCCGCCGAGGCGGCCGCTGCCGTGACGCGCGATCCGGCCGCGAAGTTCATCGCCGGCGGCACCAACCTGCTGGACCTGATGAAGCTGCAGATCGAGGCGCCGGCCCACCTGGTCGACGTGAACGGCCTGGCACTCGACAGGATCGAGGCCACATCCGACGGCGGCCTGAGGATCGGTGCGCTGGTGCGCAACACCGCGCTGGCGTCGGACGAGCGCGTGCGGCGCGACTATGCAGTGCTGTCGCGCGCACTGATGGCGGGCGCTTCGGGCCAGCTGCGCAACCGGGCCACCACCGCCGGCAATCTGCTGCAGCGCACGCGCTGTCCGTATTTCTACGACACCGACCAGCCATGCAACAAGCGCAAGCCGGGCAGCGGCTGCAGCGCCATCGGCGGCTACAGCCGCCAGTTGGCCGTGGTCGGCGGCAGCCAGGCCTGCATCGCCACCCATCCGAGCGACATGGCGGTGGCCATGCGCGTGCTGGATGCGAACGTCGAGACGGTGCGCTCCGACGGTCGCACCCGGGTCATCCCGATCGCGGACTTTCATCGCCTGCCCGGCGACACGCCGCACATCGACACCGCGCTGGGGCGCGACGAACTGATCACGGCGGTGACGCTGCCGCGCCCGCCCGGCGGCACGCAGGTCTACCGCAAGGTGCGCGATCGCTCGTCCTATGCGTTCGCGCTGGTCTCGGTCGCGGCCATCGTGCAGCGCGACGGCACCGGGCGCCTGGCGCTCGGCGGCGTCGCCCCCAAGCCCTGGCGGGATCCGGCTGCCGACGCGGCGCTGCGGGAGGGGGCCAAGGCTGCCGCCACCCGCTTGATGGCGCAGGCCAAGCCCACGCATGACAACGCCTTCAAGGTGGCGCTGGCGGAACGCACCATCGCCGCGGCGCTGCTGCAGGCGAGGAGCTGAGCATGAAATTCGACACCCCCGCCACCGCCAATCCGATCGACCAGCTCAAGGTCGTGGGCAAGCCCACGCCGCGGGTGGATGGGCCGCTCAAGACCACCGGCACGGCGCCCTATGCCTACGAGCGCCACGACGTGGCCGCCGGTGCCGCATACGGCTGTGTCATCGGCGCGGGCATTGCCAAGGGGCGCATCGCCTCCATGGACCTGGGCGCGGCGCGCGCCGCGCCGGGCGTGCTGGCGATCGTCACTTCGCGCAACGCGGGCAAGCTCGGCAAGGGCGAATTCAACACCGCCAAGCTGCTGGGCGGGCCCGGCATCGACCACTACCATCAAGCGGTCGCCGTGGTGGTGGCCAGCACGTTCGAGCAGGCCCGCGCGGCAGCGCAGCTGGTGCGCATCAGCTACGAGGTCGCGCCGGGCAAGTACGACCTGGCGGCCGAAAAGGCGGGCGCCAAGGCACCCCAGGCCACCGAATTCTCCGGCCCACCGGATACCCGCGTAGGCGACTTCGCCGGCGCGTTCGCCGCGGCGCCAGTGCAGTTGGACGCCATCTACACGACGCCCGATCAGACCCACGCCATGATGGAGCCGCATGCCTCCATCGCCGCCTGGGACGGCGACAAACTCACGGTGTGGACGTCGAACCAGATGATCGGCTGGGGCGTCGGCGACGTGGCCAAGACCTTGGGAATTCCCAAGGAGAACGTTCGCCTGGTGTCGTCATTTGTCGGTGGCGGATTTGGCGGCAAGCTGTTCGTGCGCGCTGACGCGGTCTTCGCGGCGCTCGGCGCCCGCGCGGCCGGCCGCCCCGTGAAGGTGGCGTTACAGCGCCCGCTGATGATCAACAACACCACGCACCGACCGGCGACCATCCAGCGCATCCGCATCGGCGCCAATCAGGACGGCCGGATCACGAGCATTGCGCACGAGGGCTGGTCGGGCGATCTGCCCGGTGGCCAGCCGGAGACCGCGGTCAACCAGACGCGGCTGTTGTACGCGGGTGCGAACCGGCTGACCGCGACCCGTCTCGCCGTGCTGGACTTGCCCGAAGGCAATGCCCTGCGCGCGCCGGGCGAGGCGCCCGGCATGATGGCCCTCGAGATCGCGATGGACGAAATGGCGGAGAAGCTCGGCATGGACCCGGTGGAGTTCCGCGTGCTGAACGACACGCAGGTCGACCCGGAAAAGCCCGAGCGCCCCTTCTCGCAGCGCCAGCTCGTGAAGTGCCTGCGCATGGGTGCCGAACGATTCGGATGGCAGCGGCGCAACGCCCGCCCGGGTCAGGTGCGCGAGGGAAGCTGGCTGATCGGCATGGGCGTCGCCGCGGGCTTTCGCAACAACCTGCTGACCAAGTCGGGCGCCCGCGTGCGCCTGGACAACCGTGGCATCGTGACCGTGGAGACCGACATGACCGACATCGGCACGGGCTCCTACACCATCATCGCGCAGACGGCGGCCGAGATGATGGGCGTGCCCCTGTCTCAGGTCGTCGTCCGGCTCGGCGATTCGGACTTCCCGGTGTCTTCGGGCTCCGGCGGCCAATGGGGCGGCAACAACTCGACCTCCGGCGTCTTCGCGGCCTGCATGAAGCTGCGCGAAGCGGTGGTCGCCGCGGCCGGCGTGCCGCTTGGCGAGGCGGTATTCGCCGACGGTACCGTGCGCGCCGGCGAACGCGTCGTGCCGCTGGCGGAACTGGCGGGCCCCCAGGGGCTGGCCGGCGAGGATTCGATCGAGTATGGCGAACTCGACAAGAAGTACCAGCAGTCGACCTTCGCGGGGCATTTCGTGGAAGTGGCGGTCGATGCCCATACCGGCGAGACCCGCGTGCGGCGCATGCTCGCCGTCTGTGCCGCCGGCCGGATCATCAATCCGCTCTCCGCGCGCAGCCAGGTCATCGGCGCGATGACGATGGGCGTGGGTGCCGCCCTGATGGAGGAACTTGCGGTCGACAAGCGGCGCGGCTTCTTCGTCAACCACGACCTGGCGGGCTATGAGGTTCCGGTGCACGCCGACATTCCGCACCAGGAGGTGGTGTTCCTCGACGAGGTCGATCCCATTTCTTCGCCGATGAAAGCCAAGGGCGTCGGCGAGTTGGGCTTGTGCGGCGTGGGCGCGGCGATCGCGAACGCCGTCTACAACGCCACCGGCGTTCGCATCCGCGACTATCCGCTCACGCTGGACAAGCTGATCGACCGCCTGCCACCGGTTGCCTGAAGTCGACCGGTCCGAAAAGGCGCCCTGGACATCCGAGGAGGTCGTTCGCCGGCACCTCGCATGCCCCATGCGCTGCGCTCCATGCCCCAGCGAAGCGTCTCACGGCATCACGCCGCTCAGCGCCTTGGGAATGGGAGTGACGATCAGCTTCTGGCTACCCAGGATGATCAGGCTGTTGCCGTCCGGAGTCACCCGCATCCGCGGGCGATAGCACTCGTAGTACGGGTAGTAGCTCGTCTGGCAACCAGGCATGTCAGGAAGAGTGAAGCTGCCGACCGAAGGCGCGTTCACCCGGGTGCCTGCGGGGGCGCTTGTGTCGAAGACATCGACGCTCGGCGGCACCGAATCGCCCGGTTCAACCGCATAGTTCAGCATGTAGGCGCGGCGGCCATCGGGCGACATCTGCGCCGCCCTGACACCTGTGTAGGGTTGAGGCAGGCGGCCCACTGTACCGAAGGCGCGGTCATAGACCACCTGGCCCGACATCAGGAATCGATCTCCGCTATAGCTCAGGCTGCTCAGCCAGTAGAAGAAATCCAGGCCGATCGGATTGACGCGAAAAATGTTGTCGACCGCGTCCATGTAGAGCATCGGCGGCCTGGGCGAGATCGACGCTGATTGCGTGAACATCAACCGGGAGCCGTCGCCCGACACCGCGAAATACGATCCGCCGTAGCAGTTGGTGCATCTCGGGTTCGCAATGGCAGGAACGCGGCCTGGCTGAGCTTTCGGCGTCGCAGCGGTCTTCTGACTTAGCTCGCCGCCGCCAGTCGGCTCAAAGCAGGCCCGCGGCCTGCGCCGCGTCCAGCACGGTGCGGGTCAGGTCTCGAAACTGTGCGCCGAAATCGGACGACGGTGAAGCAGCGAAGGTCGAAGTCCAGATCATCCGACCGCTCCGCACCTCGGTGACGCGTCCGGTCGCCGAAAAGCCAGTCGTCCCCCAGCCACCGATCGGCGCGCTCAGTCCTATTCCTGCGCCGCCGCTGCCACCGAAACTGAAGCCGCCCACCCCGACGGTCACCCCCGAACCCATCGAAGTCGTTGCGGGAGTCAGACCAAGGATGAAGACGGCCCTCGCTCCGGCGGCATTGGCGGTAGCGGCCAACTGTGCCTCCCACTCGCGCGGGTTCATCGCAGTGGTTTCCATCGGGGCGGAGACGGCATTGACGCCTCTGGCCAGCAAGGATCGCTGGAGGTTGTCCTGGCATTGCGCACGGCTCGACAAATCGAAGGTGTCGCACGCCACGAGAACCTTGCCGTCTCGCAGAACGCCCGAGTTCGGTCCCAGGGCGGGATCGATCCATTCGCCCCAACGTTGCGGCGGCGCCGAGCATCCGGCAACCAAGAGCGCCGCCAGTATTGCGACGCGGGCAGAAATCGGCCAGTCCTTCATGTTGCCCCCTGATCCATTGCCGGGAACGCCAGCGTACGCGTCCTCGAATGCAGGCTCGCAGAAGAAAGATCAGTCAGCGCGAGTAGGAGAACGCCCAAGCGGCGCGCGCCGACGTTCAAGTCCGCACGACCCTACAGGCCGCGTTCCGCCCGCGCGCTAGCGTGAGTGTTTTTCCATCCCCTGGAGGCCCCATGTCAGCGAACGACACCCCTATCGCCCCAAATTCCACCAGCCCGAGCAGCATCGACCTGAACTCCGACGCTTCCATTGCCGAATGGGCGCACAAGCTCGACGTATCCGAAGCCCAACTCAAGGAGGCCGTCGCGACCGTCGGCGACCGCGCAACCGACGTCGAGATGCATCTCAAGGGCTCGCGCAGCACGACGAACAACGAAGAAATTCGCAAGGGGGCGCAGCTCGGCGCCAGGCCGTAGTGATGACCCCCGAGAAGTCGATGAGGACAGGCGCCCGAAAAGCTGCAGCGCGCCGACTTCCTCGTGGGCTTCCCATGCAATGCGCTCGATGCGTTTGAGCGCCCTGGCTACCTGCGGAGCGATCGGCTGAGCTTGCTGGATCTCTACGTCGCCGTGGTGTTCCGGTGGCGGCCGCGCCGGCTGAGCGGCTGCCGGGAGGCGCCATGCATGGCGGAGGTGGTCCGACGCGTCGACGCGAGCCCCGGCCGCTGGATCATGGGGCGGCCCGATATCCCTTCAGCCGCCTTGGGAAAGCGAAGGCCCGCAGTCACATCGGAGCGCCGCGCTATGGCGCCCCTTGCTTTCCGGAGTCGGGCGCGAGGTCTGGCATATGCTCGACAACCGACTGCGGGTGGCTTGTCGCTGCGTTCGCCCGCCTGTCCAGGTCTGCCAGCCATTCGTCGGCGCTCGGCTGGCGAGCGCCTTCGTCCCTGGAGAGGGCCTGGATGACAGCAACGAGATCGGTCCGGCGATTCATGAGAATGATTTCCATTCTTCTTGCTGCCGGCCGACGTCGGCCAATGCCAACGACTGCGACGGAGCCTGACCTACAACGTCAGCCACGCCTGGCGTTCGACATGAGCACCGCCGAACCGGACAAACGAACTGGGGCTTGATCGACGAAATGGTCGCCATCATTTCGCGCTGGTCGAGGGGTGTATTCCCTCGGCAGCCACGGGGCGGCGATAACCGGAACCCCGCTTCGGTTCAGACTTGAGCGAGAAAAGTTCGTAGTTAGCTGAGAACCGAAACCCCCGCGCCAGGGATCCTTTTCCAAATCCTGGCCGGATCGACGGTCCGGTCGCGCCTCGCAACACCGCGAGATCAGCGGCTCCGACCTGGGAGGCCAAGAGGAAGTCGGCCAGAGCTGGCCCAATATGCAGGCGGTCTTGCTGGAGCGCTGGTTCGCCACGCTCGTCAGCGCCTCCGCCGAGGTCAGTCCAAGGGCGGCTTTCTCCACCACGAGCTTGGCTCACCGTGCGGGTCACGCCCTGGATGTCACCGTCTCCACGTCAAGCGGCTGCCGGCGAACGCGCTGCGCAGCCAGAACCGTGGGGCCCTAAGGATCCTGTTCGGAGGGAATAGATGCTCGAAAGGGAAGAATCCGAGCGGGATGTTTTCCCCAGGTACGGGCGGCCGCTGCGAGCTTCCGATGGACCGTCCGAGAGTCCTCAACGTTCCCGAGGTTGCCAAGCTCGACGGCCGCGCCATCGACATGAGGGACCCGGAGATCCTGACCGCAGCGCGCCGCGCCGTGCGCGACCCGGTGAGCATCATGATGAACGGGATCAAGGGCGCGTGGGACATCATCGACATGGTCGTGATGGTCGGCGGCCACCCCTCGCACTACGCCGAAGAGATCGCCGAGCGCATGCCCGACATGCCGATCTATGCGCCCAAGCACTCGGTCTTCAGCAACGTCGAGGGCCTGCAGCTGATCGGCGAAGGCATCGCCCAGGCTGAGGCTCGCGCCGACGCCGAAGCGGTCTGACGAGGTGCTATGGCTCGCCGCATCGATATGCGCGTGGGGCAGACGCGAAGGGCTCGGCCAAGGCCTGGCTGAAAGGCGGACTTCCGCATCCGAATCCACCGGGACGAGAGCCCCAATGCTTTTCCGTGCCTTCGCAGGCTTGGAAGCCGCGCGTGGCATGCGCAAACGAAATATGTTCGCACGCCAACTCATGGAAATGGGGTTGATGGTCATGGAGGAGCGGATGCGCCGCCAGGACGGCGTCTCGACCCGGGTTTTTCCAGCGGACTCGCCGACGAACTCAGCGCCTCCGCCGGGACGATGGCCCGCGCGACCGGGTTGCCCGCGGCTGCGGCCCCAGCGCTCCCCGAATCGCCCGCCGCATCAGGAACCGATCGACCTGCTATGCCCAGTCCGGCTCCGGTTGCCTCCGCCCAAACGTCCGTCGCGACGAGCCGGACTGCTACTTCCGCGGAGGCCCTGCCGTCGCCGCTTGCTCCTGATCCCGCACCAGCTCCACAGATCGCGGCGGTCACCGCTCCAGTGGCCGGGAACGTCGCGCCAGCCGACGACGACCGCCCTCCTCCGCGGCTTGGCGGCGCCGTTCGGATGTTGGACGGCGAGTCGTTCGAATGACCAGTCGCGCAAGACGCCGCGAGCAACTGCTAATAAAGGCTTTATCCGCAGTTGCCTGCCACTTTCGGCGCGTTTCTTGGCTTCTAACTGCTAATAAAGCCTTTATTAGCAGTTGCTCGGCAGATTTCGCGGGGCCAACGGGGTGCGGGCAACTGCTAGGAAAGGCTTTACTAGCAGCTGCATGGTGGCGCGGTCGGGAAGCCTATATGCGCGGAACTGTGAGTGAAGGCGTTACTCACAGTCTCCCGCACTTGGGTCCGCGGCGCTCTTTCGTGGCACCCTTTCCCGTTCGGCAAGGGAAGCGTGCCACTCAACTGCTAATAAAGGCTTTACTAGCAGTTAGACGCACTGAGCTTTTTGGGGTCCCTGATCTGCGGGTAACTGCTAATAAAGCCTTTACTCACAGTCCTCCGTCCAAATTGTTAACAGGAACTCTCACAGTTATCAGCCATTTGGGGGAAAACCGGGAGAACCGGCCCTTCTGGAGCCTCGGCCCGGAGCGAGCAAGGCAGCCCCAGGAGCCTGACCCGAAGAGGACTCGCGCCCCAGAAGATCCAGAACCGCCCCAGATCCAGACCTCACCCAGAACCAGCCCCACCGAGCCCAGTTCCTCCCGCCTGGCGCGGGACCGAGACCCAAAATGAGCAGCAATCCAGACCTGAACCAAGACTTCGACCCGAGCAGCGATCACCGAGATCCACCGTACCAGACCGACTCGGCCTCCCTCTCGAACGCAGATCCAGTGGCGTACCGGGATTCGTCGGCTGTTGATTCCCCCCAGTCCCAGCGCCTGAGCAACTCGTTCGCCCGCGCCGTGCAGCCGCTCAGCCCGAAGACCGCGGCGAACTACCGCCGCATCTTCTACTCGTTGGTCTCGCGCGCGTCGTCCCTTCTCGACCTCGCGCCCGATACTGTTTCTGTCGCGGATCTGATCGAGCAACTCCACGCCGACCCGACGATCAAGGTCGACAGCAAACGAACCTACCGGGCGGCGATCGCCTGGGCACTTCGGCAGCCCGACATCGAGTTCTCTCAAGCGGCTCGCGAAGAAGGTCTTGCGCTCGTCGCGGCATACGACCCCCGCGATGGTGTGGAACAGGAAATGGTCCGAAACACCCGCGTATCGGCCCGCGCGATTCCCCACGAGGATCTGGGCCCGCTCTTGAACAGCCTCCTCGGCGCACGTTTGACCCAACAGGCCTGGGCCACGAAGACCACGTCCTGGCTGAATGCTGGCATCGCGACCGGCGCCCGACCCGGCGAATGGAAGTCCGCGCACTGGTTCGACCGCGATCGACGGATCCTGCGGCTACCCAACGCGAAGCTCAAGAAGCAGGCCCCCTTCCAGTGGCAGCACATTCCCGAGCGACTCCTCAACCGTGCGGACGCCGACCTGGCCACCATGGCCGAGGCCGATTTCGACAACATCTCGATCGTCGTCGCAGCCGCCAAACGCCACTCCGACCTCCTCGCCCGGAACCTCGCCTTCTTCGATCAGGCTGAGGCTGGGACCGATGCGAGCAATGCCGACGCCATCGAAACGCTTCGGCGGCTGCGGGCCTGGGAGCTGCACAACGCTGGCCTGGCCTGGCGGGATATCGAAGTGCCCGTCCGCTGGGTCGGTGCCGTCGACGCCCATTTGACGAACCTGCAGCAGTATCTGAGCAGCGTGCCCGGAAAGCACGGTCCGCCTACCTTCGAGCGGTACTACGACGGGTGCCGGACTGCTCTGCGCACCGCCTGCCTCAGCGCCTTCCCCGGCTGTACTCGCTTTACTTTACGACACCAGGTCGACTGCCGCGGCCAACATGCAGGCAACCATCGGCGCCGAAGCGGCAGCCGCGGTCATGGGTCACTACATGAAGCGCAAGCGCACGATCAAGGCGAACTACGCGGGTCCCGACCGGGCGTACCGTGGCGCCGGTCGTTTCGCGCCGGGCCTTGGCCGACACCGGAAACCAACGCCACCAAGCAGCCGACCGGTCAGCGGATCACTCGGGTCAGGCGGATGTCGGTGGGTTGGGCGGAGTCTCCTCAGCGCCCACCGGAAATGGGCAGGCAGCCGGATGATTCTTGCGGGGGCGCGAGGCGCCCTGGTCCGGGGCCTGCGCCGGCGTGGGCGTCCCCAGGGAACCTGATCGCCTCGATTCGACCCTAACCCAGACGGTTTCTCCAAGGTCGACCACGACCTTCTTTCGCCCTTGCCAGCTCGGCAGGGGCGTTTTTTCTTCGGCCGTACGCCCACCACCAGTGTCTATGTTTCCGCTCTATTCCTGATTAGGGATTTATGGACCACCGAACTAGGCAGGACGCCGCGCGCGATACTGTCCAGCTTTTAATCGCGTCACCCGCGGCCTTCCGCCACATTGTTTCACGACATTTTGAAGCATCTTATTTTTCTGTTATGGGACAAGGAGTTACCTCTGTTTTCTCGACAAGAAGAGGTGAATGTTTCACGAAACAGTAGGCGTCACAAGACTTTTTGTCGAGCAATGTCGCCCTTCGGTCATAATTAGGTTATCTAGTAACCATCAAGGCCCGGCAATGCCAGAATTTGTAGCGGACCCGGATTCGACGCATGCCCCTGGCCAGGCAGAGGGTATCCAAGATGCCAACTCCCCAGGTGGGTCCATCCCCTCTTCCACCGCCAGCCACGGCTGGCCCAAGGTCTGCACCTTGGCCGAGCTGGGGCGGATACTCACGCTGATCCATGGCGTTCGCGCTCCTGCGGATTCGTCCCTCAAGAAATGGAGCGCCGCGGGCATGTTCCGTTCTTGCATGGCAACCCAGGAAGATATCGATGCGAGCGAAGCCCCCTCCCTCACGCATGAAGTACTGCAGCGCCCGCGGCGAGGCGGCCGGCCAGGTCTGAGATTGCGCACCGCGGCAGCCATCGGCCGCGTTTACGAACTGTGGCCGTTCCTGGCGGATTCCGATTCTCACGCCGTCCTCGAACTGGCGGTCGCCCGGACCGCCGACCACTTTCGAACCGCTCTCGGCCCCGCCGGCCCTTCACTGGCGCTGCCCACGGCTGCCGCCGAACTCCCTGCTGCTGCCGTGTCCGGGCCCGCACTTCAAGAAGTCCAGGAGCAGCTCACGGCGCTGATGCGAGAGATGGCTGCGGTGCGGCGGGAGCTGGCCCAGTTTTCGGCATTGCGCAACAACCTCATCACCAAGCTGGATGATGTGGTGGCGCGCGCCAAGGATGCCTTCGGCGGCGGCGGCCAGCCATCGGCGGCCGGATTCGATCCGCTCGCCGAAGCTCGGCGTGACCGCGACATGGGCCTCATGAAATCGACGTTGTCAGAAATTCTTGCGACGCTCGAGCGTATTGAGAGGGGACGAGGCTGAATCGCCAAGGGGGTAGTTTCAAACTACCCCCTTCACCGTCCACTACCGGCCGCACATAAAAAAGGGGGGTGGTTTGAAACCACCCCCCTTTCGTCCTGCCTGAATCAGCCTTCAAATCGAATCGACAAATCCTTGCATCGCCTTGATCAGCGCCTTCTGCTGATCATCCGACAGCTTGATCGACAGCCTGATCGAAGGACGCCCGATGGCATCGAACCTCAGCGAGCCCACCTTTTGCCCGCCCACCTTCAACGCGTGGCTCGCCTGAACCGGCAACGGGGCGGCCTCGGGCACCACCGACGGCGGTGAAACAAGGCGCGCAAAAACACTCTTCGCCGGCAAGGCTGTCTTTTCAGTCGACAACGCCTGCGCCCGTGCCAACACGCCCGACTCGTCCTCAGTCATGGCCTTGCCCAGGTCCGTTGCCCATGCCAGCTGGATCGACTGCGGCGTGGGAAAGGCCGCGATCACCGCGGCGGGCAGTCTGGCCAACGCGATCGCCTTTCCGAGGTTGCTGATGTCCACCCCGAGCGCGGCCGCCATCTGACGGTTCGACGGATAAATGCCCTTCTCGAGCGCACGCAGATAGGTCATTCCCTGCTCCCAGGGTGACGGATCCGCCCTGCCCCGATTCTCGCGATCCATTTCCTCGATCAAGGCCCGGTCGTCCAGGTTCTCGACCACCGCCCAGACCGGCAAGCCGATCTGGCGGCAGGCCTCGTAGCGCCGATGTCCGAACACCAGCTCATAGTGCGGACCGTCGCCCGGGTTCGCGATCGCGCGAACCTTGATGGGCTGCGAGTTGCGTCCCGCCTCCTGGATCTCACGCTTGAAATCCTCGAACAGCTTCCCCTCGAACGCGGACGCATGCCGGTTGGCGAACTCGCTGCGCGCGATGTCCGCGGTGTCGATCAGGCGTGCCGGCAAGGCACCGTCCCAGCTGCGCAGTTCGTCGCGAACTTCGCTCAGGCGCCCTTCCAGCTCGTCGACCTGTGCCGCCCGGGCCCGCAGTTCGTCGTTCTGGCGCAGCAGGTCCGAACGCTGGTCGTTGGCGAAGGCCATCATCGCGCCAGGCGCTGTCTTGGGTTTCGCGAGCTCCGGGTTGGGCTGCGAACTCGGCATGATCGATGCGAAGTCGATCTTGGAGGCTTTGTCTTTCAATCCCATGTCAAACCGCCGTTTCCAGTACTTGACGCTCCGCCACCTGGCGGGCCCAGACCGCTTCGATCTGCTGCTCGATCAACTCGCACATCCTGTCGTAGGCCACCCTTGCCCGTGAAAAGGTCTTGGAATTCACCGAGCCACGCGGCAGGTCGTAGACGGTTCCGAACTCGGCGCTCGCCGTGGCGGCCACCGCCGTCTTTGGAATCTCGATCGGCAACACCTTGTCGCCGTAGCCCTCGAGCACCCACTGCCGCACCACCGAGCTGGCCGTGTCGGAGGCTTCGACGCGCGACAGCAGCACATCGATGAACTCGAAGCTCTTGTCCTTGCCGCGGCTGCGCACCAGCTGGTTGCACAGGTCCGAGAACAGATCCCAGAACTGCGCCGAACTCGCGAAGTCCAGTGCCGAAGGCGGCAAAGGCATGATCACGCCATCGGCGGCCATCAGCGCGTTGATGGTGACGTAGCTCAGCGAAGGCGGGGTGTCGATCACGATGACGTCGTACTCTTCACGCGGAAGATCGAGGCCGCGGTCGAGCACGCGCCAGAACTCGAAACCCGGGTCTCGCGCCTGGCGTGCTGGCAAATGGAATTCCGCTCCGTAGAGAAGGGGCGCGGCGCACACCAGGTCGATATTGGGCCAGTAGGTGGGGCGCACGGCGTATTGGAGGTTTTCCTGGTCGCCGGTGAACAGCGACATCGCCGTGTGCTCGGTCTCGACCTCCGCGTCCGGCAGCACGCCGAACAAGGTCGTGGCAGAGCCCTGGGGATCGAGGTCTACCAGCAGCACGCGGTGTCCACGCATCGACAGGCCCTGGGCCAGGGTCACCGCCGAGGTCGTCTTGGCCACGCCGCCCTTGAAGTTGGCCACCGTGATGGTGATGCCGGCCGCGCCTTCCGGCCGCAGGTGCTCAGCACGCAGTTCGCGGGCCCAGCTCTGGGCCTCCGCCATGGACCACTCGCGGCTGTTGCCATGGATTTCGCCGGCCGGGAGGTCACCGCGTGTCAGGCGGTAGGAGATCTTCGATTTGTCGACACCGCACAGGTCCGCCAGCTGCACCGCCTTCAGCGTGGGCGCAGACTTCACGGCGGTGGGAGCCAGCATGGCGGACCGGATCCGGTCCATCATGCCGGCGATCTTGTGGGCTTGCTGCTCGATATCCTCCAGGTTTTGACGTCGAATGGTTTGCTTGATGTCCACGGGATCTGCCTTGAAAGTTGGAGTGTCTTGCGATTATGCAGGGCACACGCGAAAAAACGAAGAAACGTCGATCCATCACCTGAAGTGATGGCCCTCTTCTGCGGTTTTTGGCCTTTTCCTAAGCTCTCTCGGGAGATTAAGAAAGGAACTTCAATAAATTCAAGAGATTAAGCCCGTCGAAACTTCGATTTTCTTCAATTAAATCAACAGCTTACGCGTGTTCTGACGGTACGAATGTCCAGACTTTAATCGCTTGCGTCCGGCTCCTGATCGGATCCGTCCAGCCTTCCATCGCCAACTGTCCGGGTCGACATCGGTGCCTTCGTGCACCTTGTCCACAGCCCGATTCGGCCGGTTCCGCACCAGCTTGACGCCAACGTCCAGGTTTTAAGCGCCATTTTGAGGCTCATTCCGGGCCCTTCGGAAGCGCTGGACGCGCCAATGTCCGGCTTTTAATCGGGGAACGAAGAGGACCCGGGCGGCCCGTTGTCGCCAACCGTCCAGCTTTTAATCGGATCTCCTGCGCCTGCCCCCGGCACAAATGTCCAGGTTTTGCTCGGGCCGCTGTACCTCATTCCGCACGGGGTTGTGTCCAAACGGCGTTGGACATAACATTGACCCCGCTATGAGCCAACAGATCGCGGGAAATCCGGGCGACAAGCCAGTCATGAGCCACGCCGTCGACGACGTGCTGGAGCTCAGGAAGCCGCACGAGATGATCGTGATGATGCCGCGCTCGGCCCGCGTAACCCTGACCGGTCGCCGCATCTACAGCGCGCTGCTGCAGGTGGCGCAGACGCGGCTGGTCGCCTTGCCCGGCATGCCCGCGGCCGACTTCATGTTCGAGGCCCCGCTGGCAGCCATCCTGCGCACCACCGGCTCCAGCGGCAGCGAGCGCACCGCCGCCAAGAAGTACCTGATCGAGATGCGCAGCCTGGAGGTCGACTGGGAGTCGACCGCGCCGGGCGACGGCGTCAAGTGGCGCGGCTTTTCGATGCTGTCCGAAGTCGCGCTGGAGCTCAGGCGTGGCGAGAACTGGGTCAGCTGGTCCTATCCGCCGACCATCATGGCAGCGCTTCGGGATCCGCAGCGCTGGGCCCGCATCGACCTCGACGTGCTGGCCAAGCTGGGCTCCTACACCGCCGTGGCGCTCTACGAGATCTGCGCCCGCTACCGGGAGAATCCGAGCGGGGTCACCAGCCGCAAGCCCGTGACCTGGTGGGTCGACGCGCTCAGCAACGGGCCTGGGCCCGAGCGGCGCGAATGGCGCAAGTTCAAGAACGAGCGGGTCAAGGACGCGGTGATCGAGATCAACGCCGAGACCGATCTCGAGATCGACCTGATCGAGCATAAGCAGGGCAGGGTGATCACCGAGGTCCAGTTCGCGGTGCGCAAGAAGCGGCAGGCGCCGCTGCAGCGGCCGCTCACCGGCGAGCCGGTCGACGCCACCCTGGTGCTGCGGGCCGAAACGCTGGGCATCCGCGAGATCAAGCTGGAAGGGCTGCTGAAGGAATTCGGCGACGAGCGCGTGCGGGCCCAGATCGAGGTGCTCGAGCGGCGCGCCGCCAACAAATCGCTGCGCACCATCGAGAACGCCTTCTCGTACCTGCGCTCGCTGCTGCGCAACGAGCCCGCCACCGAAGGCGCCGCCGACCCTCGCGCCGCCGTCCCGCCGGTGGTGCTGCAGCCGGTGCCGGAAACCCCCGCGCCGGCGCCCAGTCTCGAAGGCGCGAACTGGCTGCGCGAGCAGATCGAGTCGATGAAGAAGGAGGTCGCGGCGCTCGAGCCGGCGCAGCTCAAGCGCTGGGTCGACCAGGCGCTGCAGGACCTGGCGCGCAAGGGGGCGCTGAACGCTGTGATCAGCCGGCGCGCGGCCCAGGGCGACGTCCTGCACGGCTTGCTGGGTTCGGCCGTGGTGTACGCCTATGCCGACGCCACCTACGGGCCGGACTGGAAAGTCGACCGGCAATTGTTCGACGCGGTGCAGTAGCCCCGCAGGGCGCTTATGCCCAGGGCATATAAGCAGCCTTCTATTGCGTCGTTCCCCTCGGTGCCGCGAGCCGCGATACTTGCGGACTTTGCGGCGCCGCTGCATCCGCCTGCCACGCAGGCCGTGCCGGCCGATCCCGTCCATGACTTCCTCTTCCCCGGCCGAGGCCCAGCCCCGGCCCCCCCTGATCCGACTCGAGTCGGTGCAGAAATCATTCACCTTGCCCGACGGCGCCGTCTTCGATGCCGTGCGATCGCTGTCGCTCGACATCCATGAAGGCGACGTCTTCGGCCTGATCGGCAAGAGCGGCGCCGGCAAGTCGACCCTGCTGCGGCTGATCAACCTGCTCGAACGCCCCGATGCCGGCAAGGTGCTGGTCGGCGGCCGCGACCTGACCACCCTGTCGCGCCGCGAGCTGCGCGACACGCGGCAGAACATCGGCATGATCTTCCAGCAGTTCAACCTGATCCAGAATGCGACCGTCTTCGACAACGTCGCCTTCCCGCTGAAGATCCACGGCCGCCATTCGCGCGCCGAGATCGAGGCCCGCGTGCGCGAGTGCCTCGAACTGGTCGGCTTGGGCGAGAAGATTCGCAGTTACCCGGCCCAGCTCTCGGGCGGCCAGAAGCAGCGGGTGGCGATCGCGCGTGCGCTGGCGCCGCGGCCGCAGGTGCTGTTGTGCGACGAGCCCACCTCGGCACTCGACAGCGAGACCACGCGCGCGCTCCTCGAGACGCTGCGCGACATCAACCTGAAACTCGGCGTGACCATCGTCATCGTCACCCACGAGCTGTCGGTGGTCGAGGTGCTGTGCCGCCAGGTTGCGATCCTCGAGCAGGGCCGCCTGGTCGAGCAGTTCGAGGTCGATTCGCCGGCCGCCGAACGCGCCACCGCGCTCGGCCGCGAGATCGACGCCCTGGTGCGCCGGCGCGAGCGCGATGCGCGCGAAGCGCTCGCCGCCCAGGCGCTTTCATCCCTCCAACGCCAGCAAGCAGGCACGCAGGAGCTGGCCCATGCCTGAGAACATCGCCGCCATCCTGCCCGAGCTGGGGATCGCCATTGCCCAGACTTTCATGATGCTGGGCATCGGCCTCACGGCCGCGCTCCTGATCGGCGGCCCGCTCGGCGTGCTGCTCTTCCTGCTCGGCCCCGGACAGTCGCTCGAGAACAAGCCCGCCTTCCTGATCCTCAACTGGATCGTGAACACGGTGCGTTCCTTCCCGTTCATCATCCTGCTGGTGGCGCTGGTGCCCTTCACGCGGGTGATCGCGGGCACCTCGATCGGGCCGCTGGCGGCCGCCGTGCCGTTGTCGGTGGCGGCCATCCCCTACCTCGCGCGGCTGGTCGACCAGTGCCTGCGCGAAGTGCCGCGCGGCGTCATCGAGGCCGCCCATGCGATGGGCGCCTCCGAGCTGCAGATCATCTGGCGCGTGCTGATCGTCGAGGCCCGCTCGGGCCTGGTGCTGGCCTTCACCGTGCTTGCCGTGAGCTTCCTGTCCTATTCGGCGATCGCCGGCGTGGTGGGCGGCGGCGGCATCGGCGACCTGGCGATCCGCTACGGCTACTACCGCTTCCAGACCGACGTCATGGTGCTCACCGTGGCGCTGCTCGTGGCGCTGGTGCAGATCATCCAGTTCGTCGGCAACACTGCCGCCCGTCGCCTGGACAAACGCTGACCCTGGCGCAGCCGATTCCGATTTCCAACCGTGACCGTTCCCATGAAAATATCTCTCGTCCGCCGTTCCGTCCTCGCTCTGTCGGTGCTCGCCCTGTCGCTCGGCGGCCTTTCGCTCGAGGCCCACGCCCAGGCCGCCGCCAAGAAAGACCTGGTGATCGGCGGCACCGCCGGCTCCAACGTCGACCAGCTCAAGGCCGGCATCGTGCCCCTGCTCGAAAAGAAGGGCTACAAGGTCAAGCTGGTCGAGTTCAACGACTACGTGCAGCCGAATCTCGCCCTGGCGCAGGGCTCGCTGGATGCCAACTTCTTCCAGCACCGCGTCTATCTGCAGAAGTTCGCAGCCGACCAGAAGCTCGACATCGTCGAGCTGGTGCAGGGCCCGATCGCGCCGCTGGGCGTCTACTCGACCAAGCGCAAGACACTGGCCGAACTCAAGGACGGCGACCGCTTCACGATCCCCAACGACCCGAGCAACCTGGCGCGCGCGTTGGTGCTGCTGGAGCAGAACAAGCTGATCACGCTGAAGCCGGGCATCGACGCGCTGCGCGCCACCGAGAAGGACATCGCCGAGAACCCGCGCAAGCTGAAGTTCATTCCGCTCGAGGCGGCCCAGCTGCCGCGCTCGCTGGGCGACACCGAGTACGCGATCATCAACGGCAATTTCGCGATGTCCTCTGGGCTGAAGCTGACCGAAGCCGTGGTGCTCGAGAAGACGCCCGACCACTATCTGAACGTGGTCGCCGTGAAGCGTGCCGACAAGGACACGCCGTGGGCCAAGGACATCGTCGAGGCCTATCACTCGAAGGACTTCCGCGCGGTCGTCGACAGCAAGTTCCCGGGGTACGCGAAGCCGGGCTTCCTGCAGTAGGACGGAAAAGGGCCGCGCAGGCCTCCCTGCGCCAACTCGGCAGGCGGCCCCTTATCGGAAATTATCGAATGGCTATAATTATTCAGATTCAATAAAACTGGATAACTCTCATGGCGATCTTCCGGCGTCCTGCGCTGGCGTTCAGATGGCCGGTCAGCTGTTGCGGCCCGGCGTCCTGGACGAGGGTCTGCGTTCCGGCTTGTTCCTTTCCGGCCTGCGCCGCACGGGCAAGACGACCTTCCTGCTGAATGACCTGATCCCTGCGCTGGAAGAGGCCGGCGCACTCGTGATCTACGTCGATCTCTGGGCCGATACCCAGACCAGCCCGGCCGTTCTGGTCCAGGCCGCGATCCGGAAAACGCTGACCGAACTGCAGACACCCGCGTCCTCGGTGCTGCAAAAGCTCAAGCGCATCAGCGGCGTCGACCTGGGCGCATTCACCTTCAAGTTCGGCTTCAAGCTCGACAGCCTGGGCGCCCAGGGCGGGCCGACGCTGGCGCAGGCACTGACCGAGGTCGTCGACCAGGCGAAGACGGATGTCGTCCTGATCGTGGACGAGGTGCAGCACGCGATCACCTCCGAGGATGGCAACCAGATGCTGCTGGCGCTGAAGGCGGCGCGCGACGCCATCAATCCGCGCCCAGCCACGCCCGGCCACTTCCTCTTCATCGGAACGGGCTCGCACCGCGCGCTGGTGAATGAACTGACGGCGAGGCGCAACCAGGCGTTCGCGGGTGCCACGTCGGTTGCCTATCCCGTGCTGGAGACCGACTACGTCGAGCACTTGCTGCAGCGGCTCGCCGGAGAAGGCGCGGGCGCACTGCCTTCCCTGGCGATCGCCAACCAGAGCTTCAAGACCCTGGGAAACCGCCCGGAAGAAATGATCAAGGCCCTGGGCCAGCTGCGGCGGCACTTGCCGCCCGGCGGCGATCCGGATGCCTACCTGCCGGTGATTGCCGCAACCCTCCGGTCCACCGCCGCCGACATCGAACTGGCGAAAGTGGAGCAACTCGGCGGACTCGCCACGGCCATCTTCGAGCGCATCGCCTCGACCCATGGAGATGCCCGTGGCGTGTTCTCGGCCGAGGCCGCCGCCGCGTATTCCAAAGCCGTGGGACGCGAGGTGCGGGTCGAGGAAACGCAGCCCGTGGTCAACGAACTTCTCGCGGCGAACCTGATCATGCGCAAGGGCCATGGCCTGTACGGCGTGACGGATCCCTTCGTGCAGCAGATCTGGCGAGAAAAGAAGGCATTCGAGGCCAAGATCGGGTAGCCGGGCATGATGGCGACCATGCGCACCATCGGCCTCATCGGCGGCATGAGCTGGGAGTCCAGCGCCGAGTACTACCGCCTCGTCAATCAGCGGGTGCGCGAGCGCCTGGGGCCGCTGCGCTCGGCGCAGCTGCTGATGCACAGCGTCGACTTCGGGCCGATCGAGCGGGCCCAGCACGAGCGCCGATGGGACGATGCCGGCGCCATCCTCGAAGACGCCGCGCGCCGGCTCCACGCCGGCGGGGCGGACTGCATCGTGCTGTGCACCAACACCATGCACAAGCTGGCCGATCGCATCGAGGCGGCGACGCCGCTGCCCTTTCTCCATATCGCCGATCCGGTCGGCCGCGCGGCGGCCCGCGCGGGCGTGCGCCGCGTGGGCCTGCTCGGCACTGCGTTCACGATGGAGCAGGGCTTCATGAAGGACCGGCTCGCGCAGCGGCATGGCCTGGAGGTGCTGGTCCCGGGCGCCGAAGATCGTGCCGAGGTGCACCGGATCATCTACGACGAACTGTGCGTCGGCATCGTCGACGGCGCCTCGCGCGAGCGCTACCGCCGCGTCATCGGCGCTCTGCAGGCCGGCGGCGCCGAGGCCTTCGTGCTCGGATGCACCGAGATCTCGCTGCTCGTCAAGGACGAGGACAGCGCGCTGCCGCTGCTCGACAGCACGGCTTTGCATGCCGCTGCGGCGGTCGACTTCGCTCTCGCGGAGCTGCGACACACACAGTGATCTAGTCCGCTTTGATGTTGTTGCTCTGGATCACTTTGCGGTAGAGCGCGTACTGGTCTTTCAGCGCGGCGGCGAATTCGGCCGGCGTGCTGCCGCGCAGGGTCATGCCCTGGGCCACCAGCTGCTTGCGGGTCTCGGGATCGTCGAGCGATACCTTCATCGCGTCGTAGAGCCGGTCGACGATCGGCTTGGGCGTGCCCTTGGGTGCCACGATCGCGAACCAAGAGTTGAAGAAGAAATCGGGCAGGCCCGATTCGCTGACGGTCGGCACGCCGGGGTATTGCGCCAGGCGCTGCGGCGTCGACACCGCCAGCAGACGCAGCTTGCCGGCGGCGATCAGCGAGGTGACCGTGCCCAGGCCCTGGAAGGCGGCGTCGACCTCGCCGCCGGCGACTGCGATGGCGGCCGGCGTCGCGCCCTTGTAGGGCACGTGAGTCACGTCGATGCCCGCACGGCCGGCGAACAGGGCCATCGCCAGATGCTGCGGGCTGCCGCTGCCGCCGGAGCCATAGTTGAGCCTGGCCGGACGCGCCTTCGCCGCGTTGATGAAATCGGCGACCGTCTGGTAGGGCGAATCGGCCTTCACGACCAGGCCCCATTCGATCGTGCCGACCAGCGAGACCGGGGCGAAGTCGGCCAGCGGGTCCCAGCTGGTCTTGTAGATGTTGGGCACCATCGTCAGCACGCTGTCGTTGAAGCCGCCGACGGTGTAGCCGTCGGGCGCGGCCTTGGCGACGCGCTCGGCGCCGATCAGCCCCGCCGACCCCGGAATGTTCTCCAGGTAGAACGACTGCCCCAGTTCGCTGCCCATGCGCTGCGTCAGCACCCGCGCCCCGTTGTCGACGGCGCTGCCCGCGGCCAGCGGGATGATCATGTGGATGCCCTTGGCGGGGTAGGCGGTCTGCGCCGGCGCGGCGGCCGCGGCGGCCAGGCCCGCTGCGAGGATCAGGTGCTTGAGGAAGGCTGTCATGGCGGGGTCTCCTTGTGGTTCTTGTCCGTCAGGCCGGCCCCGGCGGTTCCGGCAGCCGCTCGAGCGCCTCGATGCCCAGCCGTTCGGCCAGCCGGTCGAGGTCTTCGGCCAGAGCGGCCGGCAGCGGGACGCCGTCGCGACCATAGGCTTCGCGCTTGCCGTGGCTCTGCTCGCCTGGCAGCCAGATGCGCTCCACGCCGGGCAGGCGCTCGCTCTGGCGGATGTCGCGCACCAGCGCGTCGACCGCGGCCTTGAAGGGCGCCGCCCCGCCGAAGGCCGCGAGGTCGATCACCAGGATCGCCTGGCCGGTGTTGGTCGGCGTGCGGTCGTCGGCGTTGAAGTCCACCAGTTCGCGGCCCATGGCCGCGCCGTGCAGCGTGCCGGCCAGCAGTCCCACGATGAGCGCCAGGCCATAGCCCTTGTGGCCGCCGATCGGCAGCAGGAAGCCTTCGCCGGCGCGCTTCGGGTCGGTCAGCGGCCGGCCCTCGCGGTCGATCATCCAGCCTTCGGGCATAGCCTCGCCGCGCTTGGCCTTGGCCTTGACCTTGCCGTAGGCGGCCACGGTGGTGGCCATGTCGAGCACCACCGCGGGTTCGTCCCCGGCCGGGATGCCGGCGGCGATCGGATTGGTCGACAACAGCATCTCCATGCCGCCCCAGGGCGCCATGTGGTTGGCATTGCCGACCGCGAAGTAGAGCCCGATCATGTCGTGCGCCAGCGGCATGCGCGCGTAGAGCGATGCCGGTCCGGCATGGTTGCTGGCACGCGTGCCGACCCAGGCGACACCGGCGCTGCGCGCCTTCTCGATCGCGATCTGCACCGCGCGCGACACCACCAGGTGGCCCATGCCGTTGTCGCCGTCGACCACCGCCATGGCGGCCCGCTCTTCGACCACGCGGATGTCGGGCCGGATGTTGATGCCGCCCGCCTCGATGCGCTGCACGTATTGCGGCAGCCGGATCACGCCGTGGCCGTCGGAGCCTTGCAGGTCGGCATCGGCCATGAGGCGTGCGACGCTGGCGGCGTCTTCGTCCGGCAGGCCGACGCGGCGCAGCGCGGCGGCGATGAAACGGCGCAGGCTCTCGCCCGGCGCCCGGAGGGTGCTCTGTCCAGTGATCGGCATGCGGCGGGTCGGCCCGCCGTGGCCGGCGCGCCGAATGTCTCCTGTTCTCGAATGCAGGGCAGTCTAGGAAGCGCGGCGCCGCCGGTCCAATGCCGATTCGGTCGCGAGCCATATCATATTGATATGCAAGAACTTGCGGCCGTCTGCGCCGCCGACCCCTCGTGAACCTGCGTACCCTGCGCTATTTCGTGGCCATCGCCGATGCCGGGAGCTTCACCGCGGCGGCGGCGGCGCTGTCGGTGGCGCAGCCCGCGCTGACTCGACAGGTGCGCGACCTGGAAGCCGAACTGGGCGTGCAGCTGCTCCAGCGCGGGGCGCGCGGCGTGCGGCTGACGCAGGGCGGCGCCACCCTCTACGAATCGGCACGCCGGATGCTGGCCGAGGCGGCGCGGGTGCGCCTGCAGCTGGGCGGCGATGGCGCCGCGCCCGATAGCACCGTGGTGCTGGGCGTCTCGCCCACGCTCACGCGGGTTCTCCTGCCCGGGGTGTTCGAGCGCTGCCACCGCCACCTGGCGGGCGTGCGGCTGGCGGTGCGCGAGGCCTTCACGCCCCAGCTGGTGGAAGGGCTGGAGCGCGGCCATGTCGACATGGCGGTGGTCACCAATCCGCAGCCGCATCGCGCGCTCGCCTTCGAGCCACTGCTGGCCGAGCCTTTCGCGCTGATCACGCCGGCTTCGCGCGGCATGCCGCCGGTGGTGCCGCTGTCGTCGCTGGCCCGGGTGCCGCTGCTGATGACCCGCCTGCATCGCGGCATCGTCGAAGCCAGTCTGGCGCCGCTCGGTGGCCGGCTCAACGTGGAGGCCGAGTTCGACTCGGTCGATGCCATCCGCGAACTGGTGCTGCAGGGCCGGTGGGCCACCTTGATGCCGGTGTCGGTGTTCAAGGAGCCGCGCGCCGGCACGGTGAGGCTGTCGGAGATCTCGGGCGCCCAGCTGCACCGCATGCTGGTGCTGGCCACGCGGGTCGAGCAGGCGCAGAGTCCGGCGCTCGCCGTCGTGCGCGACCTGGTGCGCGCCGAAGCCGCCAGGCTGGCCGCCGTCGGCGTGTTCAGCTTCGGCGCCGGCGTGGCCTGACCGGATCGGCACCAAAGCGCCTTGCGTTTCGATACAAGCGGTGTCCCTAGAATCGGCGGCCACGAGTAGAACGGAGCTTCCCTTTGCGCATTGCCACCTTCGCCCTTGCAGCCCTCGCGGCCGCGGCCACCCTGCCGGCGTTCGCGCAGGTCAACATCAACATCAACGTTCCCGGCCTGGTGCAGGTGGCACCGCCGCCGCCGCGCTACGAAGTCATGCCCGGACCGCGTCCGGGCCAGGTCTGGGTGCCGGGCCGCTGGGTCTGGAACGAGCGCGACTATGTGTGGCAGGGTGGACGTTGGGAGCGCGACCGGCCCGACTACGTCTATGCGCCCGGCCGCTGGGTCCAGGCGGGCGGCGGCTGGCGCTGGGTCGATGACCAGTGGAAGCCCGGCAAGCCGCCGAAGCACGGCAAGCACGGTCGGGGGCATGACCACGACCATGACGACGACGGCTACCACTGTCCCCCCGGCCAAGCCAAGAAGGGCCGCTGCTAGCCAGGGGCTTCAGCCGCGCTGCAATCGCTTGAGCGCGGCGCGATAGATCCGGTAGACGGGCCCGATGCTGTCGAGCGCGATGCGCTCGCCGGCGGCGTGGATGTTCTCGCCGCGCAGGCCGAAGCCGCACAGGGCGGGCACGCCCAGGCCATGCAGATAGTTCCCGATGTTCGATGGTCCGGCCACGCGGGTCGGCAGGTCGATGCCCAACTCGGCGCGGCCCGCTTCGCGCAGCGCCGCGACCATCGGGTCGGCATCGGGCACGCGGTAGGCGGGCCAGCCGGCGAACCACTCGATGGCGGTGGCGGCCGCGCCGGCATGGTCCGCGTCCTGCCGTTCGATCGTGACCCGCACCAGCGCGCGCGCCTGCGCGTCGGTGAAACCGGGCGTCAGCCGCAGGTCGATCCGCAATTCGCAGCGATCGGGCACCTGGGTGTAGCCGCCGTCGCCGGCCTGGATGCCGGTCAGCGTGAGCCGGGGCGCGAGGCCGAAGGCCGGATCGGCCGGCGGCAGCGGCGCGGATTCGAGCGCGCTCGCCAGCGCCATGGCCCGCGTGATGGCGTTCAAGCCGCGCCGGCGGGTGGCGCCGGCGTGGGCGGCGATGCCGTGCACCGCCAGCCTGGCGCGCAGGAAGCCGCGGCCGCCGGTGACGATCCTGTCCATCCCCGGGTAGCCGATGATGACGCCGTCCGGCCTCGGCGCGGGCCCGTTCCCCAGCGGAGGATCGAAGAAGGCGCGGGCGCCGCCGAAGCGCCCGGAATGCTCGTCGAGATCGAGCAGCAGGCCGAGCCGGCCGGCGAACCCTTCGCGCGCTGCGCCGAATTCCGCCAGCAGGTGCGCGAACAGGGCGGCGCCGCCCTTGGAGTCGGCGCTGCCGCGGCCGTGCAGCCAGCCGCCTTCGATGCGGGGATCGGTCGGCGGCCAGGTCCAGCTGGCGGCGTCACCGAAGCCCGCGGTGTCGAGCGTGGCGTCGAGCACGGTCCAGGGGCCGCCCGGCCGGGTCCCGGCGATCTCGGCATAGAGGCCCAGCGGCTCGCCGCCGGCACCCTGCAGCCGGCGACAGGCCAGCCCCCGGCTGCCGAGCCAGTCTTCCATGCAGCGCAGCACCGGCGCCGGCGTGTCGGTGCCGGCGCGGCTCGGCGTGCGCACCAGCGACTGGAGCAGGGCGACGATCGAGTCGGTGGGAACGGGCGGGCTTGCCATGCGCGGCTATTGTGGCGCCGGCGCCAGCAGGTGCTGCAGCATGCGGCGCGCCGGAAGCGGCAGCGCGTCGGCATCGCGCACGCAGGCCAGCAGGTGGCGGGCGGCCCAGGCCTCCGCGATCGGGATGGCCCGGATGCGCGGCAGCGAAGGCGAACGGTCGGCCGCGGCCTTCGGCACGATGCCCACACCGATGCCCTGCTCGACCATGCGGCAGACGGCCTCGAAGCTGCGCACCCGCACCCGGTAGGCCAGCCGCTTGCCGAGCCGGCGGGCGTGCAGGGCGACGTGGTGCTGCAGCGGGCTGCCTTCGGCCAGGCCGACGAAGCGGCAGTCGACCACCTCGGCCAGGACGACGCGCCGGCGCCGCGCCAGCGCATGACCGCGCGGCACCACCAGCACCAGGTCGTCGCGCCGGAACACGAAGTGCTGCAGGCCTTCGACGTCGACCACGTCGGAGACGATGCCGATGTCGCACAGCCCGGCGCGCAGCGCATCGACGATGTCGCTGCTGCCCTGTTCCTCGAGGTCGACCGAGATCTGCGGATGCTGCGCGAGGAAGGCGCCGAGCGCCTCGGGCAGGTGCTCGGTCATCGCCGAGCTGTTGCACGACAGCCGCACGTGCCCGCGCAGGCCGCCGCCGTACTCGCCGAGCTCGCCGCGCAGGCGCTCCATCTGCTGCAGCACCAGCCGGGCGTGGTGGGCCAGGGTGCGCCCCGCCTCGGTCGGCTGCGCGCCCAGGCGGGAGCGCAGCAACAGCGGCGTGCCGAGGTCGGCCTCCATGCCGAGCACGCGCTGGCTGGCGGAGGCCAGCGTCATGTGCGTGCGGGCCGCGCCGCCGGTGATGCTGCCGGTCTCGACGATGTGCTCGAACAGCCGCAGGTCGGTGAGGTCGAATCGCATGCCGGCAAGGTAGCACGCCGAGCCTCAGGCCGGGCCTGAGGCCGGCTTTGAAAGTTCCGCATTTGCAGGCCGCGTCCGGACAGCGACACTGGCCCGATGCTGGACTCCGATCTTTCCCTGTGGGCCCTGGTCTCGGCCGTCTTCGTGCTGGCGGGCCTCGTCAAGGGCGTCATCGGCCTCGGGCTGCCGACCTTGTCGATGGCGCTGCTGGCCATCTGGATGCCGCCGGCTGCCGCCGCCGCGCTGCTGATCGCGCCCTCGCTCGTGACCAACCTGTGGCAGCTCCAGCCCTGGTCCGGCGTCATGGCCATGCTGCGCCGCCTGGCCGGCATGCAGCTCGGCATCGTCGCCGGCACGCTGCTGGGCGCCTGGTGCTTCGGTGCCCCGGCCGGCTCGGGGGCGATGCTCGCGCTGGGGCTGGCGCTGGCCGGCTATGCGGCCTGGGGCCTGCTGGGGCGCTCGCTCGCCCTGCCCGCGCGGCACGAGGCATGGCTCGGCCCGGTCGTCGGCGCGCTCACCGGCGCCATCACGGCGCTGACCGGCGTGTTCGTGCTGCCGGCGGTGGTCTACCTGCAGGCGCTGCGGCTGCCGCGCGACGCGCTGATCCAGGCGATGGGGCTCTCGTTCACCAGTTCGACCTTGGCGCTCGGCCTGGCGCTGGCCGGGCAGGGCGGCTACTCGATGCCCGGGGCCGGCGCCTCGCTGGCGATGCTGGTGCCGGCGCTGGCCGGCATGGCGCTGGGCCAGCGGCTGCGCCAGCGGATTTCGACGACGGTGTTCAAGCGCTGCTTCTTCATCGGCCTGGCGCTGCTGGGGCTCTACATGGCGGGACGTGAATTGCTGCGTTGAGAATCCGGCGCGCCGACGCACAATCTAGCGCGCGGCGATGGGCCGCCGCCCGCGTGTGCGGCAAACAGGAGTACGCATGTCAATGGCACTGTTGTGGGACACCGCGGTCGCGACCCTGACATCGTCGCTCGCCACCCCGGCGGGCATCGTGGCCGCCTGTTCGGCGGCGGTGGCCGGGGCGCTGGTGGTGGTCAGCTCGTTCGTGAAGACCATGATTCCGCTGCGCTGCCTGGCGGTCGGGGGCAACCTGGGCTTTCTGCTCTACGGTGCGCTCCATCCCTCGCTGATCATGATGCTGCTGCACGGGGCGCTGCTGCCGATCAACATCTGGCGGACCGCCGAGATGGTCCGCCTGACGCGGCGCGTGACAGCGGCGGCGGCCGAGAACGACCTGTCGGGGGTCTGGCTGCGGCCCTACATGCGCAGCGCCCGGATGAAGGCAGGCCGCGTCCTGTTCCGCAAGGGCGATGCGGCCAGGCACCTGTATTTCCTGGCGTCGGGCCAGATCGAGTTCGTCGAGATCGGCGAGATGATGGAGGCCGGGCGCCTGTTCGGCGAGATCGCCTTCTTCGCCCCCGACAAGCGCCGCACGCTGACCGCGCGCTGCGCGACCGACTGCACCGTGTTGCGCATCGACGAGACCACCTTCAAGCAGCTCTATTTCCAGAATCCGGCCTTCGGCTTCCAGGTCGTCAACCTGGTGACCTCGCGCCTGATCGCCGACCGCCATCGGCTCGAATCGCTCATGGCTTCCAGCCGGCCGGCGCCTTTGGGAAGCTAGGCGCCCAGGCCACACGAAGTGCGGAGCGTGGGGGCCCGCTCAAGCCACGCAGGCGCGGGCCGCGTCCAGGATCATGGCCTCGGACGGCAGCTTGCCGATGCCGGCCAGCCCTTCGCGGGCGCACTCGATGTCGTGCCAGCGCACGATGCCCTCGCGGTCGATCATGAACATCGCCTTCAGCTGCGGCCACTGCCGTTCGACGTCGCCGAGGTCGGTGGGCGTGCAGACGTAGCTGTCGAGCGCCTCGATGGCCTTGGCGGCCTGCGGGATCGGCAGCGGCTCGGGCAGCTCGCCGGTGGGATTGACGCGGGTTTCCTGCAGGGCCTGCATCAGCTCGGGCGTCGGTTCGGGCTTGGGCACGCGGTAGGCGCGGTGGGTCGACAGGGCGGGGTCGGAAGCCAGCCGCAGCTGCGTCGGCCGGAACTTGAAGTAGAGCCGGGCGTTTTCGGGATCGGTCGCCACCACCACCAGGCTTTCGACCCCGAGCGCCTTCAGCTTGACCTCGAATTTGCCGATCTGGACCAGCTGGCGGCGGCAGAACGGGCACCACAGGCCGACCATCAGCGCCAGGAACAGCGGGGCACGCCCTCGGTAGTCGGCCAGCGACACCGTCTCGGGGCCGGCCACCGCCGGCAGCGCGAAGTCGGGGGCGGCTTCGCCGGGTGCCACGGGGGGATTCATCGAGGAGGTCATGGAGAGACTCCTTCCGGCAGGTTCAGCAGAGGAACGGAAGCACCATCAGGGCGTCGGGCTCGAGGCCGGCGCGCTCGCAGACGGTCTGTGCCTTGGCCAGGTAGGCCTCGGCCTGCGCGATGCGCCCGGCGTCGAGATACAACGTCGCCAAACCATCGTAGCAGGGAAAGAGCAGCTGGGGTTCGTCGATCTGCTCGGCCAGTTGCAACGCCTCGTTGTAGGAATCGAAGGCCCGCGCGTGGTCGCCGTGGCACTGGTAGATCTGGCCCAGGACGATCAGCGGCACGGCCAGGTGATCGAGCAGCCCGAGCCGGCGGTCCAGGCTGGCGGCGGCGCGCGCGGCCTCGATGCCTTCGTCCTCGCAGCGGTTGGTCAGGGCGCAGTAGGCGACCGCGAGGTTCGCGTACAGCCGCGACTGGAAGCCCAGGTCGCCGACCTTGCGCGCGGTCTCGAGCCCGCGCAGGCAGGTCTCGATGCTGCGTTGCGGATCGAGCGTCGCATACAGAACGCCCAGGTTGGTGTAGCCCCGGCAGGCCGCCTGCAGCAGCTGGTGCGCCTCGGCCTGGGCGACGCTGCTCTCGATCTGCGCCACCGCCTCGGACGGGCGGCCCAGGCGCGCCAGCGCGACGCCGAGCGTGTTGCAGGCCTCGGCCCGCACCACGGTGGCCTCGCGCGCGCGTCCCTGGGCGTCGGCGGGCAACTCGCCCAGTGCGCGTTCGGCCAGTGCCAGCGCGGCGGCGCTGTCGCCGGCGCGGAAGGCGAGCCGGCCCATCTCCTGGAACAGGTGGGCGCGCTCGATCGGGTCGCCCTGTTCGCCCAGGCCCGCCAGCCCGGCGTCGAAGCAGGCGCCGGCGCGCTCGCGGTCGCCGGCCTCCCAGTGCAGTCCGCCGGTCTTGCGCAGGGCGCGCGCCAGGCGCACCGGGTCGTGCCGCTGTTCGGCCGCCTGCCGGACCTGCTCGTACTGGGCCAGCGCTTCGGCGCGACGCCCCTGCAGGCCGAACAGGTCGGCCAGCCGCTCGCGGGCGTCGAGCGCCATGGGCTCGACCTCGGCGGCGGCCGCCGGCGTGTCCGCCGGAGCTTCGGCCAGCGTGCGCAGCGCGCGCTCGTAGTGGCGGATGGCGTCGTCGTTGGCGTAGACGGCGCGGGCCCGGTCGCCCGCGGCCAGCAGGTAGCGGGCGCCGCGCGCCTTGTCGGTCGACAGGCTCCAGTGGTGCCCGAGCGCCTCCAGTTCGGCCAGGCGGCGCGGGTTCGCGCCCTCGCCATCGACCGCCGCCTGCCGGCCCGGGGCCGACATGTCCTCGAGGGCCTGGCCGGCCCGCTGATGCAGGTCGGTACGCCGGGCCAGCAGCAGGTTCTGGTAGGCGACCTCGTGCAGCAGCGCGTGCGTGAAGCGCCAGCGGGGTCCGCCCGCCGGCTCGGCGCGCACCGGGCGCACCAGGTCGGCGGCCGCCAGGCGGCCCAGCGCGGCGCCGGTCGAGGGCGGGTCGCTGGCGACGCGCTGCAGCAGCGAGGCGTCGAACTCGGCGCCGAGCACGGCCGCCTCCTGCAGCAGGCGGCGATCTTCCGCCTCCAGCCGATCGATGCGCGACAGCAGCAGGCCGTACAGCGTCGACGGCACGGCCGCCGCCTCGTGCGTGGGCTTGCAATGCCAGCGCTCGCCCTGGCGCACCAGCAGGCCGGATCCGGCCAGGCTGCGGACGATCTCCTCGACGAACAGCGGATTGCCGCCGGCCCGCGCGGCGACCAGTTCGCGCACCGGCGCCAGGGCGTCGCCGTCGGCGCCCCCCAGCAGGTGGCCCACCAGCGCGCCGGCCTGCCGGGCGTCGAGCGGTTCCAGCGCGATGGTGGAATGCGCCGCCCGCAGCGGCCGCAGCGCGCGGGCATCGGGGCGCTGCGCGGCCAGCAGCATCAGCGGCCGGTCGGCAAGCTGGTCGATCACTTCGCGCAGCAGGTCGGCCGAGGCGGCGTCGGCCCACTGCATGTCGTCGATCACGATGACCACCGGCTGGCGCGCCAGCCGGCGTTCGAGCATCGCCCGGGCCGCCAGCGTGATCTGGCGCTGCAGCTGCTCAGGCTCGATGTCCTGCGGCCGGGCTTCCTCGATGCCGAGCAGGTGGCCCACCACCCGGGCGACCGCTTCGACCTCGGCGGCATCGGCGCCCAGGGCCTGCAGGCCGTCGTGCAGCTTGCGCCGCGCCACCTCCAGCGAGTCGTCGGCGCGGACCTGGTAGACCTCGCGGAACAGGGCCCCGAAGGTGCCATAGGTCGGCTCGCCGTGCGACGAGCAGGTGGTGCGGCGCACGCCGGTCGAGGCCAGGCGGCCCTGGGCCTCGAGCCGCGCGAACAGCTCGGCCAGCAGGCGCGACTTGCCGGCGCCGGCCTCGCCGACGACGCTGACCAGCTGCGCCTCGCCGCCCTGCATGCGGTCGAAGGCGGCCAGCAGGCGCTCGATGGCGTCGTCGCGACCGACCAGCGGCGCCGCCAGCCCGAGTTCGGCGAGGCCGCGCGCGGAGACCGCATCGGTGCGGGCGCCGCGCAGCACATGGACCCGCATCGGCTGCGCCTTGCCGCGCAGCGCCAGCTCGGTGGCGGGTTYGAAGTCGAAGCGGTGCCGCACCAGCGACCAGGTGGCGTCCGACACCAGCACGGTGCCCGGCTGCGCGGCCGAGAGCAGGCGCGATGCGGTGTTGACCGTGTCGCCGGTGACCGCATAGGCGCCGCCGGCACCGCTGCCCAGGCTGCCGGCGACCACCGGCCCGGTGTGGACGCCGATGTGCAGCGTGACCCCGCGGCCCAGGCGCGGGCCCCATTGCCGGCTCAGCCGCTCGACGCGCTGCATCATGTCCTGCGCCGCTTCCAGGGCGCGCAGGGGGTCGTCCTCGTGTGCGCGCGGCGCACCGAACACCGCCATCACCGCGTCGCCGACGAACTTCTCGACGAAGCCGTCGCCTTGGGCGATGGCCTGGGCCATGGTCTCGAACAGGGCGTTCTGGAACGAGCGCACCGTCTCGGGATCGAGCTCCTCGGCCAGCGCCGTGAAGCCGGTGAGGTCGGCGAACAGCACCGTGACCTGGCGCCGGTCGGCGCTGGGCTCGGGGTCGGGCGGGCGCGGGTTGTCCAGCCGGCGCCCGCAGCGCTGGCAGAACGATGACGAGGGCAGCACTTCGGCGCCGCAGCCGGCACAGGTCGTGGTCATGGGTCGTCCCGAGCCGGATGCTGCGCCAGTTCGGGCCTGCGCGCCACCGAAGAAATCCGCGATGATCCGGCCACCGGCCATGGAATTCCTCAAATTCATCCGCTCGCTCGAAGAACTCCTCTACGAGGTGATGACCTGGATGCTGTTCTATCCGCGCACGCTGTGGCGGGTGCTGCGCCATCCGCTGGCGCTGGCGGCGCAGGCAGAAGCCGAGATGAGCGAGCGCGAGGAGGACCAGTTCATCGACCTGGTCAGTCCGCCGCTGTTCCTGATGCTGTCGATCCTGCTGGCCCATGCGCTCGAGGTCGGCCTGCATGCCAACCTCGCGCCCTTCACCTCCAGCGTGGCGAAGGAGGTGCTGACTTCCGACACCAACCTGCTGATCTTCCGTGCCATCACCTTCAGCCTGTTCCCGCTGCTGATGGCGACCGGCCTGCTGCATCGGCTGCGGCGCGACATCGACCGCAAGACGCTGCGCCGTCCGTTCTTCCTGCAGTGCTTCTTCGCCTCGCCGTTCGTGGTGACGCTGTCGGTGGCCTCGGTCTTCGCGCGGCTGGGGTTCTCGCTGGTGGCGACCGGGTTGACCGTCGGCGCGGTCCTCTGGTATCTCGGCGTCGAGACGGAATGGTTTCGCACCCGCCTGGGGATCGGGCGCCTGCATGCCTTCGCGATCGCGCTCAAGCTGATGACGATCGCCTTCCTGCTGGCTTTCGGATTCGCCTTCCTGCTGCTCGGACCGGCGTCGCCATGAGCGGTGCCGCCGGGCGCCCCTAGAATTCCGATTTCACTCCCGGGCGAGGCTTGAAAGGCTGGGTTCAGCGCTTTTCGGGCCCTCGTCCTTCCATGCGATGCGCAGCAGCAGCACCGATTCGTTCGTCCGCCGGGTGCGCAGCCACCTGGACGTCCTCTCCGCGACCGAGCGGCAGCTCGCCGATTTCGTGCTGGAGTTTCCCGGCGAGCTCGCCAGCTACGCGGGCAACGAACTGGCCGAACTCGCAGGGGTCTCGCCGTCGACCGTGAGCCGTTTCATCCGGCGCATCGGCTACGACAACTACGAGGAGGCCCGGCGCCAGGTCCGGGAGGAGAAGGAGAGCGGCTCGCCGCTGTTCCAGTCGGCCACCGAGGCCTCCCGGCGCGGCCACCTGGTGGCGACGCATTTCCAGCGCTCGCAGGCCAATCTCGCCAGCACCTTCGAGCGCTTGAACGACCGGCAGATGGCGGAGATCGTCAAGGCCATCATCGCCGCCGGCCAGGTGCTGATCTTCGGCAGCCGCAGCAGCCACGCCTTCGCCCAGTACCTGCGCTGGCAGATCATCCAGGTGGTGCCGCGCGTGACCGCGATTCCCGGCGCCGGCGAAACCCTGGCCGAGCACCTGGCCGGCATCGGCGAGCGCGATTGCGTGATCGTCTTCGGCACCCGCCGCCAGACCCGCCAGATGGAGCTCCTGCTCGAAGGTGCGAGCCGGGCCAGGGCCAAGGTCCTCTTCATCAGCGACCAGGCCTCGCCGGACTTCGCTGGCGCCACCTGGTCGCTGCAGTGCGACTGCCGCGGCCCGGGGCTGCTGGACAACCATGCCGCGGTGATGGCGGTGTGCGACCTGATCGCGACCATGGTGATCGAAGCCTCGGGCCCCGCCGGCCGCAAGCGGCTGGCCGCCATCGAACAGGGCCACGCGGAGACCGGCGAGCTCTGAAACCGCCCACAGGCGCACTGCGTTGGTGCGCTGGTCGACGCTGCAAGCGGGATTTCATATGGCCGATGAGATTGGCACGGTGATTGCATGTGCTTTGTTGCGGATGAAATTCTAATTTCATGCGCACCATATAGGTGAAATCCATATGGCAATCCGAGGCGCCGCGATCTAGCATCCGACACGCGATTCCGAGCAGCGCCGAGCACGCAAATCCTTCGACAAGGAGCCTTCCAATGGCTGGTGGACCTGTACTCTCTTCCGGGACCGACTCACCCCGAGTCGCCGAGCTCGACCGGGCGCTCGACACGATCGGCGTCACGCGCTCGCATCACACGATCATCTTCCTGATCCTCATCGGCTGCCTCTTCGACAGCTTCGAGCAGAACGCGGTCGGCATCGTGGGCCCGATGCTCAAGGAGCAGTGGGGGCTCACGGCGTCCGACATCGGGCTGCTCAACACCGTCACCTTCGCCTGCGCGGCGGTGGGCCGGATCGTCTCGGGCTACATCGCCGACCGCTTCGGCCGCCGCGTGATGCTGACCATCGACCTGCTGCTGTTCACGCTCGGCGCCGGCGTCTGCGCAATGGCGCCGAACCTCACCGTGATGGCGATCGGCCGCGCGATCGTCGGCTTCGGCCTCGGCGGCGAGATCGCGATCGCGGTCACGATGCTGTCCGAGTTCTGCTCGACCAAGTTCCGCGGCACCGCGGTCGGCCTGGTCAACGTCGGCGCGGGCGGGCTGGGCAACTTCCTCGCGCCCGGCTTCGGCCTGCTGGTGTTCTGGCTGTTCCCGGGCGACAACGCCTGGCGCTGGCTGTTCGCCTGCCTGATGGTGCCCGCGCTGCTGGGCGCCTTCTATCGCCGCTACATTCCCGAGACGCCGCGCTTCCTGCTGGCCCAGGGCCGCGTGAAGGAGACCAATGCGGTGCTGTCGCGGCTGGCCTCGGGCCGGCTCACGGCGCGCAACGTGCCGCAGCAGCAGTACATCAGCGACGACGGCGCCGCGGCGCCGAAGGCCAAGGTCAAGGTGCGCGTCACCGAGATCTTCCGCGGCGCGCTGGCGCGCCGCACCATTCCGCTGTGCATCACGATCTGGATGACCTACGGCGCCCAGATCTCGGTACTGACCTTGATGCCGACCATCCTCGTCGCGCTGGGCTACAGCATGTCGAAGAGCCTGCTCTTCACGATGGTGATGCAGGTCGGCAGCCTGCTGGGCGCCATTGCCGCGTCGCTGCTCGGCTTCCACTTCCCGCGCAAGCGGGTGCTGACCGCCGGCGCCGTCTGCGCCTGCATGGCGGCCCTGACCATCGGCTTCGTCGCCAAGAGCATCGTGGTGATCCTGATCGCGGGCGCGGTGTTCCAGTTCTTCGTGCTGCTGCTGAACACGACCATCTGGATCTTCGCGCCCGAGCTCTATCCGACCCGGGTGCGCGCCTTCGGCACCGCCTTCATCCTCGCGACCGGCACGGCCGCCGGTGCCTTCATGCCGCTGGTGGCCGGCCGGCTCTTCGATGCCTTCGGCCTGGTCGGCGTGTTCGGCCTGGCGGCCGCGATGTATGCGGTCTTCGTGATCAGCGTGCAGAGCGTGCCCGAGACCTACGGCAAGTCGCCCGATGCGCTGCCGCTGCCGGACGACGCCGCGCCCGCCAAACCGGTCGTCGCGGCGCCGCAGGCGAACTGACATCCAACCCGCAGACACCATGCAAGACATCCTGCTCATCAACCCGAATTCGTCCTCCGCCACCACGGCCATGATGGTGGCGATCGCCGCGGGCGATGCGCCCGCGGGCTACCGGGTGGAAGGCCGGACCGCGCAGGATGGCCCGCCGATGATCGTCAACCCCGGCGAGCTCGAGCAGGCCGCACTGGAGGTCGAGCGCACCTGGCGCGACGGCGGAACCCATTGGGCCGGCGTGATCATCAGCGCCTTCGGCGACCCGGGCATCGAGCGCGTGCGCGCCGCCTGCCGGGTGCCGGTGGTCGGAATCGCCGAGGCCTCGATGCGCGAGGCCAGTGCCGGCGGCCGGCGCTTCGGCATCGCGACCGTGACACCTGACCTGGTCGGCCCGATCGAAGGCCGGGCCCGCGCCCTCGGCCTGCTCGCCGTCTACGCCGGCATCCGGTTGACCGACGGCGATCCGCGCCAGCTCGCGGCCGATCCGCAGGCGCTGGAAGAGGCCCTGGCGCGGGCCGTGCAGCGCTCCATCGACGACGACGGCGCCGAGGCCGTGATCATCGGCGGCGGGCCGCTGGGGCAGGCGGCGATCGGGCTCCAGGGGCGCTTCGCCGTGCCGGTGATCGCGCCCATTCCGGCCGCCATGCGGCTGCTGATGTCACGCCTGGCGCCCCACTGACGCCGGCCTCTCAGAGCAGCATCCCGCCCGAGACCTCGATGCGCTGGCCGGTGAGCCAGCGGTTGCCGTCGGACAGCAGCGCCGCGACCGCGCCGCCGATGTCGTCGGGCTGGCCGACCCGGCCCAGCGCCGTGATGCCGGCGATCTGCGCATTCGCCTGCGGGTCGTCGCGCACCGCGCCGTCTCGGAAATCGGTCTCGATGGCGCCCGGCGCGATGGTGTTGACCGTGATCCCGCGCGGGGCCAGTTCCTTCGCCATGTAGCGGGTCAGCACCTCGATGCCGCCCTTCATCGCCGCATAGGCGGCGTAGCCCGGGAAGGTGAACCGGGCCAGGCCGGTCGAGGTGTTGACGATGCGCCCGCCGTCCGCGATCAGCGGCAGCAGTTTCTGGGTCAGGAAGAAGGTGCCCTTGAGGTGGATGTTGGCGAGCAGGTCGAACTGCGCCTCGGTCGTCTCCGCGAAGGGCGCCGCCACGCCGATGTCGGCGTTGTTGACCAGGTGGTCGAAGTGCTCGCGCTGCCAGGTGCCGGCCAGCGCGGCCTTCACGCGTTCGGCGAAGCCGACGAAGCTGCCGCTGTCGGCCACGTCGAGCTGCAGCGCGACCGCGCGGCGGCCGAGCGCCTCGACCTGCCGCACCACGGCGTGGGCATCGGCCTCGCTGCCCTTGTAGGTGAGGATCAGGTCGCTGCCTTGCTCGGCCAGCTTCAGGGCGGTGCTGCGGCCGAGGCCGCGGCTGGCGCCGGTGACGAGGGCGATGCGGGGGGTGGTGGTGGCGTTCATGGGTGAATTCCTGAGTCTGGAAGGGTTGGGATGGCCTGACTTTAGGAGTTCACCGAAAAACGATAAATGGTCAAAAATCGTCCAAACTGTTCTTCCAGAAAGGACAATCAAAGGATGGATCTCGACCAGCTCCGCATCTTCGCCCGGGTCGCCGAACTCGGCAGCTTCACCCAGGCCGCCGACCAGCTCGGAATGGCGAAGGGCCGCGTCTCACAGGTGGTGCAGCGGCTCGAGGCCCAGGTCGGCGCGCGGCTGCTGCAGCGGACCACGCGGCGCGTACGGCTGACGCCCGATGGCGAACAGTTCCTCGAACGCGGCCAGGAGCTGATCGCCGACGCCGACCAGCTGCAGGCCATGTTCCAGCCGGCGGCCAGCGGCTTGCGGGGCCGGCTGCGCATCGACCTGCCCAACTCGCTGGCGCGCGACCTGGTCATTCCGCGGCTGCCGGAATTCCTGGCGGCGCATCCGCTGCTGGAGCTGGGCATCAGCACCACCGACCGCCGCGTCGACCTGGTGCAGGAAGGCTTCGACTGCGTGCTGCGCGTCGGGCCGCTGGTCGACGCGGAACTGGTGGCGCGGCCGCTGGGGATGATGAAGATGCGCAACGTGGCGAGTCCGGCCTACCTGCGTGCCAACGGCACGCCGAAGACGCTGGCCGACCTGGCCCGGCACCGCATCGTGCACTACGCGCCCAAGCTCGGCGTGCAAGGCGCGGGCTGGGAGTACCAGGAGGAGGGCGGCGCGATCCGCGTGCATCCGATGCGCAGCGCGATCGTGGTCAACGGCACCGATGCCTACCAGGCCGCGTGCCTGGCAGGCCTGGGGCTGATCCAGGCGCCGGCGCATGGCACGCAGCGGCTGGTCGATGCCGGCCTGCTGGTGGACGTGATGCCTCACCTCACGGCGGCGCCGATGCCGGTCTCCCTGCTCTACCCGCACCGGCGCCAGCTGGCGCCGCGCGTGAAGGCGGTGCTGAACTGGCTCACGCAGGTGGTCGAGCCGTACCTCGTCGATGCGACATTGGGGCAAACTAGCCACCCATGAGACACATCGCTCGACTGATGCGCAGCGCGAGCCTGAACGGCTACGTCGAACTGGTGAAATCGCTGGGCCGGGATCCTTATGCATTCCTGCGGACCGTGGGGCTGCAGGCGAGATTCCTGGATGACCCCGAGACACTGATCCCGAGGGACGCCGCGCGCGAGCTGCTGGAGATCACCGCGCGTGCCACCAAGACGGAAGACCTGGCGCTGCGTCTCGCGGCCCAGCGCAAGCTCTCCGCCCTCGGACCCATCAGCCTCGTGCTGAGGGAAGAGCCCACGCCCAGGGATGCCCTCGACACGCTGTGCCGCTACCTGAAGCTGGTGAACCCCTCGCTGATGATTCGGGTCGAAGACGCCGACAGCGTGGTCATCATCCGGGAAGACCTGCTGCCGAGCCCCGGCTTGCCGATGCGGCAGTCGGTGGAACTCGCCGTGGGCAGCTTGTTCCGCATGCTGAGCGAATTGATCGGACCGCATTGGCGACCGCTCGAAGTCTGCTTCACGCATCGCCCGCCGACTGACGTCGCCGCCCATCGGGCATTCTTTGGACGCAGCGTCAAGTTCAACCAGGAATTCAACGGGCTGGTCTGCATGGCGATCGACTTGTCCAAGCCGCGCGAGCTCGGAGACCAGGTGGCCGCGGGCTTCGCGCGCAAGTTCCTGGAGGCGGAGCTCAAGGATCGCAGTGAAAGCGTCCAGGAGACCTGCCGCCAGCTGATCCTGGCACTGCTGCCGGGCGGCGCCTGCACCGCGCGGGAGGTTGCTCGGCACCTGCGCGTCGATCGTCGCACGCTGCACCGCCGGCTCGACGCCGAGGGCCTCACCTTCAGCGGCCTGCTCGACCAGGTGCGCTCGGACCTGGTCAAGAGCCATTTGCGCGAGGGTGACCTGCCGCTCAGCGAGGTGGCCGAGCTGCTGGGCTTCTCCAGCCCCAGCAGCTTCAGCCATTGGTTCCACAGCCTGTTCGGCTGCAGCGCCTCGCAATGGAGCAAGCAGTCGGCCGAAGCCGCGGCGACCCAGGAAGCCTAGGCCGGTCCGGGCTCAGCGGCCGAGATCGGCGTCCGGCTTGCGCAGGAAGCCCTGGTTGCCCCCGTTGCGATTGGGTGCGAAGCCGTTGCGCTGAAGGGTCTCTTCGGCCGTGTCGTAGAAGACCCCGATCTGCATGATCTCGCGCGCCTGTTGCGCGGTTGCGATGGGACGGCCGAATTCGCCCGAGATGCGCACCAGCTGCTTGATCTGGTCGACCGTGCTGGCCTTGCCGGTGCGGGTCTGGTTCCAGAGCACGTCCTCGATGCCGCAGCGCACATGCAGGCCCAGGGCGATGCCGATCATGTTGATGGGCAGCACGTTGAGCACCGAGCTTTCCACCGTGACCACCGCGCCGTCGGGCACCGCACGCAGCATGTTGGCCAGGTTGTAGATGTTGGCCTGGTCCATGCCGCCGCTGATTGCCACCCAGTTCATCACCAGCGGCCCCTTGTAGACGCCGCGGCGGATCATCCGCTCGATGGTCTCGAAGCTGTTGATGTTGTAGACCTGGAACTCGCTCTGGATCCCGGCGGCCGTCAGACGCCGGATGTGCTCCTCGGCCCAGCTGGGATTCGAGGGCACGACCATGTCCTTGTAGGTGGCATAGAGATGCGGGAAGCCCCGGGACACGCCCTTGAAGTCGTCCAGGCCCGCATGCTCCGTCACGTTCATCTGCGAGGTGTTGACGGTCACCGTGACCTGGTCGGGCCTCGGCTGGAGTTCGGCCAGCATGTGCCGCGTGTCGTCGCTGAGCCACTTGGCGCCCTGGCCTTCTTCAGGCGCGAAGCTGATGGAGCCGCCGACCTGGATGATCATCTCGGGCACGCGGGCGCGCACTCCGGCGATCAGCTCGTTGAACTTGGACAGGCGCTTGCTGCCCTTGCCGTCTTCTTCGCGCACATGCAGGTGCAGCACGGTGGCGCCGGCTTCGTAGCAATCCACCGCCTTCTGGATCTGGTCTGCCATGGTGACCGGAATGTCTTCCGGGAAGTCCGAGGGAATCCAGCCCGGCGCATAGGGCGCGGCCGTGATGATCAGGGGCTGCTGGTTTTCGGGATACAGGTGGCCGTCGAGGAAGTTCATGGTGAGTGGTCTCCGGGTTGATATGCAGAAATCGGGAATGTCGAACGTGATGGAAAGGCTTTGGAAGCTCAGTACGGAACGTCGCCCACGATGCCGGCGCGCTCCATCTTTCGCGGTGCCGGCCAGTAGTCGTTCACGGCGTAGTGCTGGGTGCTGCGGTTGTCCCAGACAGCGATGTCCCCAGGCTGCCAGGACCAGCGCACCTGGTACTCCGGAATGGTGGCGCGGCTGAGCAGGTAGTTCAGCAGCAGCGATGCGCCGGGCGTCTTGTCGATGCCGTGGCGAATGTTCTCCGGCGTGTTGTGGTTGACGAAGTGCGTGGTGAAGCTGCCGACGTACAAGATCTTCTCGCCGGTTTCCGGATGCGTGCGCACCACCGGATGCTCTGCCGGTGGGTTGTCCTGGTTCAGCTTCCTGCGGGCTTCGTCGGTCATCACCGCGCCGAACGATTGCTCGATGCTGGACCGGGCCCGCAGTTTCAGGATCTTCTGCTGGATGTCCTCCGGCAGCTCTTCATACGCCTGGACCATGTTGACCCAGATGGTGTCGCCGCCGATCTCGGGGCATTCGATGCAGCGCAGCACGGCGCCCATCGAAGGATTCGGGCGCCACAGGCCGTCCGAGTGATACGCGTTCTCGTAGCTGTGCCTGCTTTCGCTGCGATAGATGAGCGCCAGGCCCGGGTGCTCGGGATCGCTGTTGAGCACGGGGTGGTCTTCCAGTTCGCCGAAGCAGCGCGCAAAGGCCTCGTGATCGGCGCGAGTGATCTCCTGGCCGCGGAAGAAAAGCACCTTGTGCTTCAGCAGTGCGGACTTGATCTCGGCGAAGAGTTCGGGGTTGCGCGATGCTTCGCCGAGGTGGACATCCGTGACTCTGGCGCCGATGGCGGGCGTGATTCGGCTGATCTTCATGTCTCGTCTCCGTAGGGTTGCGTGTTGCCGTTCAGTTCGGCTGGATGTTGAATCTCTTGACGATCGCGGCGTTGCGCTGGAACAGCGCCTTGCTCTCAGCCAGCATCGCGGGCGTGTCGACGTTCACGTCGGGCTCCAGGCCCAGGTCGATCAGCTTCTGCTGCACGGCAGGGGCTTCCGCCGCCTTCTTGATGGCCGCCTGAAGCTTCGCCAGCACGTCGGCGGGCAGCTTGCTGGACCCGTAGAAGCTGACCTCTCCCGGGAACTGGATCTCCGGATAGCCGAGCTCGGTCATGGTCGGCACGTCGGGGAAATACCTGGACCGGCTTTTCCCGGCAATGGCATAGGCGCGCAGCTTGCCGCCCTTGATCAAGGGCAGCGAAGTCAGGAGGCTGTCGAACATGATGTCGACCTGGCCGCCCAGCAAGTCCTGCAGCGCGGGCGGCGCCCCGGGGTAGCCCACGTGCTGCATGCCCAGTCCAGCCTGTTCGCTCAGGATCAGTCCCGCGTAGTGCGACGACGTGCCGGTACCGAAACTGGCGAAGCTGGTCTGGCCCTTGCGCGTCTTCAGCTGTGCGACAAGACCCTGGAAGTCCTTGGCCGGATTGGTGGCGGCGCTCACCAGCACGCGGCTGGTCTGGGCCACCCTTGCGATCGGCACGATGTCCTTCAGCGGGTCGTACGGCACCTTCATCACCAGCGGTGCTTCCACCATCAGGTTGATCGCGCCCATGGCGATCGTGTCGCCGTCGGGCGCCGCGTGCAGCATGGCGCTGAGTCCGATCGAGCCGGTCGCGCCGGCGCGGTTCTCGACGATCACGGGGCGGCCGATGTCGGCGGAAATCTGCTGCCCGACCACGCGAGCGGCGACGTCGATGGTGCCACCCGGCGGTGCCGGAACGATCACCTTCAAGGGCTTGTCGCCAATCGCCCAGGCGCTGAGCGCCATTGACCATCCGATCAACACCATGGCGGGCCGCGCCAATTGCTGCAGTTTCATCTTTGTCTCCAATTCATCTCGTGTCGGACTGATGTGCCGACGTGATGAAAGTATCTGGCGCACGGGCGTTTGGTTCTTGCTTATCGGGGACTGAGATTTGCCAATGTGGGTCAAAGTCAGTCGGGCTGCAGTTCTGTGCTGCCAGAAGGCCGGTCTGCCCGAATCCCGGGGCGATTCAGTTCAACTGGATGTTGAACTTCTTGACGATGGCCGCGTTGCGTTGGAACAGCGACTTGTCCTCGGCGAGCATCGCCGGCGTGTCGACGCTCACATCGGGCTCCAGGCCCACGTCGAACAGCTTCTGTTGCACCGCCGGCGCATCCGCCGCCTTCTTGATGATCGCCTGCAGCTTCGCCAGCACGTCGGGCGGCAGCTTGCTGGAGCCATAGAAACGGATCTGTCCCTGGAACTGGATCTCCGGATAGCCGAGCTCGGTCATGGTCGGCACCTCGGGGAAATACCGCGATCGGCTCTTGCCGGAAACGGCATAGAGGCGCAGCTTGCCGCCCTTGATCAGCGGCAAGGATGTCGCCATGCCATCGAACATGATGTCGACCTGGCCGCCGATCACGTCCTGCAGCGCGGGCGGCGAGCCGGGGTAGCCCACGTTCTGCATCCCGAGGTCGGCCTGGTCGCTGAAGATCAGTCCCGAGTAGTGCGAGGTGGTGCCGTTGCCATAGTTGGCGAAGCTGGACTTGCCCTTGCGCGTCTTCAGCTGGGCCAGAAGACCCTGGAAGTCCTTGGCCGGGTAGCTCGCACCCGTCACGAGCGCATAGCTCGTCTTGGCCACTCTGGCGATGCTGACGACGTCCTTCAGCGGGTCGTAAGGCAGCTTCATCACCTGCGGCGATTCCACCAGCAAGTTGTTCGGCCCGACCAGGATCGTGTCGCCGTCGGGCGCCGCCTGCAACATGGCATGGAGGCCGATCGACCCGCTGGCGCCGGGGCGGTTCTCGACGATCACCGGCCGGCCGATGTCGACGGAAATCTGTTGTCCGACCACACGGGCGGCGATGTCCGTCGTTCCGCCCGCCGGTGCCGGAACGATGACCTTCAAGGGTTTGTCGCCAAGCGCCCAGGCGCTGAGTGCCAGCGAGCATCCGATCAACACCAGGGCAGGGCGTGCCAATTGCTTCAGTTTCATCTGTGTCTCCGATTCGTCCCCGTGTCGCACGGGAAGGGTATCAATCCCGTCAGTATCTGGCGCACCGACGATTGGTACTTGCTTAATGGGGACGTCAACTTGTCTATTTGGGGCATAGCTGGCGACCCGCTTCCCGTCTGGTGAGCGTCCCGCAAGAATCGCGTCCTCACATGCATTCACAAGGAGACGCAGCATGACCAAGGCCATTCGCTTTCACGAAACCGGGGGCGCCGACGTCCTGAAATTCGAGGACGTCGAAGTCGGCGAACCCGGACCCGGCCAGGCTCGCGTGCGCCACAGTTTCATCGCCGTCAACTTCGCCGACATCTACTTCCGCACCGGCTTCTATCCGCTGGACCTGCCCAATGGCCTGGGCACCGATGCGGTGGGCGTGGTCGAGGCTGTCGGGGCCGGCGTGACCGACATCCGCGTGGGCGACCGCGTGGGCTACCTGGTCGGACCGCCGGGCGCCTATTCGCAGGCCCGCGTGATGCCTGCGGACGTGCTGATCCCGCTGCCCGACGGCATCTCGGATCGCAGCGCCTCCTCGCTCATCATGAAGGGCATGACCGCGCAGTATCTGTTTCGCCAGGTCCATCCGCTCCAGGGCGGCGAGACGATCCTCTACCACGCGGCCGCCGGTGGCGTGGGCCTGATCGCCTGCCAGTGGGCGCGTGCCATGGGCGTCACCATGATCGGTACCGTCAGCACGGACGAGAAGGCCGCCGCGGCGAAGGCCAACGGCTGCGCCCACACCATCGTGACCTCGCGCGAAGACATCGCCCAACGGGTGCACGAGATCACCGAAGGGAAGGGCGTTCCGGTGGTCTATGACTCGGTCGGCAAGGACACGCTGGAGGCTTCGCTCGCCTGTCTTCAGACGCGCGGAACGCTGGTGAGCAACGGCACCTCGTCGGGCCCGGTGATCCTCAATGTCAAGGTGCTGGGGTCGAAGTCCATCTGGATCACGCGGCCGGCGATGCGCGACTACATCGCGCCGCGCGCCCACATGCTCGACATGGCGCGGGAGCTGTTCGACCATGTGCTCGCCGGGCGCATCGTCAGTGAGCCGAAGCAGAGCTTCGCTCTGGCCGACGCGGCCGAGGCGCACCGCGCGCTCGAAGGACGCAAGACCATCGGCTCCACCGTCCTCGTGCCCTGAGCGCCAGGTGGCCGTGACTGCTGCCGTCGCGGTGGTGTCCCCAAGCAGCAAGTTTCCGTCCCCGAAAGACAAGTGAAGACGCCCACGGCGCCAGATACTGCCCTCGCGAATTCAGGCGATGCCGAGCGCCTGATTCATGTTCCAACGTGATCAAGACACCGAACGGAGACATCTGAGATGGCAGCACCCCAGAGCAAGGTGATCGTGACCTGCGCGGTCACCGGCGCGATTCACACGCCGACCATGTCGCCGTACCTGCCGATCACCGCCGACGAGATCGCCCGGGAGGCGATCGCGGCCGCGGAAGCCGGCGCGGCTATCGTCCATCTGCATGCGCGCCATCCCGAGACCGGCCAGCCGTCGCAGGACCCGGCGCTGTTCCGCGCCTTTCTGCCGGTCATCGCCGAGCGCTCGGATGTGGTTGTCAATCTCACCACCGGCGGCGCGCCGAACATGCTGGTGGAAGAGCGGCTACAGCCTGCATTGCAGCTCAAGCCGGAAGTGGCGTCGCTGAACATGGGCTCGATGAATTTCGGCCTGTACCCGATGCTGGGCCGCTACAAGGAATTCAAGCACGACTGGGAGCGCCCCTACCTGGAAGGCTCGGAAGACCGCGTGTTCCGCAACACCTTCAAGGAGATCCGCTACATCCTCGAATCCTGCGCCGACAACGGCACGCGCTTCGAGATCGAGTGCTATGACACCAGCCATCTCTACACCGCGGCGCATTTCATCGACCGCGGCATCCTGAAGCCGCCCTTTTTCATCCAGACGGTCTTCGGGCTGCTCGGCGGGATCGGCTCGCACCCGGACGACGTGATGCACATGCGAAGGACGGCGGAGCGCCTGTTCGGCAAGGACTACTACTGGTCGGTGCTCGGCGCCGGCCGCAGCCAGTTCCCGCTCGCCGCCATGGCCGCCTCGATGGGCGGCAACGTCCGGGTCGGACTCGAGGACTCGCTCTGGGACGGGCCGGGCCGGCTGGCGACGAGCAACGCCCAGCAGGTGCAGCGCATCGTCGCGACCCTGCGATCGCTGAACCTGGAGATCGCGACGCCGGCCGACACGCGCGAGATGCTGCAGCTGAAAGGCAGGCATGCGGTCGCCTTCTGATCCGTTGCCTGCGCCCGACCACCGAACAAGGAACTTGTGATGACTGAACCTGTCGTCTTGATCACCGGCGCCACGGCCGGGATCGGCCGCGCGACCGCGCTCGCATTCGCTCGCGAAGGCGCTCGGCTGGTGTGCTCCGGCCGCAATGCCACGGCCGGCGCCGCGCTGGTGGCCGAACTCCGTGAACTGGGCGTGGAGGCCGAGTTCGTGGCCGCCGACGTCGGCAACGAGGCGCAAGTCAGCGCGCTGGTCGAGCGCACCGTCGCGCGCTTCGGACGGCTCGACGTTGCCGTGAACAGTGCGGGAACGGAAGGAACGCCCGGCTCGATCGTGGACCAGACCGTCGAATCCTATTCGGCGACCTTCGACGCCAATGTGCTGGGGACCTTTCTCGGCATGAAGCACCAGTTGCGCGTGATGCTCCGGCAGCGGCAGGGTGCCGTCGTCAACCTCTCCTCGACGATGGGAAGCCGCGGCAATCCGCAGAACCCGATGTACGCGGCCAGCAAGCACGCGATCGAGGGCCTGACCAAGTCGGCCGCCCTGGAGGCCGGGCGGTCGAACGTGCGGGTGAACGCGGTGGCCCCCGGCCCGATCGACACCGGGATGCTCGAACGCATCGCGGGCGGGGCCGAGAAGATCGCGGCGGTCGCCGCGGCGATCCCGGCCGGTCGCATCGGCACGCCGGAAGAGGTCGCCGACGCCATCGTGTTCCTGGCCTCCGATCGCGCCAGGTACATCTCGGGCCAGATCCTCGCCGTCAACGGGGGCAAGACCGCCATGTAGGTCCCGTTCGAGGACTTGGCTCGAGGGTCCACGACTTTTTTCGCTACCGCATTTTTTCAAGAACCAAAGAGACTGCAATGAAAAGAACCCTGGTCGCCCTGACCGTCCTCGCCGCCGGCGGCGCTTCCGCCCAGTCCTCCGTCACGTTGTTCGGCGTCGTCGACGCCACGGTCAGCGGCTATTCGAACAAGGCCGAGACGCCGTTCGGCGTCGGCGTCACGACCAGCAGCACCGGGCAGAAC
>NZ_JBFTHX010000017.1:0-146748 GCF_056394465.1 Variovorax sp. 10N432
GTCGCCAGCGCCTCCTCGTAGTTCTTCACCCGGATCACGCTCGCCACCGGCCCGAAGATCTCTTCCTTGTTGATGCGCATCGACGCCGCCGACTCGCTGAACAGCGCCGGCGACATGTAGTAGCCGTCGGTGTCGAGCTTCAGCCGCTCGCCGCCCGCGGCCAGCGTGGCGCCCTCGCCCTTGCCGATCGCGATGTACTCCAGGTCCTGSTCGAGCTGCGACTTCGAGGACACCGGACCGATGTCGGTGCCCTGCGCCAGCGCATCGCCGACCTTGATCTTCGCCATCCGCGCCTTCATCGCCTCGATGAACTTCGGATAGATGCCTTCGGTCACGATCAGCCGGCTCGACGCSGTGCAGCGCTGGCCGGTCGAATAGAAGGCGCTCTGCACGCTGAGCTCCACCGCCTGGTTCAGGTCGGCRTCGTCCAGCACCACCTGCGGGTTCTTGCCGCCCATCTCGAGCTGCACCTTCTTGTGGTTGGTCGCGCACTGCACCGCGATGTTGCGGCCSACGCCGACCGAGCCGGTGAAGCTGATCGCGTGGATGCCCGGGTGGTTGACCAGCGCATCGCCGATCACRCTGCCGCGGCCCATCACCAGGTTGAACACGCCCGGCGCAATGCCCGAGCGGCTGATGATCTCGGCCAGCGCCCAGGCGCAGCCCGGCACCAGGTCGGCYGGCTTCATSACCACGCAGTTGCCGAAGGCCAGCGCCGGGGCGATCTTCCAGGCCGGGATGGCGATCGGGAAATTCCAYGGCGTGATCAGGCCGACCACGCCCACCGGCTCGCGCGTGATCTCGATGCCGATGCCGGGCCGCACCGACGGCAGCACCTCGCCCGACAGGCGCAGGCATTCGCCGGCGAAGAACTTGAAGATCTGCGCGGCGCGGGTCGCTTCGCCGATGCCTTCGGCCTTGGTCTTGCCCTCTTCGCGCGCCAGCAGCGTGCCGAGCTCTTCCTTGCGCGCCAGGATCTCGTTGCCGATCTTGTCCAGCGCCTCGGAGCGCGCCTGGATGCCGCCCGTCGACCAGGCCGGGAAGGCGGCGGTGGCGGCCGCGACCGCGGCGTCGACCTGGGCCGCGTCGCCTTGCGCGTACTGGCCCAGCACGTCGCCGAGATTGCTCGGGTTGACGTTCGGGCTGTAGCTGGCGGCCGCGCGCCATTCGCCGTTGATGAGGTTGTCGAAGTTCTGCATGATCCGTCCCTTTGCTCAGCGCGCCCAGCGCAGGACCTGCGCGTCGAGCCGGCGCGCGGTCTCGATCAGCAGCTTGCGGGCAGCCGGCTGGATCGCCGGGAAGGGATGCCGCGGCGCCTCGCAGGCAATCACGCCGCCTTCCTTCATGAGCGACTTGGCGGCCAGCGGACCGCACTGGCGGTTCTCGATGTTGATGAGCGGCAGCCAGCGCTCGTAGCCCGCGATCGCCTCGTCGCGCCGGCCTTCGCGCCAAGCGTCAAGGATCGGGCGGATGCCGTCCGGAAAGCCGCCGCCGGTCATGGCGCCGGTCGCACCGGCATCGAGATCGGGCACCAGCGTGATCGCTTCCTCGCCATCCCAGGGCCCTTCGATCGCATCGCCGCCGAGGCGGATCAGTTCGCGCAGCTTGGCCGCGGCGCCCGCGGTCTCGATCTTGAAATAGGCCACGTTCTCGATCTCCTTGGCCATCCGCGCCAGGAAGGCCGGCGACAGCGGCGTGCCAGCCGCCGGCGCGTCCTGGATCATGATCGGAATCGTCACGGCATCGGAGAGCCGTTGATAGAACTCGTGGATCTGCGGCTCGCCGACCCGGAAGGTCGCGCCGTGGTAGGGCGGCATGACCATCAGCATCGATGCGCCCATGGCCTGCGCGCGCTGGCTGCGCTCGGCGCAGACCCGGGTGCTGAAGTGCGTGGTGGTCACGATCACGGGCACGCGTCCGGCCACGTGCTCGAGGATCGTGCGCGTCAACACTTCGCGCTCGTCGTCCGCGAGCAGGAACTGCTCCGAGAAGTTGGCCAGGATGCACAGGCCGTTGGAACCGGCATCGATCATGAAGTCGACGCAGCGCTTCTGGCTCTCGAGGTCCAACTCGCCGGTGTCGGTGAAGGGGGTCGGGACGACCGGAAACAGGCCTTGGTAACGGGGAGGTTTGGTTGCAGTCATGGTGTTCTCTCGGTGGGATGGGGGGCGCACAGCCCGAAGCGGTGCACCGTCGTGCTCGAATGGATCTCCCCCGGCCGCAACAAGGTTGGGGGGAAGCCGGGTTGGTTCGGTGCGTCCGGGAAGTGTTGGGTCTCCAGGCACAGGCCGTCGCCCTGCCGGATGGCCTGCCCGTTCGCGCCCAGCAGGCTGCCGTCCAGGAAGTTGCCTGAATAGAACTGCAGGCCGGGCTCGGTGGTCTCGATGTCCATGACGCGGCCCGACACCGGGTCGGCCAGGCGGGCGGCGAAGCGCAGGCCGGGCGTGTCGGCCGGGTCCAGCACCCAGTTGTGGTCGTAGCCTCGTGCGCGCAGCAGTTGGGGATGTCCGTCGCGGATGCGCTCGCCGATGGTCGTCGCCGAGCGGAAATCGAAGGGGGTTCCGGCCACCCCGGCAATGCCCTCCGGGATCAGCCCCTCGTCGACCGGGCAATAGCGGCTGGCCGCGATCGTGAGCCGATGGCCGAGGATGCTGCCGCCGCCCGCCAGGTTGAAATAGTCGTGGTGCGTGAGGTTGACGATCGTCGCGCGGTCGCTGCGGGCCTCGTAGTCGATGCGGTATTCGTTGCGCGCGGTGAGCGTGTAGCGCACGCGGATCTCGGCCCGCCCGGGGTAGCCCTGGTCGCCGTGCGCGCTCACTAACGAAAGCGCAAGCGCCACGCTGCCGTCGCCCGCGAGGGGCAGCGGCTCGATGTCCCACCAGCAGCGGCCGAAGCCACCGGGCCCGCCATGCAGCGCATGGGGGCTGCCAGCGTCGAGCGCCAGCTGGAACTGTTCGCCGTCGATCGAGAACCGGCCCTGGGCGATGCGATTGGCATGGCGGCCGACGATGGTCCCGAAGTGCGGGTTGCGCGCCTCGTAGTCCGCGAGCGATGCGAGGCCCAGCACGACGCTCTCCGCCGTGCCGTGGCGGTCCGGCACGCGCAGCGCGGTCACGATGCCGCCCAGGTTGATGGCGCTCAGCGACAGGCCCGCGCCGTTGTCGAGGGTGTACTCGGAGACCCCGCGGCCATCGGACAAGCTGCCGAAATCACGGCGGGTGATCCGCGGCGCCCCGTTCACGGCGCCCCCGCGAAGCGCGATTCCGGCAGGCCGCGCCAACCCGGTTGCAGGGCGAAGACGCCGCCGGCCTCGGGCTGCGCCTGCAAGTCTGCGGCCGAGAGGCCGGCCCGTGCGGTGGTCAGGTAGAGCTGGTCGAGGGCCGCGCCGCCGAAGGCCGGGCAGGTCACCTGCGACGCGGGGACTTCGAACCGGGCCGACTCGCGGCCCGCGGCGTCCCAGCGCACCACGCAGGCGCCGCGCCACTGCGCATTCCAGAGGCCGCCGTCGGCGTCCACGGCCGAGCCGTCGGCGAAGCCATCGCTCTCGCGCAGCCGGACGAAGACCCGGGGCGTCCCGATGCGGCCATCGGCCCCGTAGTCGACGCTGAAGATCGTCCGCGTCGGCGAATCGGTGTAGTACATCGTGCGGCCGTCCGGGCTGAAGGCGATGCTGTTGCCGACACCCGCCGGCGGCAGCGCCAGGCGCTCGACCCGCAGGTCGGGATGAACGCGATAGAAGTGCCCGACCGGCGCCTCCGCCGGGTTGAACATGCCGAACACGAAACGTCCCTGGCGATCGCAGCGGCCATCGTTGATGCGGGTCTCGGGCTGCGCGGCGTCGACCGGCACAATCGGCGACAGCGTCTCGTGCACCAGGTCGAACAGCGCGATGCCCGAGGCCAGCCCCAGCAGCAGCTGCGAGCCGCCCTCGCACAGGGCGAAGCTGCCGAGGCGCTCAGGCAGGGTCCATTGCCGTTGCCGCCCCTGCGAGGCTTCCCAGCGGTGCAGCGTGGCGCCCTCGATGTCGGTCCAGTAGAGCGCGCCCGTGCGCTCGCACCACAGCGGGCATTCGCCCAGCCGGGCCCGGGCATCGACGAGCAACTGCGCCTTCATTCAGGTCCATCCTCCATCAACCACGAAGTCCTGGGCCGTGCACATGGTGCTGTCGTCGGCCGCAAGAAACAAGGCCATCCGCGCGATGTGCTCGGCCAGCAGCGGCTGGTTGATGCACTGGCCGCGCGCGATCTCGGCGCGTGCCGCATCGTCGACCCACAGCTTCAGCTGCTTTTCCGTCATCACCCATCCAGGCACCAGCGTGTTGACCCGGATGTTGAAGGCACCGAGATCGCGTGCCAGGCTGCGCGTGAGGCCCTGCACCGCGGCCTTGGCGGTCGTGTAGACCGGCATCCCGCCCTGCTTGAGCTTCCAGCTGATCGAGCCGAAGTTGACGATCGAGCCGCCGCCGAGCTGGCGCATGTCCTGCGCCACGCTGCGGGCGGCGAAGAACTGGTGCCGGAGATTGACCGCGATGCCGGCATCCCAGGTCTCGGGCGTGGTGTCCTCGATGCGGTGGCGGCGATCGTTGGCGGCGTTGTTGAGCAGCACGGCGATCGGGCCGTGGCGACGCCGCACGTCCTCTATGGCGGCTTCGAGCGCGGCGACATCGGTCAGGTCGGCGGCGACGAAGAGCGGCGCGTGCCGGGCACCGGCCAGGCCTTCGGCCAGCGTGGCGCCCGCGGGGTCGATGTCGATGAAGCCGACCCTGGCGCCTTGCGCCGCGAACTGTTCGACGAGGGTGGCGCCGATGCCGGTCGCGCCGCCCGTGATCAGGACAGTGCGGTCGGCCAGGCTCGGATAGTGGGCAAAGGCGGTCATGGTGATGCCCGCGAAGGCGGGGAAGCTTCGGTTGGCAGATTATGTAGTCATACTTAATGACAATAAAATGGCGTCATCTAGGGGTTTCCCCGAGAAATATCACTTCAATAGTATTACTATATTGCGACCTCATTCAGTACGCACGAAAGCCTCCATGTCGAAGTCGCCCGTCAAGCTCAGGTCCGCCGAATGGTTCGGGACCGCCGACAAGAACGGATTCATGTACCGCAGCTGGATGAAGAACCAGGGCATCCCCGACCATGAATTCCAGGGCAAGCCGGTGATCGGGATCTGCAACACCTGGTCGGAGCTGACGCCCTGCAACGCCCACTTCCGCAAGCTCGCCGAGCACGTGCGGCGCGGGATCATCGAAGCGGGCGGCTTTCCGGTCGAGTTCCCGGTGTTCTCGAACGGCGAATCGAACCTGCGCCCCACCGCGATGTTCACCCGCAACCTCGCGAGCATCGACGTCGAGGAATCCATCCGCGGCAATCCGATCGATGGCGTCGTGCTGCTGGTCGGCTGCGACAAGACCACGCCGGCCCTGCTGATGGGCGCGGCCAGCGTCGATGTGCCGGCCATCGCGGTCAGCGGCGGCCCGATGCTCAACGGCAAGCACCAGGGCCGGGACATCGGCTCGGGCACGGTGGTCTGGCAACTCTCCGAACAAGTCAAGGCCGGGACCATCACCCTGCACGAGTTCATGTCGGCCGAGGCCGGCATGTCGCGTTCGGCCGGCACCTGCAACACCATGGGCACGGCCTCGACCATGGCCTGCATGGCCGAGGCGCTGGGCGTCACGCTGCCGCACAACGCGGCGATCCCGGCGGTCGATTCCAGGCGCTACGTGCTGGCCCACATGAGCGGCATCCGGATCGTCGAGATGGTGCGCGAGGACCTGCGGCTGTCGAAGCTGCTGACACGCCAGGCGTTCGAGAACGCGATCCGCACCAACGCCGCGATCGGCGGCTCGACCAACGCCGTGATCCACCTGAAGGCGATCGCCGGGCGCATCGGCGTCGAACTCGCGCTCGACGACTGGACGGCCATCGGCCAGGGCACGCCCACGCTGGTGGACCTGATGCCTTCGGGCCGCTTCCTGATGGAGGACTTCTACTATGCGGGCGGCCTGCCGGCCGTGCTGCGCCGCCTGGGCGAGGCCGGCCGCCTGCCGCATCCCGATGCGCTCACCGCCAACGGACAGTCGCTCTGGGACAACGTCAAGGACGCCCCCTCCTACAACCCCGAGGTCATCCGAGACTGGGACACGCCGCTGGTCGCCGACGGCAGCATCCGCGTCCTGCGCGGCAACCTCGCGCCACGCGGCGCGGTGCTCAAGCCCTCGGCCGCCACCGCGCGCCTGCTGCGGCACCGGGGCCGCGCGGTGGTCTTCGAGAACCTCGACGACTACAAGGCGCGGATCGCCGATCCCGACCTCGACGTGACCGCCGACTCGATCCTGGTGCTCAAGAACTGCGGCCCGCGCGGCTACCCGGGCATGGCCGAGGTCGGCAACATGGGCTTGCCGCCGAAGCTGCTGGCGCAGGGCGTGACCGACATGGTCCGCATCTCCGATGCGCGCATGAGTGGCACCGCCTACGGCACGGTGGTGCTGCATGTCGCCCCCGAAGCCCGCGCCGGCGGCCCGCTGGCCGTGGTCCGCGAGGGCGACTGGATCGAGCTCGATGCCGACACCGGCCGGCTGCACCTCGAGGTGAGCGACGCCGAGCTCGCCGACCGGCTCGCGACCTGGGCCGCCGCGCAGCAGGCCGACCCGGCCGACGGCTCGGGCTACCGGAAGCTCTACGTCGAGCACGTCATGCAGGCAGACGACGGCTGCGATTTCGATTTTCTCGTGGGCCGTCGCGGCGCCGGCGTGCCGCGCCATTCCCACTGAACCTGCCGGGGCCCCGCGGGACCCGGCGCACAAGACCCGAACACTGGAGACAAGCATGATGCTCGAGCTTCGCCGTCGCGGACGGGATGTGACAATCTCGTGCAGACCGCAACCTCCCATGGGACTTCCTCGCAGATGAAAGCCTCGCACCGAGACCCGGGCTATCGCCAGCCGCCCGATCGCAAGAGCATGCACTCGCAGATCGTGCGGGACCTGGGCCTGCGGATCGTTTCCGGCGAGTACAAGCCCGGGGAGAGGCTGCCCCTGGAAGCCTCCCTGTGCGCGGCCTACGACGTGAGCCGGCCGGTGCTGCGCGAGGCGACCCGGGTGCTGGTCGCCAAGGGCCTGGTGGTCTCGAAGCAGCGCGCCGGCGCCATCGTCTGTGCCCGCAGCAATTGGCACCTGCTCGATCCCGACGTGCTGTACTGGATGATCCAGACCAAGCCGCAACCCGAATTCGTCGAAACGCTGTTGACGGTGCGGCGCATCTTCGAACCGGCGGCGGCGGCGCTGGCTGCCAAGGTGGCGAGCCCGGACTCGCTCAAGGCCATCGCGGAGGCGTACCAGGGCATGGAGCGCGCGACGACGCCGGAGGAACTCCTGGAGCCCGACCTCGCTTTCCACCGCCACATCGCCGAGGCCACGAACAACGACCTGCTGGCCTACATCGGCAACATGCTGTCGCTGGCGCTGCGCGAGTCGATCAAGCTCAGCAGCCAGCTGCCGGACACCCACGCCCTTTCGCTGCCCCGGCACAAGGCGATCCTCACGGCCCTGCTCAACCGGGACCCGTTGGGAGCGCGCCAGGCGACGCTGGTTCAGCTGGAAGAGACGCGCGAGGACATCTCGCGCATCTTGGATTCCGACCTCGATCCGGTGTGAGTCCGGTCGCTAGCGGCCGCCGTCCACCATGTCGCGGTAGGCGTGCCAGCTCGCGTGTGCCAGCCACGGGAAGATGACGATGAGCCCGAGCATGAGCGTCGCAAAACCGAGGGCCGTCAGCAGGACGATCAACGCGGCCCACAGCACCATGGCGAGCGGATTGCGGGCGCAGCAGCGCAGGCTGGTCAGCACCGCGGTGATCACGTCCACGGGGCGGTCCACCAGCAGCGGCGCGCTGACGACGCCCAGCGCGAACACCATCGCGGCCACAGCGGCGCCGAGCGCGAAGAAGGCCGCCACGAGTTCGACCGACTGGCCCGACAGCAGCAGCGCCGCAGGCAGCTGCGGCGCGTGCTGCAGCTGCTCGGTGAAGAACAGTGCGAAGACGATCGCTGCCAGGCGCTCCCAGGCGAAGTAGGCCAGCGTGAGCAGCAGCCCGAACAGCGCGATCGAGCCGGCGTTGCCGAGCCAGGCGCCAAGCGCCGATCCGGAGTCGGGCGCGGCGGACTGCTCCCGCTGGCGCGACAGTGCGTACAGGGGGATGGCGACCAGGGGGGCCACCAGCAAGAAGCCGCCGAGCAGCGTCGGCGCCAGGTAGGTGGCCTCCCAGGTCGCGGCGGTCAGGGCCAGGCCCGCGACTGCGACCAGCACGCCGATGCCGAGGCTCAAGCCCGGCAGGAACGCCAGATCGCGTGCCCCCGAGCGCAGCCAGGCGAAGGGCCGCAGCGCGCCGACCCGGCGCACGGTGGGCGCCGCCGTTGACGGCGCAAGAGACTCACTGCCGAGCGGGTGTTCCATGGCGCACACTCCTTCGTGAAGCCCGCGCTGGAGACCTCACGGCGCCAGCGCTGCCGCCAGCATAGTCGCGCCCAGCGCCGGCGGCTTGACGTCGATCAAGGTTCAGGCGCCACGGTGCCACGCGCCGATGCCGGGCTGGCTGTACTGCGGCGAGGATTGCGCCAACAGCCGATAAGGAGCCCAATCGCATCCACAGGGCTCAGGTGGCGCAGCGAAGACTTCCGGCCCTCCCGCGCGCGGCACCGAATCGCGCGGCAACTGCCCCAACAGGAGCATCCAATGACTTCCCTTCGTGGGGCCGATGGCGGGCGGCTCAGGCCTCTCCGTCTGACCCCGGAGTTGGTCTCTCGAATCGCTCGCGAAGTCGCGGACTGCGGGCCGCCCCCGGGCATGGTGGTCCACAGCGATGCCGACTACGAGGCCTCGCTGGAGGATTTTCTTGCAAGCGGCCCGTGGCGTGGCGAAGGTGTCTGGGTCTTCGGGTACGGGTCCCTGCTATGGAATCCGGCCTTCGATGTCGCAGAGCAGGTGGCCGCGGTTCTGCCCGGCTGGCATCGATCGTTCTGCATCCGGCTCACTCGCTTTCGAGGTACCCCCGACCAGCCGGGCTTGATGATGTCGCTCACGCCCGGAGGAAGCTGCCGTGGTGCACTGCTGCGCATCGATGCGCCCTCGGTCAGGTCCAGCCTGCGCAAGCTTTGGCGACGGGAAATGACCGTCAAGCCACCGAACACTCCACCGCGATGGGTGAGCGCCAAGGCGAGCGGCATCGACGTGCGCGCCATCGTTTTCGCCGCCGATCGCAATGGGCCGAACTTCGTGGGCGGCCTGACGCACGAACAAATCGCGGACATCCTGTGCAAGGCGGCGGGACACTGGGGATCGGGTGCCGACTACCTCTTGCAGACCATCGACCAGCTGGAGCGCCTTGACATCAGGGACGCCAATCTCTGGCGCTTGCAGCAGATCGTCGCACGACGACTCGCGGAGAGCGCCCAACACACTGCGCAGGCCCGCCATGACCCATGATGGAACCGAGAGCGATCGAGAAGCGCTGGATCTTCTCATTCGAGGATTCCAGGTGTCCCGGATGCTCCGGCTGGTCGCCGACCTCGCGCTCGCCGACAAGATTCCGAGGGACGGCAGCCGCCACGTGAGCGATTTGGCCACGGCCTGTTCGGTTCTTCCGACGCCACTGCTCCGGGTCCTGCGGGCCCTTGCGGCATTCGGCGTCTTTCGCGTCGGCGCGGACGGCAGCGTCGCGCACTCTCCGCGCTCCATGCTGCTGCGCACGGACGAGCCGAACAGCCTGCACCATGGCGCCCGGTTCTGGACGGCACCCGGGTCGTGGAAGGCATGGGGAGCCCTGGATTCCGCGCTGGCGGGTGGCGATCCGAATCAAGCCGCCTGGGGCATGGACCGTTTCCAATATCTTCGTGAGCACCCCGCCGAGGCTCGCATCTTCGATGCCTTCATGGCCAACTTTCCGGACCGCAGGCACCAGACGCTGGCCGTCAGCTACGACTTCTCCGGTGCGAAGCTGATCGTCGACATCGGCGGCGGCAATGCGGAGGCGTTGCGGCAAATACTCGAACGGTTCCCCGGGCCGCGCGGGATGGTCTTCGACCGCGACGATGTCGTGGCGGCCATACCGCCCGATGCCCGATTGGACGGAAGGATCGAAGTCCGGGGCGGCAGCTTCTTCGATCGCGTTCCCGAAGGCGCGGACATCTACCTCCTGATCCGGGTCTTGCACAACTGGAGCGACGACGACTGCATTCGAATCCTGCGCAACTGCCGCAGCGCCATGAACCCTGGCGCCCGCCTGCTGATCGTGGAGCAGATCATCGAGCCCGACCCGGCCCTCGGACGGCCATCGGGGTACCTGGTCGATACGCACATGATGGCCATGTTCGGTGCCGCGCGCGAGCGCACCGAAACCGAATTCAGCGAACTGCTGGAGAGCGCGGGGTTTGCTCTCGAGCGCGCCATCGAGACCGCGTCACCGGTGTGGATCATCGAGGCGGGCTCCAGATGACTCAGGCGGCCGCCGCCGGGCCGAGGCGCCTGCGCTGCCAGATCACATAGACCATCGACACCAGCAGGTTGACCAGCAGGTAGAGCAGGATCGCCGCCGTCACGCCGGGCTCGTGCGGAAAGTTGAAGGTCGCCAGCGCCAGCGCGATGCCCGGATGGCGCGACGCGGTCGACAGCGCGAGCACCACGCGATCCCGCGCGTCGGGGCCGCCGAGCCAGTGGCCGACGGCCAGCCCGACGACGATGAAGCCGATCAGCGCCAGGAGGGTGCCGTTGCCGATCAGCTGCAGGATCCCATGCCGGCTGGCGAACACGATCAGCAGCGCCACGACCACCAGCAGGACGGTGCCGATGAGGGCGGCCGGGCGGGCGATGCGCGCGGCCACCCGGGGCAGCAGGGCCCGTACCACCATGCCGGCAGCCAGCGGCAGCAGCACCGCCTTCAGGATCACCAGCGCGATGGCGCCGAGGGGCAGCTGGAACTGGCGGCCGAAGGCCTGGGTCATGAGCATCATGCCGATCGGCGTGATCACGACCGACAGCACGCCCATCGTCACCAGCAGGCCCAGGCCATAGGATTCCCGTCCACCGGCCTTGCCCTGCTTCTTCATCAGCAAGGGCGGCACCGGCGACAGCGACAGCGCCACCAGTGCGACCTCGATCTCGTGGTGCAGGTCGAAGGCCATGTCGAGCCCGACGGCCAGCAGCGGCATGACCAGGAACATCGCCGCGAAGGATCGCAGGAAGCACCGGGGACGGCGCACCACGTACAGCACGTCGTCGAGCGTGGCATCCAGGCCGTAGCTGAAGACGGTGATCACGATGCTCGCCTGCACGGCGAGCATGATCATTTCCTGGGCGGTCATGGCGGTGCAGCATACGAACGGCACCGAATTCCCGCTACTGTCCTTTGGTGCAGTCGGCAGGCTCGCCGCCGAGCATCTCCAATATCGACTGGATGGCGGCGCGGTACCCGCCGGGTCCGAGGCCGGCGATCACCGCGGTGGCCACCGCCGACATGTACGAATGGTGGTACATCTCCTCGCGCCGATGGATGTTGGAGATGTGGACCTCGATGATCGGACCCGGAAACATCTTGAGGGCATCCATGATGGCCATCGAAGTGAACGAAAAGGCCGCCGGGTTGATGATGATTCCGCTGGCTTCGTCGATGGCCTCGTGGATCCAGTCGATCAGCTGCGCCTCGCTGTTGGACTGCCGGAACACCACCGGGACCGCCCCGGCTTCGTCGCGGCACATGGCTTCGATCTCGGCCAGCGTGGTCTTGCCGTAGATCGCCGGCTCGCGCTTGCCGAGACGGTTGAGATTCGGACCATTCAGGATGTAGAGCGGCTTGGTCATGGCTGAGTTTGTTTGCGAGCGGGCGGGTGTCAGTGGCCGCCGTAGAAGAACTTTGCGGGGCCGGTGACGAGCCAGGGGAAGAAGACCATCAGGAACATGATCAGGAACTGGGCGATCATGAACGGCATCACGCCCTTGGTCACCGTGTCCATCGACATTCGACCGACCCCGGCCACCACGTTGAGGACCACGCCCACCGGCGGCGTGACCAGGCCGATGGCGTTGTTCATGATGAACATGACCCCAAAATAGACTGGGTCGATCTTGGCGGCGATGACGACCGGCATCAGCACCGGGGTGAGGATCAGGATGGTCGGCGTCATGTCCATCGCCGTGCCGACGATCATGACCAGCACCATGATCGCCACCATCAGCAAGATGGGGCTGTCGAGGAAGGGTTGGAGCATGCCCACCACCTTGCCGGGCAGGTCCGCCACGGTGATGAGCCAGGCCGAGACCATGGCCGCGGCCACCAGGAACATGACCACCGCGGTGGTCTTGGCCGCGGCCTTGAAGATGCCGTACAACTGCGACAGTTTCAGGCCGCGATAGATGACTGTCGCGACGAACAGCGCGTAGACCGCAGCCACCACGCCGGCTTCGGTCGGCGTGAAAACCCCCATGCGCAGACCGACCAGGATGATCACCGGCAGCATCAGCGCCCAGCCACAGCGGCGCATCGTGGCCAGCAATTCTTTCAGCGGCCTGCGCGGCGGCGGCACCACGCCTTCGTGGCGGGCGACGTAGGCCCAGGTGATCCACAACGCGAGTCCCATCAGCAGGCCGGGCGTGATGCCGGCCATGAACAGCTTGGAGATCGACACGTTGGCCGTGACGCCGAAGATGACCAGCCCGATCGACGGCGGCAGAACCGGGGCAATCACGCCCGATGCGGCAATCAGCCCGGCAGCGCGATGCGGCGCGTGGCCGGCGGCCACCATCATCGGCAGCAGCATGGTGGTCAGTGCCGCGGCGTCGGCCACTGCGCTGCCCGACAGTGCCGACAGCATGATCGACGCGACGATGGTCACGTAGCCCAGGCCGCCGCGGATGTGCCCGACCAGCGCCATCGCAAATTCGACGATGCGCTTGGACAGCCCGCCCTCGTTCATGATCTCGCCGGCCAGCAAGAAGAAGGGCACGGCCAGCAGCGGGTAGTTGTCGGCGCCACCCAGCAGGTTCTGGGCCAGGATCTGCGCCTCGAACATGTCCAGGTGCCACATCAGCGCCACGCCGCTGACCAGCAGCGCGAACGAGATCGGAATGCCGATCGCCATCGCGAGCAGCAGGGATCCGAGGAAGATGGTGAGTGTCATGGTGGCTCGCTCGGATCAGTGTTGTCTGGTGACGTCGTCGCCATGCGGCCGGTTGAGCGCAGCCAGATCTTCGGATTCCTGGATCAGCACCAGGTCGGAATCTTTCATGTGGCCGGTGAAGAGCAGCCAGAGGTCCAGCAGCAGCACGATGCATGCGCAGGCCGCGAAGGCCACGCCGGCTGAATGCAATATGGCCATCGGCAACTGCGTGGAAGGCGCCAGCACATCCATGTTGATGCGGGCCTGTTCCAGCGCGCCCCTGAACACCAGGTAGCAGACGTACAGCATGGTCACATGGCCCAGCGCAAGGCAGATCTTCTTGCCCATGGGTGGAAGGCGCGACACCAAGGCGTCGGTGCCGAGGTGGGTGTGCTCGCGCAGCGCGACCACGCAGCCCATGAACGTGATCCACACGAACAGCCAACGCGAGATTTCCTCGGACTGCGTGATCGACGAATTGAAGACGTAGCGCAGCACGACGTTGCCGAAGACCAGCGCCACCATGATCATGAGCGCGACGGCCATCAGGGCCGTGACCGCGCGGCAGAAAGAATCGATCAGCTTCACCATGCCTGCTCCTGGACGGGACTCGTTGGGCGCGAAAGGCCCCCCAGCGACGCCAGGGGGCCTTTCCAGAATCAGAACTTGGAGACGCGTTCCATTTCGGTCTTGAACAGCGTCATCACGGCCGGATCGTACGAAGCGGAGAACTTCTCGTAGATCGGCTTGACTTCGGTGCGCATGCGGGCCGCCTCGGCGGGTGCGACGGCGTTGTAGGTCATGCCCTTGGCCTGGAGTTCGGTCAGTGCCTTGCCGGCGGCTTCGCGGCTCGCCGTGCGCTGGTAGTTCTGGGCTTCCGTGGCGGCATCCTGCAGCAGCTTGTGCTCTGCCGGCGACAGCTTGTCCCAGAAGCGCTTGCTGATCTGGACCGGGTTGGTCGCATACACGTGGTTGGTGCCACTGACGTACTTCTGGACCTCGTAGAACTTGCTCGACAGGATCACCGAGTACGGGTTCTCCTGGCCATCCACCGCCTTGCTTTCGAGGGCGTTGTACAGCTCTGCGAAGGGCATTGGCAGCGGGTTGGCCTTGAAAGTCTTGAAGGTCTCCAGGAACACCGGGTTCGGGATGACGCGCAGCTTCAGTCCATCCAGGTCTTCGCCCTTCGTGATGGGCCGCTTGCTGTTGGTGACGTTGCGGAAACCCAGGTCGAAGAAGCCCAGGATGACGATGCCCTTGTCGGCCAGCTTGGCGCTGAGCATCTTGCCCAGCGGGCCGTCGACCATGGCATCAGCCTGCTGGCCATTGCTGAAAAGGAAGGGGAAGTCGAAGAGCCCGAATTCCTTGATGACGCCGGTCAGCGAGGTGGTGGACGCCACGAGCATCTCCTGCACCCCGCCCTGCAGCGCAGATTGCTGTTGCAGTTCGTTGCCGAGTTGGCTGCTGGCGAATTCCTTGACCGTGATCTTGCCGCCGCTCTTGGCCGCCACGATCTCGGCGAACTTCTTGACGCCCCAACTGGTTGGATGGTCGGTGTTGTTCAGGTGCCCGATTCGAATTGTCCTTTCCTGAATGTCCTGTGCCTGAACGAGCGTGGAGGCGACGAGCAGCGCGAGGGCGCCTGCCAATTTCGAGAGTTTCGATGCCATGAAGGTCTCCGTTTGAGGTGGGAATGATCCGGGCGGTTGCCCCGCGTCGCGGCGATGCCGAGATGGTATTGAATCATCGAATGATTAGCAATGTATCCAATGATTAGGGTATTCTCTAATCAAACGCCACAGCTCGAGCCCAAGAACTGTGCTTAACTTCGATCCGCCCAGGAGCGACCCGTGTTGACCGACAACTCTCTCGATTCCCCAGACAGCGCCACCGTCGGCGAGGTCGCCTATCGCCGCATTCGCTCGGACATCGTGCTGGGCCGGCTGACGCCGGGGTGCCGTCTGCCGCTGGAGCGGATGAAAGAGACCTACGGCGCCAGCGTCGGCACGCTGCGCGAGCTCTTCAGCCGCCTGGCCACGGAAGGCTTGCTCGTGGCCGAAGGGGCGCGCGGCTTCCAGGTCAGCGCGGTCTCGTCGGCCAACCTGCGCGAAGTGGCATCGATGCGGCTGCTGCTGGAGAGCCACGGGCTCAAGGAGTCGTTTCAGCGCGGCGACCTGGAGTGGGAAGGCAGGGTGGTGGCGGCCTACCACAAGCTCGCCACGATGGAAAAGAGGATGGCTGCCGGCGATCTTTCTCCTTCGGAAACCTGGCGCCAGTACGACTGGGCGTTTCACGTCGCGCTGATTTCCGCCTGCGGATCCGCCCTGCTGCTGCAGACCTACGCGTCGATCTGCGACAAATATCTGCGCTACCAGATGATCGCGGCCATCTTCCGTGGCGAGGAGGCGGCCGACGAGCACCGGCTCTTGCTGGAAAGCGCACTCGCCCGGGACTGGCAGCGCGCGCAGCAGACGCTGACGACGCACGTCGATGATTGCGTCACGCAAATGGCATCGGTGCTGGACGCCGCCTGAACCGGATTCTTGTGAGGAGCCTATGACATCGTCTTCCAGTGGCCCGCTGCGCATCGGCATCCTCGGCGCCGCACGCATCGCCCGTTCGTTCGTCGAAGCCGTTCGGCCGTCGGCCAAGGTCGTGGTGACCGCCGTGGCGAGCCGCGACGTCGAGCGCGCCACGGCCTTCGCGCGAGAGTTCGGCATCGGCCGCGTCCATGCCAGCTACGACGAGCTGTTCGCCGACCCCGACGTCGACGCGGTCTACGTGCCGCTTCCCAACAACCTGCACGCGGAGTGGTCGATCAGGGCCGCCGCCGCCGGCAAGCACGTCCTGTGCGAGAAACCGCTGGCCGCCAATGCGGCGGAGGCACGGGCCATGTTCGCGGCCGCCGAGCAGAACGGCGTGTATCTCGTGGAAGCCTATCCGTATCGGGCCCAACCGCAGACACTCAAGGTTCGCGAGCTCGTCGCGGCCGGCGCCATCGGACGCACCCAGCTCATCCAGGCGTCATTCGGATTTCCTCTGACCGACGCCGCCAACATCCGCATGGACCCGACGCTCGCGGGCGGCGCGCTGATGGACGCCGGGTCCTATCCGGTGAGCTTCGTGCGCACCATCGCAGGTGCCGCGCCGTCGCGCGTGTCGGCCCTGTCGCGCTGGGGCGCCACGGGTGTCGATGTGACCACGATGGCGACGCTCGAGTACCCGGATGGTCTTCTGGCGCAGATCTCGTGCAGCTTCAGCACCGTGCGGCACCGGCATGCGTTCATTGCCGGCGACGCAGGTTCGATAGCCACCACCTACTTCAACGATACCGGACCCGCCTTTCCGCCGCTCGTGCATGTGCGCCGCGGCAATGGTTGGGATGCGGCACACGAAATCATCGAAACCGAAGCGCTCGCCGGCTTCCTGGCCGAAGCAGAGTCGTTTCACGATCTCGTGCGCTTCGGCTGGGACCAATGGACGGGCGCCACGCCCGCCGAATCGATCGACATCGCGATGACGCTCGACGCCATTGCGGCGAGCAGTCGCGATGGCGTTCCGGTCGAAGTCGCCAGATAAGCGGGGGCAAGGAACATGTCTCTTCTAGGCGACGCGGCGCTGGCGATGTGGTGGGACATGGCGCCCGAGATCAAGTCCGAGTTCGAAGACTGGCACTCCCATGAACATTTTCCGGAGCGCCTCGGCGTGCCCGGATTCCGGCGGGCGTCGCGCTGGACGAGTGCCGCAGGGGGCGAAGGCATCTTCGTCATGTACGAGCTCAGTTCGTACGCGGTCCTTTCATCGGCCGCCTACGTCAGTCATCTGAACACGCCATCGCCGTGGTCCACGCGGATGATGCCGCACCACAGGAACATGGTGCGCAGCCAGTGCCACGTGCTGGAGTCATCGGGCAGCAGCGCTGCACGGCACGCGTTGACATTGCGAGTCTCGCCGCTGCAAGGCCGCGATGACGACCTGCGCGCATTCTTCCGACCGCTCTGCGCCGCTCTGGCCCAGAGGCCGGGGATCGTCGGCGCTCATCTGTTGCGGCATCAGACGCCACCCGTCGCCGAAACGACCGAACAGCGCATCCGCAACTCCGCCGATCGCGTGGCCGACTGGGTGTTCGTGGCACTGGGCTACGACGCACCTGCCCTGGAGTCGCTGGTCCACGCCGATCTCGCGGCAGCGGCCTTGCGGGCGTCCGGCGCGGCCGAAGGCGCGCTCAGCGGCCTCTACACGCTCTCGCATTCGGCCACGGCCGAGGACGTCGCCGGCAGGACCTAGCAGCGGAAGCTCTCTTCGCCGGCCGCGTAGTTGCGATTGGTCATCTCGGGATTTCGATTCACCAGCGGGCGGCCATACAGCGGATGCAGCAGGCTGCGCACCTCGTGCTCGAGCACTGTCAGCGGGGCCGACGTGGCCGGATCGACGAGCTGCCGAAAACGGTACTGGTAGGCATCGTCTTCCTGGGTGACGAGCCCCAGCGCGCGCAGGCGCCGGTAGGAGCCGGAGAAATCGTTGACGTAGATCTGCACGTGATGGTTGTCGTACGGCGCCGGTACCGCATCGCCTTCGCGGTAGACCAGGGTCTGGCCAGGCCCGACCCCGATGCTCGCGCAGGCGCCTTGCGCATCGGAATGCTCGGACACGAGAGCGCCCATCACTTCCCGGTAGAACGTCGCGATGCCGGCCGCCGTGCCGCGCGCCACATCGAGTTCGACCGATGGCAGGCCCAGGCGCATGCGTCCGTATCGTTCACCGGGCTCGAAGACGCGGAAGCGATTGCCCCAGGGACAGGTCGCACTGACGTGGTCGGCCTGCGCATCGAAATCGAATCGGGTTCCGGCCAGCAGCGAAGCCACCTCCGCCAGCCGCTTCAGCAGCGCCTCGCGACCGGGCATCACGACGCAGATGGTGCCGCGCAGCACCATCGGCGCGCCGGTCGGCATGTGAATCTGGTTTCGGCCGATGTTGATCCACATGTTGCCGATGCCCGTGAAGAGGTAGGGATCGCGCGTGAGGCCAAGGCCCATCACGTAGAAGATGGTCGCCAGCTGCTGGTCGGGGATCTCGACGTTGACATGCTCCAGCGCGACGATATTGCCGGTGTCCCCCTGCGTGCGATCGAATGTCCCGGTGTTCATGGTGTCCCGCAGAAATGTGTCGACGACATTGTCGCGCCGCACCGGTGTGCGGGGTCGCGCGACGCTTCGATTTGTGGCAATCTTCGGAACGCCGGAAGACCGGCGCTTTGAGCGCATCCTCCATGCTGCCCACGACCCATTACGCGAAGAGCGGTGGCGTCAACATCGCCTACCAGACGGTCGGCAACGGCCCACGCGACCTGGTGCTGGTTCCGGGGTGGGTCTCGAACCTCGATGTCTTCTGGGAGGAGCCGGTGCTGGCGCGGATGTTCGCCCGGCTGGCCTCGTTCTCCCGGCTCATCCTGTTCGACAAGCGGGGAACCGGTCTGTCGGACCGCGTCAGCGACATGCCCAGTCTCGAAGTTCGCATGGACGACGTGCGCGCCGTGATGGACGCCGTCGGCTCGGAGCGCGCGGCTCTGTTCGGCTATTCGGAGGGCGGTGCGATGTGCGCGCTGTTCGCCGCCACCTACCCGGCGCGCGCTTCGGCGCTCATCATGGGCGGCGCCTTCTCGCGCCGCACGCAGGCGCCCGACTATCCCTGGGGCCCGACCAGGGCTCAGTCTCTGGCCTTTGCCGACGAGGTGGAACGCAACTGGGGCGGCGACGTCGGCATGGAGGCACGGTGGCCGAGCCAGGTCCGGGACGAGCGATGCCGCCAATGGTGGGGGCGCTGGCTGCGCTCCAGCGCGAGCCCGGCGGCGGCGGCAACGCTGTTGCGAATGAACATGGAAATCGACATCCGCCATGTGCTGCCCGCCGTGCGCGTGCCCACGCTGCTCTTGCACAGCCGAAACGATCGGGTCATCGATTTCGGCGCCAGCCAATACATGTACGAGCGCATCGCGGGCGCGAAGCTGGTCGAATTGCACGGCATCGACCATGTCCCGTGGGGCTGCGACAGCGATGTCATCCTCGACGAGATCGAGGAGTTCCTCACCGGGACTCGACTCGGCGCCGAACCCGACCGGCTTCTGGTGACGGTCATGTTCACCGACATCGTGAAAGCGACCGAACGCGCCGCCGTCCTCGGCGATCGCAGCTGGCACGATCTGCTCGAGAGTCACCACGCGCTGGTTCGCCGCGAGCTGGAGCACTTCCGGGGCCGCGAGATCGACACCGCGGGCGACGGCTTCCTCGCCACCTTCGACGGGCCGGCTCGCGCGGTCCGCTGCGCGTGTGCCATCTCGCGCGAGGTGCGTGCGCTCGGGCTCGAGATCCGTGCCGGGCTGCACACCGGGGAATGCGAGGTGATGGGCGGCAAGGTCGCGGGCATTGCCGTGCATACCGGTGCCCGCGTGGCCACCCATGCGCAGACCGGTGAAGTGCTTGTCTCGAGCACCGTCAAGGATCTGGTGGCGGGCTCCGGACTGTCGTTTCAGGATCGGGGGATGCAGCGCCTCAAGGGAATTCCTGGCGAGTGGCGGCTGTTTGCCGTCGAGCAGCAAGGCAGCGCGGCGGCGGCCCTCAGTCTCCCTTGATGCCCTGCGCGCGGATCAGCTCCGCCCAGCGCGTGTATTCGCTTCGGATCAGGCGGCCGAGCACTTCTGGCGGGCCGCCCGCCGGGGTGATGCCCATGGCAACCATCCTGTCGCGCACCGCCGGTTGATGCAGCGCGTGGTCGAACGCGGCATTGAGCCGCCGGATCACCGGCTCGGGCGTGCCCGCCGGGGCCGCGAAGGCGTACCACGGCTCGATGACGAAGCCGGCAAAGCCCAGCTCTTCCATCGTCGGGACGTCTGGCAGGTTGGCCGAGCGCGTCTTGCCCGTCACCGCCAGCGCCCGCACCTTGCCCTGCTGGATGAAGGGCAGGATGGAAGGCTCGTTGTCGAAGAACACCGGGACCTGGCCGCCGATGAGGTCGGTGATGGCAGGCCCCGAGCCCTTGTACGGCACATGCGTCATCTCGATGCCCGCCATTTTCTTGAGCAGCTCGGCGGCGAGGTGGTTGGACGCGCCCACGCCCGACGACGCGTAGGCCACGGGCTTGCGCCTGGCCTGGTCGACCAGGTCCTTCACGCTGAGGATGCCCGCATCGTTGTTGACCGTGAGCACATTGATCGATGAACCCAGCAGGATCACCGGCGCCATGTCCTTCTGCAGGTCGTAGCCGACGTTCTTGTAGAGGCTCGGATTGATGGCGCAGCTGCCGATGCTGCACTGGACCAGCGTGTAGCCGTCGGCCGGCGCCTTCAGCGCCGACGCCGTGCCCACGCTGCCGGCGGCCCCGGCCCGGTTGTCGACGATGACGGGCTGCCCCAGCTCCGCCGCCACCGCGTTGGCCAGCAGGCGCCCGACCACGTCCGCGCTGCCGCCGGGCGGAACCGGGATGACCAGTTTGACCGGATGGGTGGGATAGGGCTGCGCGGCGGCAGGCAGCCCCACGGCAGCAACAAGGCCGAACAGGACGGCGGCGAAGAAGCGGCGCTTCATGTCATTTCCAGCCATCGACCAGCCGCTCGAGCCGCACCCGGTCGGCTTCCGGCAGCGGCCAGGTGCTGGGCGGCCGGGCCGCGCCGCAGTCCAGCCCGGCGTATCGCAGCGCCGCCTTGACCACGCTCACGTTCGCGCCGTTGCGCTCGTGCGTGCGCAGTTCCTCGAAGGTCGCGATGCCGCCGATCAATTCCGTCGCCAGCGTGTAGTCCCCCTTCGCCAGCGCGGCGTGGATGCGCACGGACAGCTCGGGCCGCAGATTGATCAGCCCGGAGGTGAAGCCGCGGGCGCCCACCGCATACATCGGCGGCGCCCAGGGCTCGGCCAGGCCGCACACCCAGGCCAGGCCGCGATCGGCCACCTGGGCCATGGCCTGGACCAGGCGCAGGGGCGTGGGCGACGCCCATTTCACCCCGATCACCTGCGGAATGCGGCACAGGGCTTCGATCACCGGCAGGCCGATCGCGTCGTCACGCAGATAGAGCACCACCGGCAGGCCGTCCGCCGCATCGGCAATCCGGCGCACGTAGGTGACCACCCCGCTGGGCGCGACGAAGGGATCCGTCAGCTGATGCACCATCAGGGCCGCGGCACCGGCCTGGCGCGAGGCGCGCGCCAGGGCGCAGGCGTCATGGACGCTGCGCCCCACCCCACCCAGCAAGGGCACGCGGCCAGCCACATGTTCTGCCGCGGCATGCACCATGCGCTCGGCTTCCGCCATGGTCAGGCCGAAGAACTCGCTGGTGTTGCCGTTGGCGACCAGCACATGGACGCCGGCCGCGATGGCGCGGTCGACCACAGGCGCCAGGCGGTCCGGCGCGATGCGGTCCGCATCGTCGAAGGGCGTCACCAGGATGCCGGAAATGCCGTCCAGCGCGGTCCGGAGGGAAGCTGTCGATTCAGTCATGTCGTGGATCTCGTGGAGTGGAGACGGTCAGGCGCAGGCGGCATTCCATCGCCTCGCCGGGCGCGAGCAGCCGCCAGCCGGTGTCGGCGCGCGCCGCGGCCAGGTTGGCGGCGTCCGCCACATGCGAGACCGGTTCCAGGCAGAAGTAGGCGCCCGGCCCCGGCCGATGCAGCACCAGGTGCTGCAGCGCGGCGCTGGCCAGCAGCTCGATCGCGGGACCATCGGCCGCCGCCATCCGCGCCTGTCCGTTCCATTCGCCGTAGTAGCGCGTGCATTCGACATCGGGCAAGGCGCGCACCGACGCGTAGTCGTCCGCCAGCGCGGTCGGCACCGGTGCGCTGGCGAGGAACTCGGCGTCTGCCGGCCAGACGCTGCGCGCATCGAACTGCAGGCCGTGTGCGAAGCGGGCCGGAAAATAGGGATGGAAGCCGCAACCGCTCGGCATCGGCTCCCGCCCCTCGTTGCTGATCCGCAGTTCCAGCGAGATGCCCGCGACGTCGAGCGCCACCGCCTGCTCGGCCCGGAACGCCCACGGCCAGCCGTGATCCCCCGGCGCATGGACGTAGCTCATGGTGGCGCGGTCCGCCGCGTGCTGCTCGAGGCGCCAGGGCCGCTGCTGGCCGACGCCGTGCAAGGCGTGCCGCTCCCCCGGATGGAGCGGCAACTGCGCCCTGCCCTGCGGGCCGGCCAGGCGGCCGTCCCGGATGCGGTTCGAGAACGGCACCAGGGGGTAGCAGCCGGCCTTGGGCCACTGCGTGGATTCGAAACCGGCGCCGCGCACGGCGTCGGCGAGCGGCACCAGCCAATCGATCGTTTCGCCCCCGGCCGTGCCTGAGCTGAGGCGGGTGATGCGTCCGCCGGCCGCCGGCGCCAGCGTCGCCGCCAGCGATCCGCTGCGCAGCGTGGTCTCGGGTGTCACGCTCAGATGCATCGCGGACGCTCACAGCTTCGAACTGCGGATGCTGACATCGGGCCGCTGCAGCAGCGCCGGCGCCAGCGCCAGGCCCAGGCCTGCGCCGGGCGGCACCGTGGCCTGGCCGGCGCGGACATCGGGCAACTGCGTCACGAGGTCGCGGTACCAGCCGCCCAGGTAGGCGCGCACCACTTCCTGCAGCACCACGTTGGTGGTGCTCATCGCCAGATGGAGAGATGCCGCGAGCACCACCGGGCCGGTGCAGTCATGCGGCGCGACCGGCTTGTGAAAGGCCCTCGCCAGGGCCGCGATCTTCCTGGCTTCGGAGAGCCCCCCGACCCAGCCCAGGTCCAGCATCACATAGTCCACGGCGTTGTTCTTCAGCAGCTGGACGAATGGCTGGATGGTGGCCAGCGTCTCGCTGCCGCAGACCGGAAGCCGGGTCCGCGAACGGAATTCGGCGATCGTGTCCAGGTTGGACATCTGGACCGGGTCCTCGATCCAGTAGGGCTTGAACTCCTCGAGCGCCTGCGCGATGCGAACGGCCATCGGCAGGTTCCACATCGAATGCAGTTCCACCATGATGTCCATCTCGTCGCCGACCGCGCGCCGGATCTCGCGAAACGGCGCGAGCGCCGTGTCCAGGTCGCGGGCCGAGATCGACTGTCCGCCGCTGGCCTGGGCGAAAGGATCGAAGGGCCAGATCTTCATCGCCTTGTAGCCCTCGGACAGCAGGCTTTCGGCCAGCGCCGCCGGGCGCTTGACGAATGCCACCTGGTCCTCGTAGGGGCCTTCCGGCGCGACCTCGGCGCTGGCCTGCGTCACCGAGCGGCGCTGCGCGGCCTTGTTGTAGGTGTAGCCCGCGCAGGTGTTGTAGACCGGGACGCTTTCGCGCACGGCGCCGCCGAGCAGCTGGTAGAGCGGCTGTCGGGTGGCCTGGCCAAACAGATCCCACAGCGCGATGTCGACCGCCGAAGCGGCGCGCGTCTCGGCGCCGCTGCTGGCAAAGCCGACATAGCCGTACAGCAGGTGCTGGCTGTGGGCTTCGATGGCGAGCGGGTCCTTGCCCAGCAGGTAGGGGGCAGCCAGCTCGTGGATCTGCGCCTGCACGGCCTGGGCGCCACGAAAGGTTTCCCCCAGGCCCACCAGGCCGGTGTCGGTGTGGATCTGCACCCACAGGATGTTGGGATAGGCGGCCGCGTGGACCGTGTCGACTTGCGTGATCTTCATGGGGCTCGACCTCAGGCCGTCTTGGGATGTTCCTTGACGCGGCTGACCAGCTGCGTCGGGTTGACGAACTGCAGCGCGATCAGCAGCCAGGCCAGCGTGACCGCCATGTAGACCATCGCCATCGCATCGACCGACTGCGGCGCCCGCACGCCCGCGGCGAAGACCGCGTAGTACAGGGCCACCACCAGCGTCTGCGAATCCGGGCCGGCCGTCAGGAAGGTCAGCTCGAACATGCCGATGGTGCGCACCAGCACCAGCAGCGAAGCCGCCAGGATGCCCGGGGCCAGCAGCGGCAGCAGCACGTGCCAGAACAGCTTGAAGGTGTTGGCGCCGAACACGCGGGCGGCGGCTTCGAGGTTGGCGTCGATCTGCTCGATGAACGGCGTCATCACCAGGATCATGAACGGCACGGCCGGAATCATGTTTGCCAGGATCACGCCGAAGATGGTGCCGGCGATGTGGGCCTGGTACATCACGGTCGCCAGCGGAATGCCGTAGGTGATCGGCGGGATCATCAGCGGCAGCAGGAACAGCCCCATCAGCAGGTTCTTGCCGCGGAAGTCGCGCCGCGCCAGCGCGTAGGCCGCCGGCACGCCGATCAGGATCGACAGGAACACCACGGCCGCGACCACCTCGATCGTCACCCACAGCACGCTGTCGAGCTGGAACTCCTTCCAGGCGGTCTGGTACCAGCCGAAGGTGTAGCCATCGGGCAGCCAGGTGCCGAGCCAGCGGCGGGCCACCGAGCTGGTGCCGACCGCGGCCACCATGAAGGCGACATTGAGGATGAAGAAGCCCATCACCAGGGCGACCAGCGACTTCCAGAGTTTCATCAGCAGGCGATGCGCATCCATGGTCAACCCTTCCCGCCGGAGACCGGGCCCCGATAGAACATCCGGCGCGCGCCCAGGACCGCGGCCACGACCAACAGCTGCACCACGCCCATCAGCATGGCGACGGCCGAGGCCATGGAATAGTCGTAGCGCTCGAAGGCGGCCTCGTAGGCCGCGATCGAGATCACGCGCGTGGCGCCGGCCGGCGATCCGAGCAGGACCGCCGACGGAAACACCGAGAAGGCCTGCACGAACGACAGCGCGAAGGCCATCGCCAGTCCCGGCACCAGCAGCGGCAGATAGATGTGCCGGAACTGGTTCCACGGCGATGCGCCCAAGGTCGCGGCGGCGCGTGGCAGGTTGGGGTCGATGCCGGTGATGTAGGACAGCGTGAGCAGGAACGCGAACGGGAAACCCGAAATGATGAGCGAGATCAGCACGCCCCAGTAGTTGTGGGTCAGCCGGATCGGGCCTTCGTAGAGGTGCAGCCACTGGAGTGACTGCGCCAGCCAGCCCTTGGGGCCGAAATAGCCGAGCATGCCCTCGGCGATCAGGACGGTGCCCAGCGTCAACGGAATCACCAGCAGCGTGGTGACCAGCTTCTGGAAGCGGCTGCTGCGGCGCATCTGGTAGGCGATCGGCAGCGCCAGGCCGACATTGATCACGGTGGCGGGAATGGCCAGCTTGAGCGTGGTCCAGACCGTGTCGCGCAGGTTGTCGGTGGTGAAGAACTGCGTGTAGTTCGCCAGCCAGTGGCCTTCCATCGGACGGAACGACAACTGCAGGCCGTAGAGGAAGGGGTAGACGAACAGCACCACCATGAACAGCGTCGCCGGCACCAGCAGCAGCAGCGACCGGTCGAACGAGGACGGGCCGGCGCTGGTCATGGCGCCAGGCCCGCGGCGGCATCGACCGGATAGGCCAGCGCCTTGTCCGGCGCAATGGCCAGCGTGACCGGATCGCCGACCCGCAGCCGCGCCGTCGTGCGCACGATCAGCATCAGGCCGCCGGCCAGCTCGACGTCGACGATGTTGTCGTGGCCGCAGTATTCGACATTGCGCACCTGGGCGGCGAAGCTGTTGTCCACCGGTGCGGAGACGACGTCGAACTCCTCGGGCCGGATGGCGAGCATCGCCTTGCCGCCGGTCAGCGGCTGCATCGCCCGCGCGGTGAGCGCCAGGCCGCTGCCGGCGAGCTGCACCGACGCGCTGCCGGCCGAGCGCACGTCCAGCGCCACCAGGTTGCGATAGCCCATGAAGCGGGCCACGTCCAGATTGGCCGGCTGCGCGTAGATGCGCTGCGGTTCGGCGATCTGCTGCGCCACGCCGTCCTTCATGACGACCACGCGATCGGCCAGCGACAGCGCCTCGTCCTGGTCGTGGGTGACGTAGATCGTCGAGCGCCCCAGCTCGCGGTGGATGCGCCGGATCTCGGCGCGCATCTCCAGCCGCAGCTTGGCGTCGAGATTCGACAAGGGCTCGTCCATCAGCACCAGGGGCGGCTCGATGACGATCGCCCGGGCGATCGCGACCCGCTGCTGCTGACCGCCGGACAACTGGCCGGGCAGCTTGTGCGCCTGGGCGTTGAGCTGCACCAGATCCAGCGCCCGCTGCACGCGCTGCGCCGACTCGGCGGCGGGCACACCGCGCATCGCCAGCCCGAAGCCGACGTTGCGCGCCACGCTCATGTGCGGAAAGAGCGCGTAGTTCTGGAACACCATGCCGAAGCCGCGTTTTTCGGGCGGCAGCACGTCGATGCGCGTGTCGTCGAGCCAGATGCTTCCATCCGTCAATGGCAGCAGGCCGGCCAGGCAATTGAGCGCGGTCGACTTGCCGCAGCCCGAGGGGCCGAGCAGCGCGATGAACTCGCCGCGCCGGACCGTCATGGTCAAGGCATCGAGCGCGGTGAAGCTCTGCACGCCCTTGCCCGCGGCAAAGCGGCGGGTGACGCCCTCGAGGCGCAACTCGGAAAAATTTGAAGTCATGCAGACGCCATGCTGGAAAAAGAGTCCGCCGGCCAATGCCCACGCGGGCACTGGCGGCGTCGGTCGGGCGCGCAGTGCGCGCCGCGCATCACTTGGTCTTGCGGCTGCCGATGTCCTGGTCCCAGCGGCGGAAGGCATCGACCATGGCCTTGGGCTCCAGCGGCACGGCATGGGGGAACTGGGCCAGCCACTGGTCGTATTCGGGCCGACCGAACTCCTTGATCACGTCCTGGCTGTCCTTGGGTGCCAGCGACAGCGGCACGTCCTTGACCGCGGGGCCCGGATAGAAGTAGCCCTTGTCATAGGTCATTGCCTGCTGCTGCGGCTTGAGCAGGAAGGCCATCAGGTCGAGCGCCACCGCCTGCTTCTCCGCCGGGACGCCCTTGGGAATCACGATGTAGTGTGCGTCGTTGACCCACGTCATGCCCTTGAACGGCAGCACCTGGAAGTTCTTCGGCACGATGCCCAGCGCCCGGGGGTTGATGTCCCAGCCCGTCACGGTCAGCGTCATGTCGCGCGAGCCTTCGCCCAGTTCCTTCATCACGGCGGCGGTTCCGGTCGGGTAGTACTCGATGCAGGCGTCGAGCTCCTTCAGGTAGGCCCAGGTCTTGTCCCAGCCGTTGATCGGATCGGCAGGATTCTTGTCGCCCAGCAGATAGGGCAGCCCCATCATGAAGGTGCGTCCCGGCCCGGAGTTGGCGGGCCGCGCATAGATCAGCTTGTTGGGGTTGGCCTTGCACCAGGCCAGCAGTTCCTGGGGCGTCGTCGGTGGCGTCTTGACCTTGTCGGGGTTGAACTCGACCAGCGGTCCGGCGGGCATGAAGACGATGGCCAGGCCGTGGTCCTTCGCAAGCGCGTGCATCTTGTAGGCGTTGGGAAGGTAGTTCTCCTGCAGCTTGGGGAACTTGGCCGCGTAGTCGGGGAACAGCTTGACCCACAGGTTCATCTCGAGGCCGGCGGCGAGCGCATCGGTGCCGACGATGACCATGTCGATGTCGCTGCGGCCCGCGTTCTGCATCGCCTTGATCTTGGCCGGGATCTCGGGCGCGGGGGCCTTGGTGAAGGTGAACTTGGACACCAGCTTGGGGTTCTGCGCCTGGTAGGCCTCGAAAGCCCCCTGCGTCAGCGCCAGGTTGCCTGCGGCGTCGATCACGTTGATCACCACCGGCGACTTCGGCAGTTCCTGCGCCTGGGCCAGGCCGATGCCGGCACAGCACGCCGCCCCGAGAACGGCCGCAACGAGGGAATGGCGATGCCGCGAAAGGAAAACTGGGCGCATTCGGAATCTCCTGATGGATGGGCTTGGCTGTCGGAGATTTTGTAAGACAACTTTCCAGTTGTCATGCGGGTTACTGCTAGGGGAACGGGCCATCTCTCCTGGGGTGCATCCGAACATCCGCTATAGTTGTCTGACAAAGACTTTCGATCACCGGTTCAATGGCGGAACACTTGCTAGACGTCCATGGCGGCACATTGCCCGACCAGATCTACGCCCGGATGGTCGAAGCCATCCTGCGCGGGGACTACGCCGACTCGAAGAAGCTGCCGACGGAAAGCGAACTGGCCACCCGCTTCGGGGTCTCGCGGCCGACAGTGCGGGAGGCGCTGTCGAGGCTGCGATCGGACGGCATCATCGAATCCCGGCGCGGCTCCGGCAGCCACGTCGTGCGCGCCCCCGGCACACCGGCATCGAGCATGCCGCCCATCAGGAACTATTCGGACATCGAGCGCTACTACGCCTACCGCACGGTCGTCGAATCGGGAGCGGCGGCCGCTGCTGCGGAGTTCCGCACCGCCGACGACCTGGCATCGATCACGGCCTGCCTGGAAGCGCAGACCCTGGCCATGGAGGGCGGAAACAGAGGCATCGAAGACGACGTCCGCTTCCATATGGCGATCGCGAGGGCCTCGCACAACCAGTTCTTCGTGGCCGCTGTCGAAACGAGTGTCGCGCCCATCCGGCAATTCATGGAACTGGCCCGGAGCGTGCGATCGAAGATGACTCTCGAGCGCATCCGGCGGGTCCAGACGGAGCATCGGCAGATCCTCGACGCCATCGAGAAGCGGTCCCCGGCCGACGCCGCCGAGGCCACACGGGTCCATATCCTCAACGCCAAGCGACGGATCTTCGACGCGGCGAAACTGCGGTAGATCGCATCGGCCTGGCGCCCCTCACGCAAGGCCCGGCGAAGCCCCCGCGCAGAGATGCTCCACCAGGCTGCGCGCCGCCGGCGACAGCGCCTCCAGCGAGCGCACGCACACCACCAGCTGACGCCGCACCCAGGGCTCGTCGAGCGCGACGGCGCGGATGTCGAGCGACGCGAGATAGAGCCGCGCGCTCAGCCGCGGCAGGATGCCGATGCCCATGCCGGCGGCCACCATCAACGACATCGCGTCGTAGCCGCTGACCTGGATGCGCAGCCGCAGCGGCAGGCCGATCTCCGCCGCCGCCCGGTGCAGCTGATTGTTGACCGCGCTGCCCGGATGGGCGCCGACGAATTCATGCGCCAGTGCCTCGCGGAAGCTCGCCTTCTTGCGCCGCGCCAGCGGATGCCCGCGCGGCACGATCAGCACCAGTTCGTCCTCGCGGTACGGCAGCATGGCCAGCGGCTCGCCGTAGGCGCCCGCGTTAGGATGCCGATGTCGGCCGTGCTGTCGGCCACGGCGCGGGCGATGGCCGAGCTGATGCGTTCCTGCAGGTGCACCTGCACCAGCGGGGCCGCCGCCATGAAGCTGCGCAGGTCGTCGGGCAGGAACTGCGTGATGGCCGAGATGTTGGCGAACACCCGCACGTGGCCGCGCAGCCCGCTGGCGTAGCCGGCCATCTGCTCGGCGATGTCGTCCAGGCCATAGAGCACGCCGCGCGCGAGCCCCAGCAGCGCATGCGCGGCCGCGGTGGCTTGCGCCCCCTTGTTGCTGCGCTGGAACAGCACCGTGTCGAGCGCTGCCTCGAGCTCGCTGATGCGCTTGCTCACGGCCGCCGGCGCCAGGTGCTCGCGCAGCGCGGCCGCCGCGATGGTGCCCTCTTCCATGACCGCGACGAAGAGGCGCAACGAGACAGGATCCAGTTTCATGGAGGGCTATTTGAGCACCATCGCGATCCGCGATGGCAGCCTCGCCAATGACCGCTTTGCGGCCCTCCCGCGGCCGGCCATGATCCGCGCCATGAACCCTGATTCCAACACCGCCCTCGCCGGCCTCAAGGTGGTCGAGATGGGCCAGCTGATCGCCGGTCCCTTCTGCGGCAAGACGCTCGGCGAATTCGGTGCCGAGGTCGTGAAGATCGAGGCGCCGGGCAGCGGCGACCCGCTGCGCAACTGGCGCCTGCTGCAGGACGGCACCTCGGTCTGGTGGCAGGTGCAGTCGCGCAACAAGCGCTCGGTGGCGATCGACCTGCGCGCCGCCGAAGGCCAGGAGATCGCGCGCCGCCTGATCGCCGAGGCCGACGTGCTGATCGAGAACTTCCGGCCCGGCACGCTCGAGGGCTGGGGCCTGGGCTGGGACGACCTGCGCCGGATCAACCCCGGGCTCGTGATGCTGCGCATCTCGGGCTACGGCCAGACCGGGCCCTACCGCGACCTGCCCGGCTTCGGCGCCATCGGCGAGGCGATGGGCGGGCTGCGCCATCTCACCGGCGAGCCCGGGCGGGTGCCGGTGCGGGTGGGCGTCTCGATCGGCGACACGCTGGCGGCGCTGCACGGCACCATCGGCGTGCTGTTGGCGCTCTACCACCGCAAGGCGCACGGCGGCCCGGGCCAGGTCATCGACGTGGCGCTGCACGAGGCGGTCTTCAACGTGATGGAAAGCCTGCTGCCCGAGTACAGCGCCTTCGGTGCGGTGCGCGAGGCGGCCGGCAGCGCGCTGCCCGGCATCGCGCCGTCCAACGCCTACCGCTGCGCCGACGGCTACGTGCTGGTCGCCGGCAACGGCGACAGCATCTTCCGCCGCCTCATGGAAGTCGTGGGCCGCCCCGACCTGGCGTCCGCGCCCGACCTGCAAGGCAACGCCGGCCGGGTGGCGCGGGTCGACGAGCTCGACGTCGCGATCGGCGCCTGGACCCTGTCGCGCACTATCGACGAGGTGCTTCGGCTGCTCGGCGCGGCCAGGGTCCCGGCGGGCCGGGTCTACACCGCCAAGGACATCCACGAAGACCCGCACTACCGGGCGCGCGACATGATCCTGCGCCAGGTCACGCGCGACGGCCATGAGGTCGACGTGCCCGGCATCGTGCCCAAGCTGTCGGGCACGCCCGGCAGCGTGCGCTCGTCGGCGCCGCGGCTCGGCGACGACACCGACGCCGTGCTGCGCGAAGCCGGCCTGACGGCCGAACAGATCGCCCTGCTGCGCGCTAAAGGAGCCATTGCATGAGCGCTTCGACCAGCCCCTGGACGGGCGCACGCCGCCGCGTCCACATGCAGGAAGTCGGCCCGCGCGACGGCCTGCAGATGGAATCGGCCTTCGTGCCCACCGCCGACAAGATCGCCCTGATCGATGCGCTGTCGGCCGCCGGCCTCGCCAAGATCGAGGCCACCGCCTTCGTCTCGCCGCAGGCCATCCCGGCGCTGCGCGACGCCGAGATCGTGCTGCGCGAGATCGCCCGCGCACCCGGCGTGGTCTACACCTGCCTGGTGCCGAACCTGCGCGGCGCCGAGCGGGCGATCGAGGCGCGCGCCGACGAACTCAACCTCGTGATGTCGTGCAGCGAGACCCACAACCTGGCCAACCTGCGGATGACGCGGGCCCAGTCGTTCACTGCGCTCTCGGGAGTGATCGGGCTGGCGCGGCAGGCCGGGGTGCCGGTCAACGTCTCGCTCTCGTGCGTGTTCGGCTGCCCGATGGAGGGCGACATCGACCCGGCCGTGGTGCTCGAATGGGCCGGGCGCTTCATGGCCGCCGGCGCCCGCGGCATCACGCTGTGCGACACCACCGGCATGGCGTTCCCGAGCCAGGTGTCGCGCATCGTCGGGCTGTTCCGCCAGCGCCTGCCGGCCGCCGAACTGACGCTGCACTTCCACAACACGCGCGGCATGGGCCTGGCGAACGTGCTGGCCTCGCTGGACGCCGGCGCCGACCGCTTCGACGCCTCGCTCGGCGGCCTCGGCGGCTGCCCCTACGCGCCGGGCGCGAGCGGCAACGTGTGCACCGAGGAAATCGTGCATGCCCTCGAACTGATGGACTTCGACACCGGCTGCGACCTGGCGCTGTTGCTGCAGGCCGCCGCCAGGCTGCCGGGCCTGATCGGCCACGAGATCCCGAGCCAGATCGCCAAGGCCGGCCGCCGGCTCGACCTGCACGCACCGCCGCCGGATTTCGCGCTTTGGCGCGACCGGGCGCTGGCGCGCGACGCCTGAACACCCATTTTTTCTTAGAACGACGACAGGAGACTTCCATGAAACCCGCTCACACCCTCTCGCGCCGCGCCCTCGGGCTGGCCGCGCTCGGCATCGCCGCCTTGGGCATCGCCCCGGCCCTCCACGCGCAGGCGCCCGCCGGCTACCCGAGCCGGCCGGTGATGCTGCTCGTGCCGACGGCGGCCGGGGGCACCACCGACATCGCGGCGCGCATGCTCGGCGTCCCGCTGGGCGCCGCGCTCGGCCAGACCGTGGTGGTCGACAACAAGGGCGGCGCCAACGGCGTCATCGCCGCGGGCGCGGTGAAGCGCGCCGAGCCCGACGGCTACACGCTGCTGATGCAGTACTCGGGCTACCACGTGATCACGCCGCTGGTCAGCAAGCAGGCGCCGCAATGGGAGGCGAGGGACTTCACGCCGGTGGCCAACGTGCTGTCGGCGCCGCAGATCGTGGTGGTGCGCGCCGACCTCCCCTTCAAGACCATGGCCGAGCTGGTGGCCTACGCCAAGGCGCATCCGGGGAAGATCAACTACGCCTCGTCGGGCAACGGCTCGCTGCAGCATGCGACCGGCGCGATGCTCGAGCAGCAGGCCGGCATCCAGCTGACCCACATCCCGTACAAGGGCACCGGCCCGGCGCTGCAGGACCTGCTGGGCGGCCAGGTCGACATCACCTTCGGCACCGCACCGCCCTTCGTGCCGCACATCCAGTCGGGCAAGCTGCGGGTGCTGGCGACCACCGGCAAGACCCGTCTGCCCAGCCTGCCCGACGTGCCGACGACCGCCGAAGCCGGCCTGCCGAATCTCGACGCCACCTCGTGGTTCGCCGTCTTCGCCCCGGCCAGGACACCCAAGCCGATCATCGACAAGCTGACGGCGGAGATCGCCCGGATCGTGTCCACGCCCGCCTTCAGGCAGAAGGCCCAGGAACAGGGTGCGACGGCCGACTACCTGAATCCGCAGCAGATGGACGCGCTGGTGAAATCCGAGACCGCGCGCTGGACGGAGGTCGTCAAGGCGGCGAAGATCGAGGCGGATTGAGCGGCGCCGGGCGGCTCGCGGACAGCCGGGCGGCGGCTCGTCCCACAGCCGGAACGCCCGGCCTCGCCGACACTCGAAACACCATGCGATCTCTCGCCCGATTTCCATTGAAGGCCGCCGCCGTGGCGGCGCTGCTCGGCGGCCTGCTGGCCGGCTGCGCCAGCGACCCGTCGCGGGTCCAGCTGGGCACGCCCCGGGACGCGGTGCTCCAGCAACTGGGCCCGCCGACCGCCACCTACCGCTTCACCGGCGGCGAGCGGCTGCAGTATTCGCGCGGCCCGGCCGGCTTCCAGGTCAGCAATGTCGACTTGGACGCGGCGGGCCGCGTCCAGTCGGTGCGCCAGGAACTCGACGAGGGCCTGTTCGGCAACACGATCCGGCCCGGCCAATGGCGCATTCCCGACGTGCTCTTCACCTACGGACCGCCCTACCAGCAGACGCGCGTGACCTCCTTCGACGGCACGGTCTGGTCGTGGCGCTACCTCCACATCAACAACCGGCGGTTCCTCTACATCTACGTCGATCCCACGGGTCTGGTCGACCACTACAACGTCGGCGACGACCTGGAGTTCGAGCGCTGGCGCTGGTAGCCGTCGCCGCGCAGTCCATCGCGAGGCCGGTCGCCCGGTCCGGTGGACGTCCTGCCGTCGGCGCGGAGATACTTCGGCCATGCCCGAATCCATGACCCCCGCCGACCCGCGTCTCTGGCTCGAAGAGGTCGAGGGCGCCGACGCCCTGGGCTGGGTCCGCGAGCAGAATGCCCGGACCCTGGGCACCCTGGCCGCGACGCCGGCATTCGCCCGCACCCGGTCCTCGATACAGGCCGTGCTCGACTCCGACGCCAGGATCGCCGAGGTCGCCAAGATCGGCGAGCTCTACTACAACTTCTGGAAGGACGCCGACCACCCGCTCGGCCTGTGGCGGCGCACCACGATGGCCGAGTACCGGGGCGCCGACCCGGCCTGGGAAACCGTGCTCGACCTCGACGCCCTCGCCGCCGCCGAGGGCGTGCAATGGGTCTGGCACGGTGCGTCCGTGCTGCGCCCCGCGTACCGCAAGGCGCTCCTGAGCCTGTCGCGCGGCGGCGCCGATGCCGACGTCACGCGCGAGTTCGACCTGGTCGCCAAGGCCTTCGTGACGCCCACGGAAGGCGGCTTCTTCCGGCCCGAATCCAAGGGCGGCCTGGCCTGGATCGACGACGACACGGTCTATGCCTTCACCACCCTCGGCGAGTCGGCGTCGACCGCCTCGGGCTATCCCCGGGTCGCCCGGCGCTGGGCCCGCGGTACGCCGCTGGAGACCGCCCCCGCGGTGTACGAAGGCCTGGCCGACGACATGTACATCTCGGCCTGGCGGTCCCACACACCCGGCTTCGAGCGCGACTTCGTGTCCCGGTCGCTGGCCTTCTACAGCGCGGAGCTGTTCCTGCTGGCCGAGGGCGACCGGTTGCTGAAGGTCGACGTGCCGCTGTCGGCCCAGCCGAGCATCCAGCGCGAATGGCTGCTGGTCGAATTGCGCGACCCCTGGGAGGTCGGCGGCCGCAGCCACCCCGCCGGCGCCCTGCTGGCGACCCGGCTCGAGCCCTTCATGCGCGGCGAGCGCGATTTCGAGGTCCTCTTCGAGCCCGGCCCGACGCGCTCGCTGGCGGCCGCGACCTGGACCCGCAGCCACCTCGTGGTCAACGTGCTCGACGACGTGAAGAACCGCCTGCACGTGCTGACGCCGCCGGCCAGCGGCAGCGGGCCGTGGACCCGCAGCGAATTCATCGGCGCCCCGCCCATCGGCAGCGTGCACGCCTGGGCGGTCGACCGCGACGCCAGCGACCAGATCTGGCTGAGCGCGACCGACTACCTCACGCCCTCGACCCTCTCGCTGGCCACGGTGGGGCAGCCGCCCGAACTGCTCAAGTCCATGCCGGCCTTCTTCGACGCCACGGGCCTGGTGGTGGAGCAGCGCTTCGCCAATTCCGACGACGGCACCCGCGTTCCCTATTTCATGGTGCGCCGGGCCGACCTGATGTTCGACGGCACGGCGCCGACGCTGCTCTACGGCTACGGCGGCTTCGAGATCTCGCTGACCCCGGGCTATTCGGGCGCCCTCGGGCGCGCGTGGCTGGACCTGGGCGGCGTCTACGTGGTGGCGAACATCCGCGGCGGCGGCGAATACGGGCCGCGCTGGCACCAGGCCGCGCTGCGGCAGAACCGCCATCGCGCCTACGAGGATTTCTCCTCGGTGGCCAAGGACCTGGTGGCGCGCGGGGTCACCTCCCCCCGGCATCTCGGCGCCCAGGGCGGCTCCAACGGCGGGCTGCTCGCCGGCATGATGCTGACCCGCTACCCGGCGCTGTTCGGCGCCGTGGTGATCGAGGTCCCGCTGCTCGATATGCGGCGCTACACGCGCTTGCTGGCCGGCGCCTCCTGGATGGCGGAATACGGCGACCCCGACGACCCGGTGCAATGGGAGTTCATCCGCACCTTCTCGCCCTACCACCTGTTCGATCCGGCGCGGGACTACCCCCCGGTGCTGTTCACCACCTCGACCCGCGACGACCGCGTGCACCCGGCCCATGCACGCAAGATGGCGGCGGCGATGATCGAGGCCGGCAAGGACGTGAGCTACTACGAGAACATCGAGGGCGGCCACGGCGGCGCCGCCACCAACGCGCAGGCGGCGACCCTGAAGGCGCTGGCCTACCGCTTCCTCTGGGAGCGGCTCGGCCCGGCGCCGGCGGCCGGCGACGAAGCGCTGCGGGTCCAGTTGGCCGAGCGCACGGCTGAGCTCGCACAGCGCGCCGGCGAACTCGCGCTGATCAACAGCATCCAGCAGGGCATGGCCGCCAGGCTGGAGTTCCAGGCCATCATCAGCATGGTGGGCGACAAGCTCCGCAAGGTGTTCGACTCCGGCGACATCAACATCCTGTGGTGGGACGACAAGACCGAACTGATGCAGGCGCTGTATCGCTACGAGCACAACCGGCCGCTGCCCCTGCCGCCGGCGCGGCCGCTGAAGCCGGACGGTCCGGCCGAGCGGATCCTGCGCACCCGCCAGCCCGTCGTGGCCAACACGCGCGAGGAACAGACCCGCGCCGGATTCGTGCCGGCCCCGGGGACCGACTGGGCGCATTCGATCGTGGCGGTGCCGATCATCGGCAGCGACCGGGTACTGGGCATCCTCGGCATGCAGGACCACGAGCGCGAACATGCCTTCGGGAGCCACGACATCCGGCTGCTCGAGACCGTGGCGGCGAGCATGGGCCTGGCGCTCGAGAACGCGCGCCTGTTCGACGAGATGCAGACGACCCTGGAGCGGCAGACCGCCATGTCGGAGGTGCTGCAGGTCATCAGCAGTTCGATGGAGAACGCGCAGCCGGTGTTCGACAAGATCCTCGACAGCTGCCAGCGCCTGTTCTCCGGCTCGCAGATGGGCATCTCGCTGATCGGCAGCGACGGGCTGGTGCACCTGGGGGCCCACCGCGGCTCGGCCCGCGAAGCCCTCGAGAAGTACTATCCGCGGCCGATCGACCCGATCCCGGTCGCGGTGTCGCAGGAGGCGCTCGCGGTGCTTCATATTCCGGACGTGCTGGCGGAGCCGCACCTGCCTCGCTTCATGCGCGAGCTGGCCGAAAAGGTCGGCACCTACGCGATCATGATCGCCCCGCTGATCTGGGAAGGGCACAACATCGGCTCGATCCACGTCACGCGGCAGCCCCCGGGCCCGTTCGACCTGAAGGAGATCAAGCTGCTGAAGACCTTCGCGGACCAGGCCGTGATCGCGATCCAGAACGCGCGCATGTTCGCCGAGACCAAGGAAGCGCGTGCCGCCGCCGAGGCCGCCAACGAGGCCAAGAGCGCCTTCCTGGCGACCATGAGCCACGAGATCCGCACCCCCATGAATGCGGTCATCGGCATGAGCGGCCTGCTGCTCGACACCACGCTCGATGCCGAGCAGCAGGACTACGTCTCGACGATCCGCGATTCGGGCGACGCGCTCCTGACCATCATCAACGACATCCTCGACTACTCGAAGATTGAGGCCGGCCGGATGGACATCGAGGCCCACCCCTTCGACCTGCGCGAGTGCGTGGAGTCGGCGCTCGACCTGGTCAGCACCCGGGCGGCCGAGAAGGACCTCGACACGGCCTATGTCTTCGAAGGCGAGGTGCCCGCCGCGGTGAGCGGCGACCTGCCGCGGCTGCGGCAGATCCTGCTGAACCTGCTGAGCAACGCGGTGAAGTTCACCGAGACCGGCGAGGTGGTGCTGACGGTCGGCGCCGACACGAGGCCGGGCGGGCGGGTCGCGCTGACTTTCGCAGTGCGCGACACCGGCATCGGCCTGTCGGCGCAGGGCATGGGACGGCTGTTCCAGTCGTTCTCGCAGGCCGACTCCAGCACCACCCGCAAGTACGGCGGCACCGGCCTCGGCCTGGCGATCAGCAAGCGGCTGGCGGAGATGATGGGCGGCCGCATGTGGGCCGAGAGCGGCGGACTGGGCACGGGCTCGACCTTTCATTTCAGCATCGAGGTGCCGGTGGCGCCGCTGCCGCCCAGCCGGCACCGCGACTTCCTCGGCGTGCAGCCCGAACTGCAGGGCCGGCGCGTGCTGGTGGTGGACGACAACGCGACCAACCGCCGCGTGCTGGCGGCGCAGGTCGACAAATGGGGCATGGCCGCGCGCGCCACCGAATCGCCCCTCGAGGCCCTGCACTGGATCGAGCAAGGCGAGCCCTTCGACCTGGCGGTGCTCGACATGCACATGCCCGGCATGGACGGGATCGCGCTGGCGCGACGCGTGCGGGCGACCCGCCCGACCCTGCCGCTGGTGCTGTTCAGCTCCCTCGGCCGGCGCGATGCGGGCGAGGCCGAATCCCTGTTCGACGCCTACCTCGGCAAGCCGATCCGGCAGTCGCACCTGTTCGACGCCCTGATCGGCCTGCTGGCGCCCGAATCGGCCGCCCGGCCCACCGGCGACGGCGCCCTCAAGCCGCAGATCGACCCGACGATGGCGGCGCGCCATCCGCTGCGCATCCTGCTGGCCGAGGACAACGCGGTGAACCAGAAACTCGCACTGCGCCTGCTGCAGCAGATGGGCTACCGGGCCGACCTGGCCGCCAACGGCATCGAGGCCGTCGAGTCGGTGCAGCGCCAGGCTTACGATGTGGTGCTGATGGATGTACAGATGCCCGAACTCGACGGCCTGGATGCGACCCGGCAGATCTGCGAACTGCTGCCGGGCGCGCAACGACCCCGGATCGTCGCGATGACGGCCAACGCCATGCAGGGTGACCGCGAAATGTGCATGGCCGCGGGCATGGACGACTACCTGGCCAAGCCGATCCGCGTCGATCGGCTGGTCGAGGCACTGAACAGCGTGCCGCCACGAAAGGACCGAACGACATGAGCGATGCGACGATCGACGCTGCCACCTTCGCCGAGCTGCAGGAAAGCGCGGGGGCCGACTTCGTCAAGGAACTGGTGCAGACCTTTCTCGAGGAGGCGCCGGCGATGCTGTCGGAGCTGCGGGAGTCGCTCGCGGCGGGCCAGGCCGACGCCTTCCGCCGGGCGGCACATTCCCTGAAGTCGAACAGCCTCACCTTCGGCGCGCTGGCGCTCGCCGCGCTGGCGCGCGAACTCGAGCTCGGCGGACTCGACGCCGCCGCCCTCCAGCCGAATGCGCTCGGTCCGCTCGAGGCCGAGTACGCCCGGGTGGCCCGGGCGCTGGAGGCGCTCTGCCGTGGCTGAACCCGACCCTCCCCTGGCCCGCCTGCTGGTCGCCGACGACAACAAGGTCAACCGCCTCCTGCTCACCCGGGGCCTCGAACTTCAGGGCCACAGCGTCAGCTGCGCCGAGAACGGCCGGATCGCGCTCGACATGCTGCGGCGCGAGCCCTTCGACCTGCTGCTGCTCGATATCGAGATGCCCGAGATGGACGGCTTCCAGGTGCTGGAGCAGCTCACCGCCGATCCCAAGCTGCGCGACCTGCCGGTGATCGTGACCTCGTCGCTGGAGGGGCTCGACAACATCGTGCGCTGCATCGAGCTCGGCGCCGAGGACTACCTGCCCAAGCCGGTGAACGCGGTGCTGCTCAAGGCCCGCATCGGCGCCAGCCTCGAGAAGAAGCGGCTGCGCGACCAGCAGAAGGAACTGGTGCGGCGCTTCGCCACCTCCGAAGTGGCACAAGATCTCGAACAATCCGGCTTCGCGCTCGGCGGGCGGCATGTGCGGGGCTCGGTGATGTTCTCCGACATCCGCGGCTTCACCGCGCTGGTCGAGTCGCAGCCCCCCGAGGAGACGATCGAGCTGCTGAACGCCTACTACGCGCTGATGTTCGACGCCATCAACGACCATGGCGGCGTCGTCAACCAGATGATCGGCGACGGCCTGATGGCGATCTTCGGCGCCCCGCTGCCCATGACCGACCATGGCGTGGCCGCGGTGCGCGCGGCCCTCGAGATGGTCGAGCGGGTCGAACTCCTCAACACCCGGCGCCTCGCGGTCGACAAGCCCGCGATCCGCATCGGCGTCGGCATTGCCACCGGCGAGCTGGTGGCGGGCTACACCGGCACGCAGAAGCGCGCCACCTACACCTGCATCGGCGACACGGTGAACCTCGCCGCCCGGCTCGAGGAGCACACCAAGCTGGCGCAACGCACGATCCTCATCGATCCGGCGACCTGCGCCGCCCTGGGCGGGCGCATTCCGGTCGACCTGCTGGGCGCGGTCGCGCTGCGCGGCAAGGCGCAGCCGGTCGAGGTGTACGCCGTCGCCGGCCGGCCCGCACCGTGCGCCTGATCGTCGCGCTCGCGCTGCTGCATGGCTGCCTGTCGGCGGCCGTCGCCGCCACGCCCGCGGACGCCGGCCCGCCAGCCAGCTGGGGCGCGATCGCGTCCAGGCCGGGGGCGTACGGCTACGCCTTCAACCACGCGTCCCGCGACGCCGCCGAACGCGCGGCGCGCGCCCAGTGCGATCGCATGGCGGGCCGCGCGGGCAGCTGCGATGTGCGCGTCTCGTTCGACCGCTCCTGCGGCGCGCTGGCGACCGGCAACTTCGGCGAATGGGGCGCGGCCAGCGCCGCCACGACGAGCGCCGCGGGCAAGGCCGCGATCGCGCAATGCGAGGGCCTGCTGCCGACCGAGCCCTGCAAGGTCGTGACCAGCGTCTGCTCGGGGCGCTGAGCGCCGGCGCAGCGAACGCCGGCGCTACGGCGGGCCGCCTTCGGGTTCGCGCGCCGGCGGCGCGTACCAATTGGCGCGCGGCACCACCTTGTCGGCCGCCGGGTCTTGCACATAGTGCGGCGACATGATCTGCACGCCGGATTCGTTGAAGACATCGAGCACATGGGCGTGCAAGGCGTTCAGCGCCTCGGCGCGCGGCCGCGGCCGTTCGGGCACGGCCTGGCAGACCAGCCGGTACTCCACGTAGAAGTCGGACAGCGCGGTCTTGAAGATCTGCGGCGGCGGCGACGCCAGCACGCCGCCGGTGCGCCTGGCCGCTTCGACCAGCATCGCCTCGACCTGGCGCCAGGGCGTGTCGTAGCCGATCGTCACGACCGTGTCCAGCACATAGCCGCGCCCCTCGACCGTGCGCGAGTAATTCTTGGTGGTCGAGGCCATGATCACCGAGTTCGGCATGCTGACCTCCTCGCCCAGCCCGGTGCGGATCTTGGTCGTGAAGGTGCCCACCTCCGTCACCGTGCCCTCCTGCTCGTTGATGCGCACGTATTCGCCGACGCGGATGGTGCGCGAGTACATCAGGATCAGGCCGCTGGCGGCCTGGCCGACCAGGCTGGAGCCGCCCAGGGTCACCATCAGGCCGAGCAGCACCGAGATGCCCCTGAAGGCGTCGCTCTGGGCGCCCGGCAGGTACGGATAGGCCATGGCGATGGCGAACAGCCAGACCAGCACGGCGAAGATCCGCCGGGTCGGCCCGGCCAGGTCGCGATCGATCCAGCCCAGGGTGGCGCGGCCGCGCTCGACCCGGTCGAACAGCGGCCTGAAGGCGGCCACCGCGCCGCGCGCCAGCAGGAAGATGACGACCGCGACGGCCAGGTCCGGCAAGGCGCCCAGCACGTTGCGGCCGATGTCGCGCGCGATGCCGATCAGGAACGCGCCCAGCTGTTCGCCCCAGGGCCGGGTGTAGGCGAAGCGCTTCAGGGCAAACACCAGCCATTCGTAGGCCATCACGGCCAGCACCAGCCAGATGAGTGCGCGCACCAGGTATTGCGCCATGGCGGCCAGCCGCGACGAATGCAGGATCGGCGTCCCGTCCAGCTGCAGACCGGCGGTCTTCGATTCCAGCAGATCGGCCGCACGCGAGGCCATCGCGTTGCGCAGGCGCCATATGGCCCAGAGCCCCAGCGCGAAGACCAGCGTCGCCATCGCCGTCTCGGCGAGCGCGCGCAGCAACTGCCTGCGGTCGCGGGCCTCGCGGGTTTCTGCAATGGCGCGCGTCAGGGCTTGCTGCGCCGAGTGCGTGAACGATTCGAAGGACTCGCCGGTGCCGCGGTCGAGGTCCTCCGGCGTGAGGATCAGGGCGAAGCCGCCATCGATCATGAGCACGGCGCCCTGAGGCACCTGCTGCACCGTCACGAGGTCCGGGCCCCCCTTGGCCAGCAGGTCGTCGATGGTCCGCTCGGCCCGGCGGGCGCGTTCCGACGCCGACACGCCCAGGAAGTCGCCGCGCAGGGTGACGACGCGCCGGCTGAGCACCACCACATCGGCTGCATCCCTGGGCGCCGCCTTGGCGGCCGGGGCGGCTGCGGGCTGCGCCAGGGCGATCGCCGGGGCGGCGAGCAGGAGCAGGGCCCACAGGGCGGCGATTACCAGGACCGGGACGCGTCTCATGCCGGCATCACTGGCTTGCGCGGGCCCCGGCCTTCTTCCACTGCCCGACGATCGACTCCACGCTCTGTGCCGGGCCCAGGTCGCCGAACACCTTGTCGAGTCCGTCGCGACGCATCATGTCGCGCACCTCGCCGTTCATGTTCGACACCCGGAGCGTGATGCCCTGGCCCGCCAGTTCCTCGTGGCATTCGGCCAGCATGTCGGCGGCGGCCACGTCCACGTAGGGCGACGACGAGAGATCGATCACCACCAGCCGCACCGCCTTGCCCTGTTGCCCGATCGCCTCCATCAGGTCGGCCTTGACGTTGGGCGCGTTGGCATAGAAGAGACCCGCATTGACGCGAAACACCAGCGAGCCGGGTTCGATCTCGTTGTCGGGATGGCGCGCCAGGTCGCTGTAGAGCTCGGTGCCCGGAATGCGGCCGAGCAGCACGGTGCTCGGATTGCTGGCCCGCCAGACCAGCAGCAGCAGCGACAGCACGGTGCCGATCATCACGCCTTCGAGCATGCCGAACAGCAGTACCCCGGCCATCGCGGCCAGGGCGATCCAGAACTCGCGCGGACTCACCCGCAGCAGGCGCCGCAGCGCCGGAATGTCGACCAGCCCCTTGACCGCGATCATCACCACCGCGGCCAGCACCGGCTCGGGAAGCTGCGTGAAGGCGCCGGTGAAGAACAGCACGATCACGGCCAGCAGCAGGCCCGAGATGGCGCCCGCCAGCGGCGTCTTCGCGCCCGCCTGGTCGTTGACCGCAGAACGAGACATGCTGCAGCCCACCGGCAGCGACGAACCCAGGCCGCAGACCACGTTGGCCGCACCGACCGCCAGCAGTTCCTGGTTGGCGTCGGCCGGGTACTTGTGCTTGGCCGCGAAGGTGCGCACCACACCCATGCCTTCGACGTATGACAGCAGGAACACCGCGAAGGCCGTGGGCAGCAGCGCCTGCGCGTCGGCCAGCGTGAACGAGGGCAGCCGGAACGGCGGCAGTCCGCTCGGTATCTCGCCGGTGATCCTGATGCCGTGGCCGCCGAGCCCGGTAAACATCATGAGCAGGATCGACGCCGCCACCACCACCAGCGCCCATGGAATGCGCGGTGCGAGCTTCTCGGTGACCAGCAGCACCGCGATCACGGCCACGCCCAGGCCAAGCGACCACGGGTTGGTGTCGCCCCGGTGCTGGAAGAGATAGGCGATGCGGTCGACGAACTCGCCGTGCGCGCCCTCGATGCCGAACAGCTTGCCGAGCTGCGTGGTGGCGATGTAGATCGCGGCGCCGGCCGAAAACCCGGTCAGCACCGACTCGGAAATGAAATTGACCAGGAAGCCGAGCCGGAACACCCTTGCCACGACCGCGATGGCGCCGACCATGAGCGCGAGCAGCGCCGCCATCTCGGCATAGCGCGCCGGGTCCTTGAGGGACAGCCCCGCCAGGCCGGTCGCAACCAGGATCGACAGCGCCGAGGTCGGTCCGATGGCCGCCTGCCGCGAGGTGCCGAAGATCGCATAGGCGAAGACGGCGAGCAGGCTGCCATAGAGGCCGGCCTGCGGCGGCAGTCCGGCGAGACCGGCATAGGCCATGCTCTCGGGGATGCAGAAGGCCGCGACCGTGACGCCGGCCAGCAGGTCGGCGCCGAGCCAGTCGCGGCGATAGTGCGGCGCCCAGTTCAGCACCGGCAGCAGGCGCGACAGAAGGGACGGGGTCGACGAAGTCGGATTGCTCATTGGCGCCCGGAGTAGTCGGGAGACGGCGCTCAATAAGGCGGGTTGATGACCACGTACTGCCCGCCCTGCGGCTGGTACCAGACCGTGCCGCATTGCTGGTAGACCATGCCGCCGTAGTTGACCGGCACGCAGCCGGCAGGCACCGAGCGCACCATCGAGCCGACCACCGCCGAGGTCACCGCGACAGTGGCGGTGACCGCGGCCGCGGTGGCGACCGGGTGATAGTCGTTGTCCCAGCCGCAGTTGCGGCATCCGCCGCCACCGCCCGCGACGACGACGTTGGTGTTGCGGTTGACGTTGTTGACGTTGACGTTGTTGACGCTGGTGTTGCGGACATTGTTGGTGCGGACGTCCGCGCTGCGGTTGTTGTTGACCTGCGCCCGATTGGCACCGCCACCGCCGCCGCCACCACCGCGCGCCTGCATGCCACCGCCACCGCCACCGCCCGCGTGCATGCCACCTCCGCCGCCGCCGCGCCCGCCTCCCCCGCCTCCGATGGCGCCGGCCGCTGGCGCCCAGGCCAGGCCGGCGACCACCAACGCGCTCAGAAGGGCCGAACAGGTCTTGCTTGCTGCTTGCTTCATGGCACGGCTCCTTCAGGAAGTCTTCAGGGGAACGAACTTGGCCTCGCTCGCCCCCTTGGGCGGCACGAACCTGAAGGTCGAATCCTTGAAGCCCGGATTCTTCTTCCAGTCGAACACGGTCACGGATTGCGGCCTGGCTTCATCCGAGCGGTTGGTGATGACGAGCCTGAGCGGCAGCGGGTTGGCGCCCGCGCTGAGCCAGATCTGCCAATCGATCTCGCCCTGGCGGAAGGCGTAGTGGTTGCAGAGCACCTCGTCCACGAAGTCCTGCCCGGCGAACATCGCCGACTGGATCGCGTCGAACGGCGCCTCCGGCGTTCCCCAGACGAACAGGTCGGCGGCAGGCACCTCGATGCCGAAGCGCTGCTTGAGCTTTTCGACCAGCACGCCCAGGTTGTCGCTGAACTCGGCCTGCGAATAGGTCTTGAGAGCCGGCGTGAACAGGGTCACGGTCTTGCCGTCGTAGAAGAGCTCGCGCACCGAGCGCGGACTCGACATCCGCACGCGCATCTTGTTCGGCCGCACGACCTGGAGTTCGGCGGTCGCCGAGTGCTGCAGCTTCTGGCCGTCGGCCAGCACCCGCTCGGCGGTCAGATCGATCTCGACCTCGAAGCGCTTCAGCGACTGCAGGTGCGCGCCCATGTCCTTGAGCGCCTGGATCGCCTCGGGATCGACCGGATTGGCCGCCGGCTGGGCTGCTGCGGCGGGTGCCGGAGCGGCAGCCGGTGCGGGCGCGGGCGCGGGCGCGGGCTGGGCATGCAGGCCCGCTGCCCCGAGCGACAGCGCCAGCACGCTGGTCGCCAGTAGTGTTCGAACCATGTCTGCTTCTCCTGGTCTGTGAAAGGGGCGACGGATCGCGGCGACGTCGGGACCCAGAATAGACACGACCAGTGTCCAAGTAAAGCTGCACTTTGGTGCAGTGCCGCTCTTGGGGCGGCGGCTCGGCGCCGACGGAAGTCCAGCGCTTGCGGTTCAACCCGCCGCCGGCTTCCACTGACGCGCCCAATCGCTCAGAGGCGCAAGCGCCGCGCTCAACTTGCGTCCCTCGTCGGTCAGGCCGTAGCCGCCCTCGTCATGGGCCACCAGGCCCAGCGAACGCAGTTCCGCCAGCCTGGTGTTCTTCCGCGGAACCGCCATTTGCGGCCGGCATCCAGGCTTCGCTCGACGGCCTCATGCGTGGCAAGCCGCCCCTGCGGCTCTTCACCACGCTCGCCAGGGACCCTCGCCTGTTCCAGAAATTCTTCGCCGGCGGACTGCTCGACCGCGGACATCTCAGCTTGCGACAGCGCGAACTCGTCATTGCCCGGACGACCGCGCTGTGCAAGTCGGAATACGAGTGGGGCGTTCACATCGCGCTGTTCGCGTCGCACGCCGGGTTCGATGAAGCCCAGGTCGCTTCGCTGGCCGCCGGGCAGGCGCAAGATGCCTGCTGGGCGGACGAGGATCGGCTGCTGCTCGTGCTGTGCGACATGCTTCATGCCGAGTGCGATGTCGACGACGCGCTGTGGCGGTCGCTGCAGTCGGCATTCAGCGATGAAGCGATTCTCGAACTGCTGATGCTGGCCGGCTTCTATCGCACGGTCAGCTACCTGACGAATGTGCTGCGCCTGCCGGCCGAGCCGGGCACGCCGGGCTTTGCCTCGTAGCGCCACCACGGTCGTCAGGGAGCGAAGACCTCGGCCCAGTCTCGCTTCATGCTCACGATGTCGATGCCGTACTGCGGCGCGTTGTCGAGCGCCTCGGCCAGTGGACTCAAACGGAACTCGCGGTCGTACGCGAATTCGCGGGTGCCGTCGTCGTGATGCAGCAGCAACGCGAGCCGCGGCCCGGGCCCGGTCTTCGTGTAGCGAAGCATCGCCAGGTCGCCGTCCGAATTTCCGAACGCCAGGATCGGCCGGCGTCCGATGTGAAGTCCGATGTTGCAGGGCTTGACCTCGCGGTCGTCGAACGAGTTCAGCTCCGGCAGCTTGACGAGCTGCCCGATGCCGTCCTGGATCTCGAATCGCGTCTTGACGCTGGAACCGATGACATGGTGCCGCGGAATCTTGTAGACCTCTTCCGCGAATGCGCGCATCAGGTCGATGCCGCCGCCCGACACGATGAAGATCCGGAAGCCATGCTTCTGGAGGTACGCAACGAGTTCCAGCTGCGGGACGTAGACGAGATCGGTGAACAAGCGGCCCAGGCCGGCATGCTTCGCTTCCGCGAGCCAGTCCCGCGCCATCCGGTCGAAGGCTTCCTCGGTCATGCCCGCGTGCACGGCCGCCCCCACCTCAAAGAGGCCGCGCATCCCGGCCGCCTTGATCGCGGCCATGTCCTTCTCGACATAGGCCTTGAACGGCTGCCGCTCTGCGAGGCTCGGGTCGCGCGCGACCATGTCGTTCAGTCGATGCTGGGCGAAAGAAAACTGGACCTGGAGCGGCTGCTCGCACCACAGGGTGCCGTCGTTGTCGAAGGTCGCGATTCGATCGGCGGGCGGGACATGGTCCGGGCCGCCTTCCGAGGTCACCCTCGCCACGAAGTCGAGGATGGCCGTCTTGGCCGGGCCGTTGTTCCAGGACGAAAGTTCTGCACTCGGCATGACAAGCTCCTTACAGGTTGACGACAGGTTGGCGAGAGCGGCGCACCGGGGAGGCCCACGGTCTGGCAGTGCATGCATTCTGCAAGGATTCGGTCACTCTCTGGAGCCAGGGCGGGCACCGGCCGTGGCGAGCCCCAGCATCTCCTTGGAGAGATCGACGAAGGCGCGCAGCTTCGGCGCCTGCGCGGCCCGCCTGGGAAAGTAGAGAAACAGCCCCGGCTCCTCGAACGCCGATTGAGGCAGGACCTGCCGCAGCCGCCCATCGGCAAGCGCGGCGCGCACCAGCGGCTCGAAGATGTAGGCGATGCCGATGCCGGCCAGCGCAAGGTCCCTGGCGTACAGCGCGTTGGTGACGCGCACCGTGCCCTTCACTTCGACGCACACATGGGCCTTGCGGTCGAGCAAGTCCCACGCATAGGTGCCGCCCGATGTCACGAAACGGAACCCGATGCAGTTGTGCCTTGCGAGCGCGCCGACGTTGCGCGGCATGCCCGCTGACGCCAGGTAGGCCGGCGACGCCACCAAGATTGCCTTGAAGGGTGGCGTGAGCCGCACGGCCACCATGTCCTGCGCGACCGTATGACCGAGCCGCACGCCAGCGTCGTAGCCGCCAGCCACGATGTCTGCCAGCCCGTCTTCCGAGGTCACTTCGACTTCCACGTCCGGATGCCGCCGCGACATCTCGGCCACCAGCGGCGTGACGGCCATCGGCAGCGCCACGTGCGGCGCGTTGATGCGCAACACGCCGCCGACCCGGCCGAAGCTGGCGCCGAAGCCGTCCACCGCATCCGCGATCTCGGCCATGGCCGGCGCGAGTGTGTGGAGGAAGGCTTCGCCCGCCTCGGTGAGCCGCACGCTGCGCGTGGTGCGAGCGAACAGCGGCTGGCCGAGTTGCTCTTCGACCGCCCTCACCGCATGACTGACCGCCGATGCGCTCATGCCGAGCTCGCCCGCGGCCGCTGCGAACCCGCGTCGGCGGTGCACCGCGAGAACGATGGCGAGATGCGGAAGGAGCTGCCGGTCCATTCATGCATCGTATCGCACAGTGCTTTCTATTTGATCGGTCTAGTCGATGAATTCAGATTGCGGAACACTCGCGTTCATGCCCTGCATGGGTCCGCCACCAAGAAAGGAATTCGCCATGACCTCTTCCGCCCAAGCCAGCACCTGGTTCATCACCGGTGCATCGTCGGGTTTCGGACGCGCGTTCGCCGAACATGCCCTCGCCCAGGGCCACAACGTGGTCGCGACGGCACGCGACACGGCCCGGCTCGCCGATCTGGTCGCGCGCGCACCGGACCGCGTCCTCGCTGCCACGCTCGACGTCGCTGCGCATGGCGCCGCCGAAGAGGCGGTCAAGGCGGCGATCGCCCGCTTCGGCCGCATCGACGTGCTCATCAACAACGCGGGCTACGGCGTGGTCGGCGCATTCGAGGAAACATCGGACGCCGAGCTGCGCGCGCTGATGGACACCAACTTCTTCGGCGCCATGGCCGTGACGCGCGCCGCGCTGCCCTTTCTGCGAGCGCAAGGCGCGGGCGCGATCGTCAACATCTCCAGCCTCGGCGGGCAGCTCTCGTTCGCCGGCTTCAGTGCGTACTCGGCATCCAAGTTCGCGATCGAAGGCGTGTCCGAGGCGCTGGCGCAGGAGGTCGCGCCCTTCGGCATCAAGGTGCTGATCGTGGAGCCGGGACAGTTCCGCACGCAACTGGCCGGCAGCGGCATGCGGCACATGCCGGTCATCGAGGACTACCAGGCGGTGGTCGGTGGCACGCGTGAATTCGCCCACGCGATGCACGAGACGCAAGCTGGTGATCCGCGCAAGGCGGCGGCAGCGATCGAACGCGCGCTCAACGCAGAACGCACGCCGCTGCGCCTGCAGCTCGGCGGCGATGCGGTCGATGCGGTCCGCGCGCATTCGCAGGCGCTGCTGAAGGAGATCGATGACTGGGAATCGGTGAGCCGTGGCACGGACTTCGACCGGCGTGTCGGAATCGACTGACCGCCACAACACGACCTTTCCGACGCCCGACCGCCGGACCGCTTCGAGAATGGAACTCGCTTCCCAAGCCTCAAGAAGGAGCGTGCCGCCATGCGCAAGACACTGATCGATCTGGAGACCCGGTTCTGGCAATCCATGGTGGACCAGGACACCGACAGCGCGCTGTCGCTGCTGTGCGAACCTGCCCTGATGGTGAGTTCGCATGGCGCGATGCAATTCGACCACGCAGGCTATCGGAAGATGGCGGAGCAGGGATCGATGGTGGTGAAGGGTTTCGAACTCAGCGATGTCGAGGTGGTCTGTCCCAACGACACCACCGCCATCCTGGTCTACCGGGTCCGGCAGACGACTGCGCCCAGGGGCCAATCGGAGACCTCGACCGTGGAGATGCTCGACTCGTCGACCTGGGTGYGCGACGGCGACAAGTGGCTGTGCGCCATGCACACCGAGACGCCGGCACCGCCCAAGGCGTAGCGCTTAGTCGTCACTCAGGCTGAGCGTCCAGCGCGGCCGCCCGCAGGCGGCCACGCTCGCTGTGCAGCATGTAGAGGCCCGAGCCGACGAGCAGCGCGATGCCCAGCCAGGCCCATCCGCTGGGGACCTCGTCCCACACGGCGTAGCCCAGCAGCATGGCGAACAGCACGGCCGAATAGCGAAACGGTGCCGTCAGCGAGACCTCACCGGCGCGCATGCATTGCACCAGCAGGAAATAGCCGGTGGCCAGGAAGGCGGCCGCGACCCCCAAGAGGGCCAGGTCGCCCGGCGCGAACGGCGGCCAGCCGCTGAACAGCGTCAGGCAGCCCGCGAGCAAGGTGACGGCCAATGCCGTGGCCAGGGTGATGATGATCGACGGAATGACAGGGTCGATGCGCCGCGTCAACAGGTCGCGCGTGGCGTGGAACAGCGTGCCCAGCAGGCACAGCAGGGACCAGGCGTTGAAGCCGTCGCCGCTGGGCTGCACGATGCACAGCACGCCCGCGAAGCCCAGCACGACGGCGGACCAGCGCGCCCGGCCGGCGCGCTCGCCCATGAAGAGCACCGCGAACACGGTCATGAACAGCGGCGCGGCCAGGTTGATGGCGGTCGCGTTGCCGATCGGCAAGCGGAACAGCGACAGCAGGTACAACAGGGTGGCGCAGGCGTCGACCGCGGCGCGCAGCGCGACCCGCGGGTGCAGCAAGGCGCTCGCCTGCCGCAGAGCGCCCAGGCGGTGCGCCACCAGCAGCACCAGCGCCGAGGCCATCAGCCCGCGCAGGAAGATCAGCTGCACCGACGCCATGGACTGGCTCACATGCTTGACCAGCGCGTCATTGATCACGAAGCAGGCCATCGCAGCGACCATGGTGACGATGGCGCGCCCATTGGTGCGGGAGGAAGTCGTGGCGGACAGAAGCTGCGAGGTCATGACGAACGGGAAGATGGCGAAGCCGAGCAGCGAGTGTTGCATAAGCGCCGCTTATGAAAAAGCAACCCGCCAAGGCATTCCCATGGGCTGGCGACCTGCCGATACTTGGCCGGGCCGCGCGGCCATGCGCGGCCGAACAACCGGAGACACCATGACCCATTCCCTTCGCGGCACCTTTGCCGTCACCTTCGTCGCCACGGCCCTCGCCGCCGCCTCGGCCGGCAGCGCCGCCTGGGCGCAGGCGGCGCCGGCCGCCTGGCCGACCAAGCCGATCCGGCTGATCGTGCCGTTCTCGGCCGGCGGCGCCAACGACCTGATGGCGCGCGCCGCCGCCGAGGGCGCCTCCAAGGCGCTGGGCCAGCCGATCGTGATCGAGAACAAGCCCGGCGGCGGCACCACGCTGGGTGCCGACGTGGTCGCCAAGTCGGCGCCCGACGGCTACACCTTCCTGATCAGCGCCGCCGGCGTGATCTCCAACAGCATGATCAAGAAGTCGATGCCCTACAAGGACGCCGACCTGGAGCCGGTTGCGATGATCGGCCTGGCGCCCTCGGTGGTCCTGGTTCCGGCCGATGCGCCATACAAGAACCTGAAGGAATTCATCGCCGCCTCGAAGACCGGCGAAGGCTTCCACTGGGCCACCGCCGGCACCGGCAGCACGCCGCACTTCGTCTCGGGCGTGCTGCAGACGAAGTACGGCGCCAAGCTCGACATCGTGCCCTACAAGAGCGGCTCCGAATCGATCACGGCGGTGCTCGGCAAGCAGGTCGAAGCCACCTCCGAGGCCAGCATCGTCGCCCTGCCCTATCTCAAGAGCGGCAAGCTCAAGGCCCTGGCCGACACCTGGACCAGCCGGATCTCGGCCTACCCCGAACTCTCCACCGCGACCGAGCAGGGCTATGGCGACCTGCGCATCGCGCACTGGGCCGGCATCCACGCGCCCAAGGGCACGCCGCCGGCGATCCTCGACAAGATGAGCGCGGCAGTCGATTCGGCCATGAAGACGCCGGCCATCGCCGAGCGCCTCAAGGGCCTGGGCATCGAGCCGATCGGCGGCACCCGGGCCTCCTTCGTCCGCTTCGTCGACGAAGAGCGCGCGCGCCTCGGCGCGGTGGTCAAGGCCACCGGCATGAAGGACGAATGAGGTGGACGCGCTGCATCCCGGCACGGCGCTGCGCCGCAAGGTCGAGGCCCGGCGCGGGCTGATGGTGCCGGGCGCCGCCAACGCGCTGGCGGCGCGCGTGATCGAGCAGCTCGGGTTCGAAGCCGTCTACCTGAGCGGCGCCGGCCTGACCAACACCTTCTACGGCCTGCCCGACCTCGGCTTCGTCGGCCTGGCCGACATCGCGCAGCACACGGCGGCGATCCGCGACGCGGTGGCGCTGCCGATCATCGTCGACGCCGACACCGGCTTCGGCAACGCGCTCAACGTGCGCCACAGCGTGCGCACGCTCGAGCGCGCCGGCGCCAACGCGATCCAGCTCGAGGACCAGGCCAGCCCCAAGAAATGCGGCCACTTCGAGGGCAAGGCCCTGGTGCCGACGCAGGAGATGGCCGGCAAGGTCCGGGCCGCGGTCGATGCCCGCCTGCATCCCGACTTCCTGGTGATCGCGCGCACCGATGCCGCCACCGTGGAGGGCATCGACGCCGCGATCGCGCGTGCCGTGGCCTATGCGGAGGCCGGCGCCGATCTGACCTTCGTCGAGGCGCCCGAATCGCTCGACGCGCTGCGCCGGATCCCGCGCGAGATCGCCTGCCCTCAGCTGGTCAACGTGGTGATCGGCGGCAAGACACCGACCCTGGCCGCGAGCGACTTCAGCGCCATGGGCTTCGGCATGGTGCTCTACGCCAATGCCGCGCTGCAGGGTGCGGTGCACGGCATGCAGCAGGCGCTGCAGGCGCTGCAGCGGGACGGCCGGCTCGACGAATCCAGCGGCCTGGTCGCGACCTTCGCCGAGCGCCAGGCGCTGGTGCGCAAGAGCGCGTTCGACGCGCTCGAGCGCCGCTATGCCTGAGGCCGCGCCGGCGGCGGTCACCGCCATCGACAGCCACGCCCACGTGTTCGTGCGCGGGCTGCCGCTGGCGCCCCAGCGCCGCCACGCGCCGGACTACGACGCCACGCCGGCCGACTTCAGCGCCCTGCTCGATGCCCACGGCGTCTCGCATGCGCTGCTGGTGCAGCCGAGCTTCCTGGGCACCGACAACCGGTTCCTGCTCGATGCGATCCGGGCCCGGCCGCGGCGGCTGCGCGGCGTCGCCGTGGTCGACCCCGAGGCCGACGACCTCGCCCTGCAGGCGCTGGCCGACGGCGGCATCTGCGGGATCCGGCTGAACCTGGTCGGCCTGCCGATCCCCGACTTTTCACGCCCGGCCTGGCAGCGCCTGTTCGCGCGCGTGCGCGCGCTCGACTGGCATGTCGAGCTGCATCGCGACTCGCCGGCGCTGGCCAAGGCCGGACAGCCCGTGCTCGATGCCGGCTGCAAGCTGGTGGTGGACCATTTCGGCCGCCCCGGTGCCCTGGCCGACGCCGGCCAGGCCTGGCTGCTGGCCGCGGCCGCCGGCGGCCGGACCTGGGTCAAGCTTTCGGCCGCCTACCGCAACTGGCCAGTGCCCTCGGCGCCGCAGGCCCGCGCGGCCGCCGAGCGGCTGCTGCGCGCCTTCGGCGCCGGGCGCCTGCTGTGGGGCAGCGACTGGCCCCACACCGAGCATCGCGAATGGGTCGACTACACGGCCGCCCAGGCGGCGCTCGCCGACTGGGTGCCCGACGCCGCTGCCCGGCAGCGGATCCTGGTCGACACGCCGGCCCGGCTCTTCAAATTCGAACAAGAGGGAGACCTTCATGCCCGATGACATCTCGCGCCGGCGCTGCCTGGCCGGGGCCGGCGCCGTCCTGCTGCTCGCAGCGCTGGCGGTGCAGTCCCCAGCCCAAGCCCAAGGCTGGCCCAGCCGCCCGATCAGGCTGGTCGTGACCTACCCGCCCGGCGGCACGGTCGACGCGGTGGCGCGCATCATCGCGCCCTCCCTGTCGAGCCGGCTCGGCCAGCCGGTGGTGGTCGACAACCGCGGCGGCGCCGGCGGCGCGATCGGCGGCGACCTGGTGGCCAAGAGCGCGCCCGATGGCTACACGCTGATGCTCGATGCCTCCAGCCATGCCCAGAACCCGGCGCTGCGCAGCAAGATGCCCTTCGACACGCTGCGCGACCTGGCGCCGGTGTCGCTGCTGGTGAAAGTGCCCAACGTGCTGGTGGTGAATCCGGCGGCACCGATCCGCAGCGTGCAGGACTTGGTCGCGCAGGCCCGGGCCAGGCCGGGCGAGATCAACTACGCCTCGTCCGGCAACGGCTCGGCCCAGCACCTGGCGGCCGAGCAGTTCAGCGCCATGGCCGGCGTGCGCATGACCCACGTGGCCTACAAGGGCGGCGGCCCGGCGCTTACCGACGTGATGGCCGGCCAGGTGCCGGTGTTCTTCGCCAGCCTGGCGTCGAGCCTGCCGTACATCCAGTCCGGCAAGCTGCGGCCGCTGGCGGTCACGGGCAAGGCGCGCTCGCCGGTGCTGCCGCAGTTGCCGACGGTGGCCGAATCGGGTCTGCCGGGCTACGAGGTCTACGAGTGGAATGCGGTCTTCGTGCCCGCCGGCACCCCGGCGGCGGTGGTCGATCGACTGGCCAAGGAGTTCTCGGCGCTGCTCAAGGAGCCCGGGATCCGCCAGCGCCTCGAGGCCACCGGCGCCGAAGTGGTCGCTGCCGGGCCGGCCGAGCTCGACGCCTTCCGCCGCGCGGAGATCGCCAAGTGGGGCCAGCTGGCGCGGGCGCACAAGATCCAGATGGATTGAGCTCGGAGCCTCAGTCCGCCAGCATGGCGGCGAAGGTATCGGCGAAGGTCGGCCGCGAACGCGCCAGCCACAACGCCGCCAGTTCGAAGGACGGCAGCGCCGCGCCGTCGCGCACCTGCGCATAGCGCACGCCGGCGTGCTGCAGCGAGCGCACCGAGCTCGGCAGCAGCGACCAGCCCAGGCCGGCGGCCACGCAGGCCAGCACGGTGAGGGTGCGGTTGGCGTCCTGCCGCACGCGCAGGTCGAGGCCCGCGCTGCGGAAGGCACCGAGCATCAGCGTGCGCAGCAGCGGCATCTGCTGGGCCGGGAACCACACCAGGCCGTGGGCGGCGATCTCGGCCATCGACACGCAGCCGTCGGCCGCCAGTTCATGGTCGGCCGGCAGCGCCACCACCATCGCTTCCTCACCCAGCCGCCGCTCGTGCACCCGGGCCGTGACCGGCACCGGGGGATGCAGCAGCGCAAGGTCGATGCGCCCGCCCTCGAGCGCATCGACCTGCTCGGCGTTGCTCATCTCGCGCAGCACCACGTCCAGCTGCGGATGCTCCACGTGCAGCCGGCGCAGCGCCCGCGGCAGCACCTCGTAGACCGCATGGGTGACGAAGCCGATGGTCAGCCGCCCGGCCCGGCCGGCGCCCATGGCGCGCGCCCGTTCGGCGGCCGCATCGCCGTGGGCCAGCGCGGCCCGCAGGTCGTCGACGATGGCCAGGCCCGCCTCGGTCAGCGCCGCGCCGCGCCGGCTGCGCTCGAACAGCTTCGCGCCGATCTCGCCCTCGAGCCGATTGAGGGTCTGCGTCAAGGCCGGCTGCGCCAGCCCCAGCCGCTCGGCGGCGCGGGTGAGACTGCCGCATTCGGCGATCGCGACGATGCAGCGCATCTGGCGGGTATCCATCGCGGGATTCTAGGCAGGGGGCGCGTGGGTCATTCGGCCATGCCGTAGCCCAGCTCGCGCTCACGCCGCGGCGCGAGCAGGACGACTTCCCGTTCGGAATGCGCGTAGAGGAGGATGTGTCGCGCCAGGATGAATTCCCGCAGATCGGCCATGCCCAGCGCCGTGGCCAGCTGCGTGGCCTGCTCGGCCTGGAAGCGCCCCCAGCCGGACCGGGCAGCGAGAAACCTCGCGGGGCGCCCGCTCGACGGGGCGAAAGACAGGAGTTCGCGCGCCCGCGCCAGTTCATGCTGCAGCTTCTTGAAGCGCGCAGGCGGCGTCTCGGCGTCTTGCGCGTGCATGAATTCGCGCGCCGCGCTCAGGCACACCAGGAAATTCGGAACCGCGCGGACTCTGGCGTCGACCGAAATGCTCACGGTGCAGGCGGGACGCCGAGTGCCTGGTCCAGTTCGTCGTCGGTTGCTAACTGGCCAGCCAAGGCCTGCCGCAATCCCGTGACGGCATCGTCGGCCAGCACCAGGCTCGCGTGCTCCTGCTCGAGGGCATGGTAGTAGTCCAGGCGATGCGCGTCGACCAGTGCCACGTCCGTTAAGGCTTTCGTTAAACCAGTCYAGCGGCGAATCCCGGACACCGCAAATCCCCGCCACCCCGGGGTGGCGGCCACTCTCACGCGCCGCCTTCCAGCGTATAAAGCCTGCCGGGAGACACCATCACTTGAAAATCATCATCCTCGGCGCCGGCCGGATCGGCGAGAGCGTGGCCGGCACGCTCGTGTCGGAGAGCAACGACATCACCGTCATCGACACCGACGCGGCGCGTCTGCGCGAGCTCGAAGAACGGTTCGAGCTGCGCGGCGTGGTGGGCAGCGGCATCGAGCCCGACGTGCTGGCCGAGGCCGGTGCCCGCGATTGCGACATGCTGATCGCCTGCGCCGCGCAGGACGAGACCAACCTGGTCTGCTGCAAGGTGGCCTACCAGGTGTTCGGCATCCCGACGCGCATCGCGCGCGTGCGCTCCAGCGCCTACAAGGAAGACAGCCCGCTGCTCGGCAAGGACGGCTTCGCGGTCGACTGCGTGATCTGCCCCGAGGAATCGCTCACGCGCTACATCGGCAAGCTGGTCGAGTACCCCGAGGCGCTGCAGGTGCGCGAGTTCGCCAACGGGCTGGCCTGCCTGGTGGCGGTGCGCGCGGTGGCGGGCGCACCGCTGGTGCGCCACAGCATCGCCGAGCTGCGCGAGCGCGTGCCCGGCGCCGACATGCGCATCGTCGGCATCTACCGCCGGCTCGACAACGAGCCCGACCGCTTCATCGTCTGCGACGGCCAGACTCTCATCGAGCCGGGCGACGAGGTCTTCGTGCTGTCGGCACGCGAGCACCTGCCCCTGGTGCTGTCGGCACTGCACCGCGACGACCGGGCAAAGCAGCGCGGCGTCGAACGCATCATGATCGCGGGCGGCGGCCGGGTCGGGCTGCGGCTCGCCAGGCAGCTGGTCGAGACCGGCCGCCCCTACCAGATCAAGGTCCTGGAGCACGACCACGCGCGCTGCGTGCAGCTGGCCGCCGAACTGCCGAGCAGCGTGCTGGTGCTGCACGGCGACGGCACCGACGAAGACCTGCTGGAAGACGAAGGCATCGAGGGCATCGACCTGTTCCTCTCGCTCACCAGCGACGACGAGGACAACATCATGGCCAGCCTGCTGGCCAAGCGCCTGGGCGCGCGCCGCGTTCTGGCGCTGATCAACCGGCGCAGCTATGCCGACCTGATGCACGGCACGCAGATTGACATCGCGCTGTCGCCCGCGCAGACCATGCTCGGCGAACTGCTCGCCTATGTCCGGCAGGGCGACGTGCAGGCGGTGCACAGCCTGCGCCGCGGCGTGGCCGAGGCACTGGAGATCGTGGCGCGCGGCGACCGCAAGACCTCGCGCGTGGTCGGCCGCAGGATCTCGGAGATCCAGCTGCCCAAGGGCGCGCAGTTCGGCCTGGTGATGCGCGGCCTGCCCGAGATCGGCGAAGGCGCGGCCCCGGCCGGAGGGGCGCCGCCGACGCCGGCGCAGGTGATCATCGCGCGCGGCGACACCCTGATCGAGAGCAACGACCATGTGGTGATCTTCGTGCCGCGCAAGCGCCAGGTGCGCGACGTGGAAAAGCTGTTCCGCGTCAGCGCCACCTTCTTCTGACGGCACCGGCCCTTTTCGATGAGCGACTTCTTCCCGGTGCTGCGCGTGCTCGGCGCGCTGCTGACCTTCTTCTCGCTCGGCATGTTCGTGCCGTGGTTCATTTCCTGGACCCACACCGACGGCCTGCGCCATGTGTGGGCCTTTTCGGCGGCGATCTCGTTCGCCTGCGGGGCGGCCTTGTGGGGCGGCCTGCGCCGCCACAAGCGCGAACTGCAGCCGCGCCACGGCATCTTCCTGGTGTCGCTCACCTGGGTTCTGCTGCCGCTGTTCGCCACGCTGCCGATGATGTGGGCCCTGCACGACGTCGGGCGGCCGGTCAACTTCACACATGCGTACTTCGAGTCGGTGTCCGGCCTCACGACCACGGGCGCGACGGTGCTCGCCAGGCTGGACGCGCTGCCGGTGTCGATCAACGTCTGGCGCACCTTCCTGCAATGGCTCGGCGGCATGGGGATATTGGTGCTGGCGGTGGCCATCCTGCCGCTGCTGGGCGTGGGCGGCAGCCAGCTCTTCAAGGCCGAGGTGGCCGGCCCGATCAAGGACAGCAAGCTGACGCCGCGCGTGAAGGAGACCGCCAAGGGGCTCTGGGGCATCTACGCGAGTTTCTCGGCCGCATGTTTCCTCGCCTACTGGGCCGGCGGCATGAGCGCCATCGACGCGATGATGCACATGTTCACGACCGTGAGCCTGGGCGGGCTCTCCTCGCACGACACCAGCTTCGCGTACTTCGCGTCGCCGCTGCTCGACGGCATCGCCGTGATCTTCATGCCTGCGGCCAGCTGCAACTTCGCGCTGTATTTCATCGCCTTGCGAAAGGGCCACTGGCGCGGCTTCTGGCGCGACCCGGAGTTGCGCGGCACGCTCGCCGCGCTGGTCGGCGGCGGCCTGCTGGTGGCGCTGGTGCTGTGGGCCAAGGGCGTCTACGGACCGGTGGATGCCTTGCGCTACGGCATGTTCCACGCCATCTCGGTCGGCAGCACGACCGGCTTCGCGACCGTCGACTACCTGGCCTGGCCGGTGTTCGCGCCGCTCTTCATGCTGCTGCTGTCGAGCGTGGCGACCAGTGCCGGCTCGGCCGGCTGCGGCATCAAGATGGTGCGGGTCCTGATCCTGGTGAAGCAGGCGCGGCGCGAGATGACGCGCCTCGTGCATCCGCGCGCGGTGCAGCCGGTGACGCTCGGCGCCATGGTGGTCGACCACCGCGTGATCTTCTCGGTGCTGGCCTTCATGCTGGTCTATGGCGTGACGACGATCTCGCTGAGCATGCTGCTGGTGCTGAGCGACCTCGACCCGGTCACCGCCTTCAGTGCGGTGCTGGCCAGCGTGAACTGCACCGGCCCCGGGCTCGGCAGCGTCGGGCCGGCCGGCAACTTCAGCGTCCTGACCGATTTCCAGGTCTGGGTCTGCACCTTCGCGATGGTGCTTGGCCGGCTCGAACTGCTCAGCTTCATCGCCTTGCTGACCCCCTCGTTCTGGCGCAAGTGAGGGCGCCAAAGAGACGCCAGCGGGCATTTTCGGCTGGGGAAAGTCCCCAGGCCAGAAACCGCTTTCCAAGGGCGCCGGTGTTGCTGCAGCGCAATACCCGCCCGCCAACGCCCGCTACGATGGGCTCATGGACTGCACGACCAAACTGGAGGCCGAGCTGGACCTCTATTTCGCATGGCTCGCACGGTTCGAGGCCAGCATCCCCCAGGCGCAAGACATCGTCTCGCGCTGGTACACGAGCGCGGCGCTGCAGGCGTACATGCGCTATTCCTGGTTCAAGGCCTCCACGCCGGGAGAGCCGGCGCTCTGCCTGGCCCACATCCAGGTCTCGGAAGACGCCCGAAGCCAAGGCTACTTCGCGCGGCTGGTCGATCGCTTCCTCGACGGCAGCGACGGCCTGCAGGCCCGCGTGCTTTACCTCGAGAACATCGCGAGCCCGAGGTTCGAAGGTTGGCTTCTGCGGGTCGGGTTTCAGCGCTGCACGCACAGCTCCGGTCAGTTCTCCGCCTACTACGTCACGCGATAGCACGGCCCTGCCCTGCGGCGCATGCTTCAGAATGCCACCATGCCGAATCAACGACGGGAAGCGATCGACAAGCTGCAGGCGCTGGCGGTCGAAGAGCGCCTGGCCCACCCCGAAGAAGACGACGCATTGATTGCATCGGTGCTCGATCGGCTGGAGGAAATCGGCGACCGGCGGCGCCGGGCGGCCCGGCGGAAGGCCCGCAGCATCGCGCTGGGAATCGGCACGATCGGCGCCTTGATCGCCCTGGCCCTTCTGATCCAGGCACGCCTGGTCTGAGCGGGCGTTCAGCGGCATCGGTGCAAAGGCACATTCGTGGGTCGGGGCGGGCGCACGCCGAAGGCAGGGGACATTCGCGGAGGGGGCCACCCGGTGCCCTCGGCACGCGCCCCAGGAGACTCAGGGCCGGCACCGACTGCCCGGACTGGACGGCCTATCGGGCGGCGTAGTCGCTGCTGGCCCGGCACTGGCCGAACTCGCAATGGATGGCGATCTCGGGCGCGTTCGTGCAGGCGACGCGATAGTCTTCGAAGCCCGGTCCCTTGGCGACCAGCGTGGCCATCGGCGTGGCCGCGCAGTTGCGGGATTTCGCCAGTTTTTCCGCGGTGAAGGTGTCGCGCCCGGTCGGTCGGGTCGCCATGCTGCTCGCCGGCACCGCAAGCCAGGTCACGAGGACCGTGGGGTCGACGTTCTTGTAGCCGGAGCGGGCCATGCAGTTGGCGACCTGCGTCTCCTGCTTCTTGCGCCAGACAGCCGTCTGTGGCGAATACACCCACTGGGCAAAGAGGCCCATGAGCCCCGCGATGGGCAGCGACGCGGCGGCGACGAGGGGGATGGCGAACGCGCGATCGTCCCAGTACGTGTGCCCGATGTTCCATCCGATCGCGGCACCCACGCCGACACCGACCACGATCAGGGCGGCGTCATGGTCCTCGGTCTTGATGAACGGCAGGCCGCTCGCCTCGCGTTGACATTTTGCGACCAGCGCCTCGTAGGACTCGCCCGTCGGCGGGCCGCTGGCAGGACCTGGCTCGACCATCGGCACGTAGGCCGCGCCCACGCCCGAGCCGGGGCCGGCAGGCGGTCGCTGCGGCCCTGTCGAACAGGCGCTCAAGAGCATGGCAGCGCAAGCGATGCCGGCGATTTTCCTCATGGGCCCTCCTGGTGCGGGTCCTGGAGCGCCCGCGGAAAGTTACATACTTATACGTTTATCACATTTTTATGGTCAGACTCGGCTCAGGTCAAGCACGCGCGTGCCTTCGGCGCGACGAGGCAAGACCGGCAAAAGCGTGAGTCAACGGCGTCTGCCAGCCGTGAGATGGGCGAATGGGGTCGCCAGGCCCTCGAAACCGAACACGCAGTCTGTCGCGCAGGCGCAACGATTGCCGCTATCCCCAGCTGGGCATGCTCCGCAAGGCGTCGTTGGGCCGATTCACGATGTCGACGCCGGTGATCTCGCGCCGGCCGGGCAGCAGTTCGACATCGCAAACGATCTCCCAGGCGTGGTTTTCGGTCCGCCGCGCGAGGCAGACCTCCTCGCCGGCCGCCAGCAGGTCGGCGCATTCGCCGACGCTGATCCGCTGCGCCGCTCCCAGCGCCAGCCCGGTCGAACCGAACTCCTTGTCCAGGACCGGATGAACCGCCACGAGGTCGATCTTGTCGCCCGCGTAGTGGACCGCCGTGATTGCATGCTGAGCCATACGCGACCTCCATTCTCCGAGAGGCCCAGTATCGTTGCCACGGCCGCCAGCGCCAGTGTGCCTACTCAGGTCGTGGGTACGAGGCGCCCTCCGCCCCTGGGTCCGGCCTCAGCTGCCCGCCTTGTTCGGATCCCGCCAGACCCGCTCGAAAGGCAGCCGCCAGGCGTGCGGCGCGATCAGCTGGTGGATCGCCTTCGGTCCCCAGGAGCCCGGTTCGTAGAGCCGCACCGGCGGCGGCGTTTCGAGCAGCGACGTCGACACTTGCCACAGGCGTTCGATGCCCTCGGCGGTCGTGAACAAGGTGCGGTCGCCGCGCATGGCGTCCAGGATCAGGCGCTCGTAGGCCTCCAGCACCTCGCCGACCAGCCCGGTGTCGCGCATCGCGAACTGCAGGCTCAGCTTGTCCAGCCGCATGCCCGGCCCGGGCCGCTTGCCGTAGAAGGACAGCGACATCTTCGAGGCATCGGCCAGGTCGAAGGTCAGGTGGTCCGGCCCCTGCGCGCCGACCCCGGAGCCGGGCGGGAACATGCTCTTGGGCGGTTCGCGAAAGGCGATGGAGATGATGCGCTGGCCCTCGGCCAGTCGCTTGCCGGTGCGCAGGAAGAAGGGCACGCCGGCCCAACGCCAGTTGTCGATGTGGCACTTGAGCGCGACGAAGGTCTCGGTGTCGGAGTCGGGGTCGACCCCCTCCTCCTGGCGGTAGCCGCTGTACTGCCCGCGCACCACGTCCGCCGGCACGATCGGCAGCATGCTGCGGAAGACCTTGTTCTTCTCCTCGCTGATCGGCGCCGGTTCGAGCGCGGTGGGCGGCTCCATCGCCATGAAGCCGAGGATCTGGAACAGGTGCGTCACCACCATGTCGCGGTAGGCGCCGGTCTGCTCGTAGAAGCCCGCACGCTTGCCCAGCCCGAGGGTCTCGGGCACGTCGATCTGCACGTGGTCGATGAAGTTGCGGTTCCAGATCGGCTCGAACAGGCCGTTGGCGAAACGGAAGGCCAGGATGTTCTGGGCCGGCTCCTTGCCGAGGAAGTGGTCGATGCGGAATATCTGCTCCTCGTCGAACACCTCGTGCAATTGCCTGTTGAGGATCACCGCGCTCGCCAGGTCGGTGCCGAAGGGCTTCTCCATCACGATGTGCGAGCGCTCGACCAGTTCGGCCGCACCCAGCATGCGCACCACCGACAGGGCTGCGCTCGGCGGCACGCTCAGGTAGTGCAGGCGCCGGCATTCGGGTGCGCCGAGCGAGCTCTCGGCGCGCTCCACCGCTTGCTTGAGCGCCTGCGCTCCGCCCGACAGCGGCACGTAGTCGAGGATCCCCGCGAAGGCGTCCCACGCGGCCGGCAGGACCTTGCGGCTGCCGAATTCGTCGAGCGCGCTGCGCGCGGCGGCGCGGAAGCCCTCGGTGTCGAGTTCGTCGAGCGAAACGCCGATGATCCGGCAGCCGGGGATGAAGCCCGAACTGCAGAGGTGAAACAGGCCCGGCAGCAGCTTGCGCCGGGCCAGGTCGCCGGTCGCGCCCACCAGCATCACCACCTGCGGGAAACGCGGACCGACGCCGGGAGGGATCTTCGCCATTTCGTGTCACCTTGCTTCGTTGCCGAGCCGGGAGGCAAGCGATTTTGATGCCAGCGGTCTGGAACACTTACACATTTTTCATGACATCCCGCCTACAACTTGCCTCTGGTCGGCCGATACACAGGGAGCCATGGACAAGCCACATTCAAGCCAGCCGCCAGAGCTCCTGACCCAGCTCCCGAGAGAAAACGTGCTCCAGGACGATGGGATCTACATGCTCGTATCGACCAAGGGCGTCGAAGGATCGCGCAGCGACGGGATGCTCATCCGCCGCTGTGGGTTTTCGCTCACGACGCCGCTCGGCTGCGAAATCATGGGCCAGTACAGACAGCTCTCGGATGGTTTCTGGCACGCGTCCCTGCGCAGCAAGCCCCAGGACGACGGCACCCCGGGTCTGCCTCAGCGGGGCATCTACGCGACGGAACTCGACGCGCTGGTCAATCTCTGGGCCAACCGCCGGCGACAGGACCTCGGGACCCGGTTGTAGGCACTCGCAGGCGGGAACCCCGCCACACTTGTTACTCCCCGTATTCGCCCTCCGGTGCCAGACTGTCCCCGAACCGCATGCGCATGGTGCGCAGCGGCCCACCAGGAGACCACACCCATGGCGACGACCACCCAGAACGAACGCAAGGGCCCACGGCCCGCCATGCAGCGGCCACCGATCGTGTCGCCGCAGGACTGGGAGGCGGCCCGGGCGCAGCTGCTCGTGAAAGAGAAGGCCCAGACCCGCGCTCGCGACGCCCTGGCAGCCGAGCGCCGGCGAATGCCCTGGATGGCGGTCGACACGGGCTATGCCTTCGAAGGACCCGCGGGCAGGGTCAGCCTGCTCGACCTGTTCGACGGCCGGCGCCAGTTGATCGTCTACCGCGCTTTCTTCGAGCCGGGCGTGTTCGGCTGGCCCGACCAGGCCTGCAGGGGCTGCTCGATGGTGGCCGACCAGGTCGCCCACCTGGCGCACCTGAACGCCCGCGACACCACGCTGGTGTTCGTCTCCCGGGCGCCCCAGGCGGACATCGCGCGACTCAAGGCGCGGATGGACTGGAAGATGCCGTGGTTCACGCTCACCGACCGCTTCGACGCCGACTTCGGTGTCGACGAATGGCACGGCACCAACGTGTTCCTGCGCGACGGCGACCGCGTCTTCCGGACCTACTACATCCAGAGCCGCGGCGACGAGCAGATGGGAGGCACCTGGAACTACCTCGACATCACGCCGCTCGGCCGGCAGGAGTCGTGGGAGGACTCGCCCGAAGGCTATCCCCAGACGGCACCCTACAAGTGGTGGAACTGGCACGACAACTACGCCGCGGACGCGGCGCCCGACCAGCGCTGGGTCGAGGTGTCGGAGGCCGGGGAGGCGGCGTTCCGCGACGGGCAGCCGAGGACGTAGCGGTCGAAAGACGTGGCAGCCGGCGCCTTTCGCGCCCAGAATGACCCGCTGGACACAACCGACAGGGGGCTCCCGTGGCACATGCGGATCCGGATTCGGCGAACACCCTTCGCCGCATGGTCGAGGGCTACCAGGTGTCTCAGGCGATTCACGTCGCCGCCACGCTCGGCATCGCCGATCTGCTGGCCGACACCCGCCGCACGAGCGACGAGCTGGCCGCGGCGACCGGCACCCATCCTCCCACGCTCTATCGCCTGCTGCGCGCGCTGGCGAGCCTGGGCCTGCTGCATGAACTCGAAGGCCACCGCTTCGAGCTCGCGGCGCTCGGCCAGCCATTGCGCAGCGACGTGCCGGATTCGGTGGCCGGCTGGGCCGCGTTCGTCGGCCGGCCCTACTACTGGCAGGCCTGGTCCGGCCTTCTGCACAGCGTGCGTACCGGCGAGAACGCCTTCCGGCATGTCCACGGCACTGACGTCTGGGCCTATCGGTCCGCCCATCCCGAAGAAAGCGCCGTGTTCGACCGCGCGATGACCACGCTCTCGCGCCGCGCCAACGCCGCCCTGCTCGCGACTTGCGACTTCGGCCGCTTCCGCATGCTGGTGGACGTCGGCGGCGGCAACGGCGCCCTGATCGCGGCGGTCCTCGCCGCGCATCCGGGCCTGCAGGGCGTTCTGTTCGACCAGCCACACGTCGTGTCGGCCGCCGCCGCATTGCTGGCCCGCGCCGGCGTCGCCGAACGCTGCCGCACGGTCGGGGGCAGCTTCTTCGAGGCCGTGCCCGAAGGCGCCGATGCCTATGTACTGCGCGCTGTGATCCACGACTGGGAAGACGAGGATGCGATCCGGATCCTCGCGCAGGTCCGGCGCGCACTGGGCGAAGGCGGGAAGGTGCTGATCGTCGAACGGGTGATCGCACCGCCCGATGAAGGACGCGACGCCAAGTTCTCCGACCTCAACATGCTGGTGGGTCCGGGCGGCCGCGAGCGGACACGCGAGGACTTCGTCGCACTGCTCGAGCATGCCGCGCTGCAGCTCGAGCGAGTGCTCGATGCCGGCGGCTTCTGCGTCCTGGAGGCTGTTGCCGCGGACACCTGAAGCGGCTTCCGCCAACGAGCGCCTACAGCGGCATCGGACCGATCCGACAATGCGAGCTCGGCCGATGCCGGATGTTCAACACTCCAGGAGACCCGACATGACATGACCCCCAAGAACACCCTCTGCCTGTGGTACGACGGCACCGCCGTGGACGCCGCGAAGTTCTATGCCGCCACCTTCCCGGACAGTGCCGTAGGCACCATCTTTCGTGCGCCGGGGGACTATCCGGCGGGCAAGGAAGGCGATGTGCTGACGGTCGAGTTCACCGTTGTCGGCATCCCCTGCCTCGGCCTGAACGGCGGCCCGGCGTTCAAGCACAGCGAAGCCTTCTCGTTCCAGATCGCGACCGACGACCAGGCCGAGACCGACCGGCTGTGGAATGCGATCATCGGCAACGGCGGCCAGGCCAGCGAGTGCGGCTGGTGCAAGGACCGCTGGGGCTTGTCGTGGCAGATCACGCCGCGCGCGCTCACCGCGGCGCTGGCCGACCCGGACCGCGCGGCCGCCAAGCGCGCGTTCGACGCGATGATGACAATGGGCAAGATCGACATCGCGGCGATCGAGGCGGCGCGGCGCGGCTAGGGATCAGACGGGTCAGGGGCCGAACAGCCGCGTGATCCCCCCGAGCAGGTGCGCCTCCATCGCCTGCCCCTCCATCGAATGCAACCTATGGTAGGCGCCCACGACCGGCCAGGAAAAACCCGTCCTGTTAAGCTTTTGCGCCACAGCCGACAGGCCAGCCCCGCGGCAGATGTACCGCCCCGGGCGTTTGGAGACCGAATGATCTTGCCCCGAACCGTACCGGAGTCCTATGTGTCGCTGCCGGCGCCGACGACCTCCAGACCCTTCGAACCCGAGCCGCTGAGTACCACCGTCTTCAGCCGCTGGGGCGAGACGATGTCGTCGAAGATTCTCACGCTGCAGGCCCAGAACCTCCAGCCGTCGGAGCATTTTTCGGGACAGGCCTGCATCGCGCGCTTTCACCGCTGCGTGGTGGCGGATATCCGCTGCAGCGCGCACCGCGTCATGCGAACGCGCGCCCTGGCGTCGGTTGACCAGGACCGCTACTTCAAGGTGATCTGGCAGATCCAGGGTCGCAACCTGATCGAGCACAACGGCCACTCGGTGACCATCGATCCCGGTCAATGGACCATCTACGACACCTCGCATCCCTACACCGTCGACACCTCGGATGGGTCGCGCTTCATGGTGCTGCTGGTGCCGGTGTCCGAGATGGGCCGCTGGAACCCGGGCATCGAGTTCGTCACCGGCAAGGTGCTTCCGACGCGCGGCACCGCCGAGATCGCGCGTTCAGCGCTCGCCGGCATGCTGTCGGGCTTCGTCGAGCTCGAACAGCAGGGCGCGATCGTAATGCAGGACTCGATCAGCGCACTGATCGGCACGGCGGTGGCGCAGATCCACGGCAGCTCGCCGCGGCAGGAAGGCGCGGTTTCGCAACGGCTGCAGAAGGTGCAGGCCTTCATCGAGAGCCGGCTCACCGACCCCGAGCTGGGTCCCGAAGTCGTGGCGCGCGAATGCGGGATGTCGCGCCGCAGCCTCTATGCGGCCTTCAACGCGTTGGGCCAGACGCCGAGCAGCTTCATCATGAATCGCCGCCTGGCCGTGGCGGCGCAGCGACTGGTCGAGCAACCCGAACAAACGACCATCACGCAGGTGGCCTACGAACTCGGCTTCTCTGATGCGGCGCATTTCTCGCGCGTGTTCAGCGAGAAGTTCGGCCAGAGCCCGAGCAAATGGCGTCACCAGCAGATCGCCATCCGCTGACGCGAACACGCGCGGGCCGGCCCGCGTCGGACCCAGGGTAAACACCGGGGCGCTTGTGCACGGGCAGCCAAGGCGCCGCATCGCCGTGCAAGCCCGTTCGCCCTCCTTTTCATAACCTCGATCCATCGTTCGACGGGGCTCAGGCATGACTGGCGCATCGCCAGCATCTGACTCCGTGAACCTGATCTCGAGGACCCTATGGAAACAGCTGGCGAGAGTTTGAACGTGGGCTTCATCGGCCTGGGCGTGATGGGTTCGCCGATGGCAACGCACATGGCGCGCGCCGGTCATCGCCTGACACTCAACGACGCGAACCTGGAGGCCGCGCAGGAACTGGCACGCACGCTCGGCGGCGAGGCGTGCGCGGTGGCGACACCAAAGGAAGTCGCGGCCCGCAGCGACATCGTGATCACGATGCTGCCCAATGGCGAAGTGGTGCAGGCGGTGACGCTCGGCGAGAACGGCCTGCTGGCCGGCTGGCGCCCCGGCACCCTGTTGCTCGACACCTCTTCTTCGCAACCCTGGCTGACCCAGCAGACCGCGAAGAAGCTGGCCGTGGCCGGCATCGCGATGGTCGACGCGCCGGTGTCGGGCGCGCAATGGGGCGCCCAGGAGGCTGCGCTGGTCTTCATGGCCGGCGGCGCGGCGCAGGACATCGAGCGCGTGCGCCCCTTGCTCGATCGCATGGGCAGCTCGGTGTTCCACCTGGGCGATCTGGGCTGCGGCCATGCCATGAAGTGCATCAACAACCTGATCACGGCCATGACCTTCAGCGCCACCTGCGAAGGTTTGGCGATGGGCAAGCGCTACGGCCTCGATCCGGCCGAGATGGTGCGCGTGCTCAATGTCTCCACCGGCATGTCTTGGATCAGCAAGACCCACATCGAGAAGCGGATCCTGAGCCGCGCCTTCGATGATCCTTTCAAGCTCGAACTGATGCTCAAGGACATCGGCATCGCCAACGCGCTGGCACGCGAGACCGGCACCTCGGCGCCGATCTCGGCACTGGGCCAGCAGCTGTGGATGGCGGCTTCGCGCTTCGCCGGACCGGGTGCTAGCGTGAGCGAGCTGGGCCGCTGGGTCGAGCAGCAGTCCGGCACGGTGATCGAGCCCGGTGCGACGCCGCGCAAGCCCGAGGAGGCGCGATGAAGCTGGAGCGTCGGCTCGCCGACTTCGTCGTCACGCTGCGCGCTGACGAGGTGCCCGAGGATGCACGCCGCATCCTGCGCTGGATGGCCATGGCGGTGACCGGCACCGGCATCGCGGGCGCGGCGGAGGACGGCATCGACGCTCTGCGTGAGGTGCTCGCCGCGTCCGGCGGTGCGCCGCAAGCGACCACGCTGGTCTACGGCGACCGCCTGCCCGCGAACGCCGCAGCGCAGTTCAATGCCACCATGTGCCGTGCGCTCGACTACTGCGACGCGATGGCGCCCGGCCCGCACATCGGCTCAGCCCTGCTGCCGGCGGCTTTCGCGGCCGCGGAACTGGCGGGCGGCTGCAGCGGATCGGAGTTTCTGGCTGCGCTGACCGCCGGCGCCGAGCTGAGCTCGCGGCTCAACCTCAGCGAAGCCCAGTACGACGGCTTCGATCCCACCGGCATCGCGGTCGTGTTCTCGGCCGCCGCGGCCGCCTCGCGCATTCTCGGGCTCACGAGCGAGCAGACCCTGCATGCGCTGGCGCTGGCCTTCAACCGCTGCGGCGGCAGCTTCCAAAGCCATGTCGACGGCTCGCTGGGCGTGCGGGTCGTGCAGGGCTGGGTTGCGCAGGCCGGCGTGCAGTGCGCGGAGTTGGCGCGCCGCGGCGTCACCGGGCCGGTCAACTTCCTGTCGGGCCACTACGGCTATGGCCACCTCTATGGCCGCGGCACGCTGGACCTGGACGCTGTGGGCGAAGGACTGGGCACGATCTGGCGGCTGCACCGCGTGGTCTTCAAGAAATATCCGAGTTGTGGCGTCACCCAGGGCGTGACCGAGCTGGCACTGTCGCTGCTCGAGGACGGCTTCTCGGCCGCAGACCTGCGCGCGGCCGAAGTGCGCTTGCCACCCTATGCCTTCCGGCTGGTCGGCAAGCCTTTCGATCCAGGCACCAACCCGCGCGTCGACGGCCAGTTCAGCGCCGCCTACTGCGTGGCCAACGCATTCGCGCGCCGTTCGTCGAAACTCGCGCACTTCGCGCCGGAGCAGGTGCTCGATCCCGCATTGCGCACCCTGATTGACCGCATCACGGTGGTGCCCGATGCCGCGCTCGATGCCCGCGGCCACACCGCGGTCGACCTCACGGTCCACACCGTCGACGGCCGCAGCCTGAAGCGCTCACTCGACATTGCGCCGGGCTTTCCGGGCGCCGACCTCGACGAGATGCAGCATCGCGCGCGTTTCGACGACTGCCTGGCCTATGCGCCGCGACCCGTCGCCGCAGAGCGCGTCGAGCAATACCTGCAGGCGCTCCGCGCGTTGCCTGAAGTCGCCGACGTGCGCAGCCTGATTCCGCTGCTGGTCGCCTGATGGACACGGGCGTGACCGGCTCCAGTGCGCTGGCCGGCGCCCCCGGCGCCGCGGTCGGCTTCGATGGCCTCGGCGGCGTGGGCTGGGCGCTGGCGGCCAGCCTCGCGCGCGCCGGCCACCTGCTGGTGGTGCATGACGACGACGCGGCTCGGGCCCACGCCTTCGCGCAGGAGTTCCAGTGCCGCGTGGCGAATGACCTGTCCGGGCTGTCTGCGCTTGGCCTGTTGCTCTTCGCGCCGCCGGGCTTCGCGGCAGGCGAGCGCGTCGCTTCCGTCTCGCAGGGTCTGCGCCCGGGTGCGATCGTGGTCGATCTCGGCGATGCCGATCCATCTCTCACCCGCAGTCTCGGCGCCCAGATCGCGCAGCGCGGCATCGCGCTGATCGACGCACCGCTGCGCGGCGGCGCGCACGACACCGATGCCGCTGCGATCGTCCATGGCTGCGACGACGACTCCGCGCTCGACGTCGCGCTGCCCGTGCTGCGCGCGCTGGGTCGAGAGCTCGTTGCCGCCGGGGCGCTGGGATGCGGCCAGGCGCTGCGTCTGGTCGAGGCACATGTGCATGCCGGCGTGCTTGCCGCACGTGCCGAAGCGCTTCTGGTCGGCGACCGTATAGGGCTCGCGCCCGCCGGCCTTCGCGCCCGCATCGCGGCCGCGATCCGCCGCGGCGCCGATCCCGATGCGCTCGAGCAGGGCGGCACCTCGGGCCAGGGCTTCGCGACCGGACTGGCCCTCGGATTGTTCGCCGAGAGCCGTACCGGCCGACTGTCAGCGCCTTCGCCAGCACCCGGCCTCACGCGCCTGCTCATCGAATTCACCAGCCCCGTCAACGACAAGGAGACAGTCCAATGAACAGAATTCCCGCGCCCCTTCGCAACTGGGCGCTTGCCCTCGCCCTGCCCCTCGGCTTCTCGATCCCGGCGCAGGCGGCCGAGCCGATCCGCATCGGCTCCGTGCTCTCGATCACCGGAGCGGCTTCCTACATCGGCGACCCCGAAGCGAAGACGCTCAAGCTCTACGCCGACCAGATCAACGCTGACGGCGGTGTGCTGGGGCGACAGATCGAACTGGTCACCTACGACGACGCTGGCGATGCCAACAAGGCCCGCACCTTCGCCCAGCGCCTGGTCGAACGCGACAACGTGGTGGCGATGGTCGGCGGCTCCACCACCGGCACGACGATGGCGATGATCCCGGTCTTCGAAGCGGCCAAACTGCCATTCATGTCGATCGCCGGCAGCGTGAACATCATCGAGCCGGTGCGCCAGTATGTCTTCAAGAGCCCGCACACGGACCGCATGGGTTGCGAGCGCGTGTTCTCGGACATGAAGAAGCGCAACTTCACTTCGATCGCGCTGATCGCCGGCACCGACGGGTTCGGCACCTCGATGCGCGAGCAGTGCCTCAAGGTGGTCGACAAGTACGGCATCAAGATCCTGATCGACCAGACCTACGGCGCGCAGGACACCGACATGACACCGCAACTGGCCAAGATCAAGGCCACGCCGGGCGTGCAAGCGATCCTCAACACCGGCGCCTCGGGCCAGGGCCCGGCGGTGCTGACGCGCAACTACGGCCAGCTCGACATGAAGAGCATCCCGCTCTACCAGAACCCCGGCGTGGCGTCGAAAAGCTACATCGAGCTCTCGGGCGCTGCCGCCGAAGGCGTGCGGCTGCCCGCTGCCGCCCTGCTGGTGGCCTCGAAGCTGCCGGCCAACGATCCACAGAAGCCGGTGGTGACGGGCTACATGGCGGCCTACGAGAAGGCCACGGGCCAGCCGGTCTCCACCTTCGGCGGCGGGGCCTACGACGGCCTGATGATGGTGGTCGAGGCGATCAAGCGCGCCAACAGCGCCGATCCCAAGAAGATCCGGGACGCGCTCGAGCAGACCCACGGCTTCGTCGGCACTTCGGGCGTGGTGAACATGACGCCGCAGGACCACCTGGGCCTCACGGTCGAGGCCTTCCGGATGCTCGAGGTCAAGAACGGCGACTGGCTGCTGATCGATTGACGAAGCGCCCCATGTCCCAGTTTCTCCAGTTCGTCTTCTCCGGCCTCACGGTCGGCGCCGTCTACGCGGTGGTGGCGATCGGCTTCACGCTGATCTACGCCGCCTCGGATGTGGTCAATTTCGCGCAGGGCGAGTTCGTCATGCTGGGCGGCATGACGACGGTGTTCCTGATCGCCATGGGCCTGCCGGTGTGGCTGGCGGGCGCCTTGGCGGTGGCCGTCGCGGTCATTGTCGGCATCCTGCTGCAGAAGCTCGCCATCGAGCGGGCCCGCGATGCCTCGCCCGTGACGCTCATCATCATCACGCTGGGCGCCTCGATCTTCATCCGCGGCGTCGCGGGGCTCTTGTTCGACAAGCAGTTCCACAACCTCGCGCCCTTCTCGGGCAACACGCCGATCGCGGTCGGCGGTGCGACCGTGCTGCCGCAGAGCCTTTGGGTGCTGGGCAGCGCGATCGTGATGTTTCTCGCGCTCTGGCTCTTCCTCGACAAGACCCTCACCGGCAAAGCCCTGCGTGCGAGCGCGGCGAACCGGCTGGCGGCGCGCCTGGTGGGCATCAACATCTCGTTCGTGCTGGTGCTCGCCTTCGGCCTCTCGGCCGCGCTCGGCGCCATCGCGGGCATCCTGGTCACGCCCGTGACGTTGACGCGCTACGACATCGGTGCGCTGCTGGCGCTCAAGGGCTTCTCGGCCGCGATCTTCGGTGGCCTCGGCAATCCGGTGGGGGCAGTGCTTGGCGGCCTGCTGCTGGGCCTGCTCGAGGCGGGCGCGGCCGGCTACGTGACTTCCGTCTACAAGGACGGCGTCGCGTTCATCGCGCTGATCCTGATGCTGCTGGTGATGCCCAACGGCCTGCTCGGCAGCAAACTGGTGGACCGCGTATGAAAGCACTTCAAGGTTCCGGCGCCGGCTGGCGCAGCCTCGCGCTGCTGGTGGTGATCGTGGCGCTGCTGCCCGTGGTCGCCGGCTCCAGCTATGTGATGCGCATCGCGGCGCTGGTGTGGATCATGGGGCTGGCCGCCATCGGCCTGCACATCCTCATGGGCATGGCCGGTCAGATCAGCCTGGGCCATGCGGGCTTCTTCGGCATCGGCGCCTATGCCAGCGCCGTGCTGCCGGCGCGCTACGGCGTGCCGGTGATGGTGGCGGCGCTCGGCGGCATCGTGCTGGCGGGATTGATCGCCTACCTGGTCGGCAAGCCGATCCTGCGGCTCAAAGGCCACTATCTGGCCATCGCGACGCTGGGCTTCTCGCTGCTGATCGGGCTCGTGATCACCAGCGAGGTCGCGCTCACCGGCGGCCCCGACGGCATGGACGTCAAGCGGCTCAGCGTCGCCGGCTTTGCGCTCGAATCGCCCATCGTCTGGTACTGGATCAGCGCCGCGCTCATGATCGCCGGCGTCGCCATCGCGGTGGTGCTGCGCGACAGCCCTACCGGCCGCGCCCTGCGCGCGATCCTCGACAGCGAGGTGGCGGCCGCGAGCATGGGCGTGGACGTGGCGCGGCGCAAGCTGCAGGCCTTCGTGATCGGATCGGTCTATGCGGCGGTGGCCGGCAGCACGCTCGCCCTCATGAACGGCTTCATCACGCCCGACCTCGCGGGCTTCATGACTTCGGTCGAATTCGTCGCGATGGTGGTGATCGGCGGTGCCGCGACGCCCTTCGGCGCGCTGGTCGGCGCGGCGCTGCTGACCCTGCTGCCGCAGCTTCTTGCATCCTTCCATGACTATCAGGACATCGCGGTCGGCCTGATCATCATGCTGTCGATGATCTTCCTGCGGCAGGGCATCGTGCCCGCGCTGAGCCAACTGCTGCGGAGGGCCGTGAAATGAACGCGGCACTCGAAGTCAGGGACCTGGGAATCGCCTTCGGCGGCGTAGTCGCGGTGGACGGCGTCTCCTTCGACGCACCGAGCGGCGAGATCCTGTCGATCATCGGGCCCAACGGCGCGGGCAAGACCACGCTCTTCAACATGGTGTCCGGCCTTTACACGCCGCGCTCGGGCAGCGTGCGCATGGGCGGCGAAGACGTGAGCGGCCTGCCGCCGTTCCGGCTCGCACGCAAGGGCATGTCGCGCACTTTCCAGAACCTGCAGGTTTTTCCACAGCAGACCGCACTCGACAACGTCATGGTCGGCCGCGCGCGCTGGGAAAGCACGACGCTGCTCGAGGATCTGCTGCGCCTGCCTTCGGTGGGCCGGCAAAACCGGCAGAGCCGCGAGCGCGCCATGGCGGCGCTCGAGCGCACCGGCCTCGCCGTCCATGCGCACGCGCTGGCCGGCAGCCTCTCGTACGGCGTGCTCAAGCGACTCGAGATCGCGCGCGCACTGGCCAGCGAGCCCAAGGTGCTGCTGCTCGACGAGCCGGCGGCCGGCTGCAACGCAGTCGAGACCGAGGAGATCGAACACATGCTGCGCGGCATCGCAGGCGAAGTGTCGGTGGTGCTCATCGAGCACGACATGAAGATGGTGATGCGGCTCTCGCACCAGGTGCTGGTGCTGAACCAGGGCCGCATCCTGGCCCAGGGTACGCCGCAAGCGGTGCGCGACAACCCGGACGTGATCGCGGCCTACCTCGGTAGCCACGGAAAGGAGCTGGCCCATGCTGCGGGTTGAAGGCTTGTGTACCGCCTATGGGCGGGTGTCGGTGCTCAAGGACGTGACGCTCGAGGTGCGCGCCGGCGAGATCGTGGCGCTGCTCGGCGCCAACGGCGCGGGAAAGACCACCTTGATGCACACCATCTCGGGCCTGCACCTGCAGCAGAGCGGCAGCGTCTGGCTCGAAGGCGCGAAGCTCGACGCGATCAGCCCGCACCGTCGCGTCGGTCTGGGTCTCGGCCATGCACCCGAGGGCCGGCAGGTGTTCAAGCCCCTCTCGGTGGCCGACAACCTGCGCCTGGGCGCCTACCGGCGCAAGGACCCTGAGATCGAGGCCGACACCGACATGGTCTACGCCATGTTCCCGGTGCTGGGCGAGATGCGCCGCCGCGTCGCCTCCGATCTCTCGGGCGGCCAGCAGCAGATGCTGGCCATCGGCCGGGCGCTCATGAGCCGGCCCAAGCTGCTGCTGCTCGACGAACCCTCGCTCGGTCTGGCACCGCTGCTGATCGACCAGATCTTCGAGGTCCTCACGCGGCTGCGCGAACAGGGCGTGACCATTCTCGTGGTCGAGCAGAACGCCGCCGCCGCCCTGACCGTGGCCGACCGTGGCTACGTGCTCGAGACCGGCCGCATCGTGCACAGCGGCACCGGCCGTGCGCTGCTCGCGGACCCAGCGGTCCGCAACGCCTACCTGGGCGTCTGAAAAACACTCAACCGGAGAAGCAATTGAAATCGTTCACGAACACCATCGACGGCCACGCCGTCCCATCGACCAGGACTTTCGAATCGAAGAACCCTGCCAACGGCGAGGCGATCGGGCTGGTGCCGCATTCCGAGCCGGCGCAGATCGCTCAGGCGATCGCTGCCGCCAAGGCGGCTCAGCCGGGATGGGGCGCGCTTCCCGATGCCAAGCGACGCGAGCATCTCGAACGCGTGGCCGACGCGCTGAAGAGCAATGCAACCTACCTCGCCGAATGGGTCACGCGCGAACAGGGCAAGCCGCTGGGCGGACTGGGGCCGGACCAGGTGCCGGGCGCGCTGTTCGAACTGGCCGGTTGCGAGGCCTGGACCCGTGTGCCCGCCAGCCTCGAACTGCCGGTCGAGACCGTGTTCGAAGACGATGGTCGCCGCTACGAGGTGCACCGCAAGCCTTACGGCGTGATTGCCGCCATCGCGCCCTGGAACTGGCCGCTGCTGATCGCCATCTGGCAGATCGTGCCGGCGCTGCGGGCCGGCAACACGGTGGTCATCAAGCCATCCGAATACACCAGCATCGGCACGCTCGAGATGGTGCGGATCATGGCCGAACAACTGCCGCCGGGCGTGCTCAACACTGTGAGTGGTCCGGGCGAAGTCGGTGCCGCGCTCGTCGACAACCCGCAGATCGACAAGATCATGTTCACGGGTTCGGGCTCGACCGGCGCCAAGATCACCGCGATCGCGGCGCGCCATCTGACGCCCACGACCATGGAACTGGGCGGCAACGACGCGGCCATCGTGCTGGCCGATGCGGACCCTGCGGCCATCGCGATGGGCCTCTTCTGGGGCGCCTTCATCAACATGGGACAGACCTGCGCGGCCATCAAGCGCCTGTACGTGCCGGAATCACTGCATGATGCGGTGGTGGACGAACTCAGGAAGATCGCAACCGCGATGCCCATGGGCGACGGCTTCGGCGCCGACGTCGTCATGGGGCCGGTGCAGAACCGGATGCAGTTCGACAAGGTGAGCCGACTGGTGGAGGCATCGCGCCGCGGCGGTGGCGAGATCGTCTGCGGCGGCCAGGCGCGCGAAGGCGCCGGCAACTTCTATCCGCTCACGCTCGTGACCGGCCTCGCCGACGGTGCCGCGCTGGTGGACGAAGAGCAGTTCGGACCCGTGCTGCCGATCATCAAGTACCGGGAGGTCGAGGATGCCATCGCGAGCGCGAACCGGCTCGACGTCGGGCTCGGCGCATCGGTGTGGTCGCCCGACGTGGAGAAGGCGCGCGGGGTTGCCGTGCGTCTGCAGGCGGGCACCGTGTGGATCAATCAGCACGGCGCGATCCACCCGATGGTGCCCTTCGGCGGCGTCAAGGGCTCGGGCTGGGGCGTGGAGTTCGGCGCCGAGGGCCTCAAGGCGGTGACGCAGCCGCAGGTGATCAGCATTCCGAAGTGAACGGGGCGCAGCGCCGGGCCACGAAGGTGGCCGCCGGCGCGAGCTCGAATTCATATGACGGCTTCATCAATCGATGAAATTTCTTCGATTGCTTCATAAGCAGAAGGAAGGCCCAATCGCTGTCGCCCTTTCGGAGAAGCAGAGAGAGACATTCGTGTACCCGACCGCATCGAGCCCGTCCGTCGACACGCCCGTGCCCGTGGGCGGCCTCCACTGACGCAGCTTGCCCGCACCTGCCGAACGACCCCACGCATTCGTTCATCCATTCCATCCACGAGAGACAAAGCACCATGAAGAGACTGATCCGCCTGCTGGCCTCGAGCCTGCTGCTGTCCGCCGCCGCCAGCTCTGGCCTGGCTCAGGGCAACTACCCGAACCAGCCTGTCAAGTGGCTGGTTCCCTATGCCGCCGGCGGCGGCACCGACAGCATCGCGCGGCAGCTCGCCGAGGCGATGCAGCAGTCGCTGGGCCAGCCGATCGTGATCGACAACCGGCCGGGTGCCTCGACCAACATCGCGGTCGCGGCCCTCATGCAAGCCAAGCCCGACGGCTACACGATCATGCAGGCCGAGAATGCGGCGCTGCTGTTCAACGAGCACATGTTCGGCAAGCTGCCGTACAAGCCGGCCAGCGACTTCACCTACATCGGCGCCATCGGCCGCATCCCGCTGGCGCTCGTGGTGCGGCCCGACTTCACGGGCGGCAAGTCGCTCGCGGAGTTCGTGAGCTACGTCAAGGCCAACCCCGACAAACTCAACTACGCCTCGCCCGGCATCGGCACGCCGCACCAGATGGCGATGGAGCTCTTCAAGCAGAAGGCGGGCCTCGGCCTGACTCACGTCGCCTACAAGGGTGGCGCGCCCGCCATGCAGGACATGATGGGCGGCCAGGTGCAGGTCATGATGCTCGACCTCACGGCCGCGCTGCCCTATCTCAAGGACGGCAAGCTGCGAGCCCTGGCCATCGCGCTACCGCAGCGCGCCAAGGCGCTGCCCGATGTGCCCACGTTCGCAGAGCTCGGATATCCACAGGTGAATGCCTTTGCGTTCCACGGCCTGATCGGGCCCGCGGGCATGCCGCCCGATGTGGTCGACCGCCTCAACGCCGAGTTGCGCAAGGCGATGCAAGCGCCTCGCATCCAGCAGGTGTTTGGCGAGTGGGGCTTCGAGGCGCTCCCCGGCACGCCGAAGGAATTTCGCGACCTGGCGCGCAGCGAGAGCATGCACTGGGGCGAGGTCATCAAGAGCTCCGGCGTGCGCCTGGACTGACGCCATGGGTACCGCTTCGATGACTTCGACTTCTTCCTCGATGGTGGCCGGCAGCGACGCCGCCCGCCCCCGCATCGGCTTCATCGGCCTCGGCGTGATGGGCGGGCCGATGGCCGGGCATCTCGCCAAGGCCGGCTATGCGGTCTCCGTCTTCGACACACTCGCGAGCGTTTCGCAGGCGCTCGCCGAATCGCAGGCCGGCATCAGCGCGCGCGCGACCACGGCCGATGTCGCTCGCCACAGCGACATCGTCGTCACCATGCTGCCGAATGGCCGCGTGGTGCGCGAGGTGGTGTTCGCGAGCGACGGCCTGCTGTCCGGCTGGCAGCCGGGCGCACTCTTGCTCGACACCTCGTCGGCCGAGCCCTGGATCACGCGCGAGACCGCGGCGCGGCTCGATGCCCACGGCATCGCGATGGTCGACGCGCCGGTCTCGGGCGCGGCCTGGGGCGCGCAGGCGGCCGAGCTGGTCTTCATGGTTGGCGGCGCGCAGGCGGCGGTCGACCGGGTGCGTCCCCTGCTCGAAGTGATGGGCCGCGCGACCTTCCACCTCGGCCCTCTCGGCGCCGGCCACACGATGAAGTGCCTGAACAATCTCGTCACCGCAATCACGCTCACGGCCACGGCCGAAGGCCTGGCGATCGGCACGCGCGCCGGTCTCGATCCGGCCGTGATGACCGAGGTGATGAACGAAAGCACCGCCGGCTCGTGGATCACGCGGACCCACATCCACCAGCGCGTGCTGAACCGCAGCTTCGACGATCCGTTCAAGCTCGAACTGATGCTAAAGGACATGGGCATCGCGGTCGACCTGGCGCGCGAACAGGGCCTGCCGGCGCCGATCAGCAGCGCCGGCCAGCAACTGTGGCAGGCCGCGAGCCTGGCGCGCGGACCGGGCGTCAGCGTGAGCGAGCTGGTGCGTTGGGTCGAGACCCAGATGCAGGTCGAGATCCGCAGTCCGCAAACAGAGGCAGCGCGGGCGCCGGCTACTTGCTCGCCGTCTCGATCTTGGCCCAGCCAGCCCTGATCCGCGTGCTCAGAGATCGAGCACCAGCCGCTGCGACCTCGAGCGCGAGCAGCACGGCGTGAACTGGTCGTTGGCGGCCTGCTCGTCGGCCGTGAAGTAGACGTCCTTGTGATCCGGAACGCCTTCGAGCACGCGCGTGATGCAGGTGCCGCAGACCCCCTGCTCGCACGAGGTCGGGACCTCGATGCCGATCCTGCCCAGCGCCTGCACCACGGTCTCGTCCTTCGCCACCGCCACCACCTGGCCCGAACTGGCGACCTGCACCTCGAAGCCGTGGTCGTTCGCGCGGTCGACCGGGCCGGCAGCGAAGAACTCGTAGTGGAGCCGCGTCTCGGGCCAGCCCTGCGAGCGCGCCTCGTTCAATACGGCGTCCATGAAGCCCTTCGGCCCGCAGACATACAGGTGGGTGTCGCCCTCCTGGCGCGCGACGAAGGCCGCCAGGTCGAGCTTCTGCTCTGGCGGGCCGTCGTCGAAATGATGGTGGACGCGAGACCCGAACCGGCCATCGGCGATCCGTTCGCGGAACGCGGTGCGCTCCGGCGAGCGGGTGCAATGGTGCAGCTCGAAATCGGCGCTCGCCGCCGCCAGCCGTTCGGCCATGCAGAGGATCGGCGTCACCCCGATGCCTCCCGCGAGCAGGACGCTGCGGCGAGCCTCGTGCGCCAGCGGAAAGTGATTCCGTGGCGCGCTGATCTCGAGCTCGTCGCCGACCCGCACACGCTCGTGCATCGCCTTCGAGCCGCCGCGCGTCGCCGAGTCCTTCAGCACCGCGATCAGGTAGCGGTGGGTCTCGGACGAATCGTTGCAGAGCGAATACTGGCGCACCAGTCCGTCCCCCACCTTGACGTCGATGTGCGCGCCGGCCGAGAAGGCGGGCAGCGCCCGCCCGTCGGCCGCGACCAGCTCGAAGCTCGCGATGTCCCTGGCTTCTTCGCGCCTGGCGCTCACCCGGACCCTGAGCGTCGCGGTCGTCATCCGGCCACCTCCTCGGGCCGGACGTCCGCCAGCAGCCGCTCCACGATGCGGCGGGCCCGGTTGGCGCCGGCATCCACGTGGATGTCCATCCACGAATTGCGATCGCCGAAATCGGCGATGTTGCGGTACTGGTCTTCGATGACCACCCGGTCTTCGTCGAAGGTGTAGGCGGTCTGCTCGACCACCGTGTCGATGTTCTCGGGCATGTCGGGGTGCTTGTTGCTGGCCATGCTCCAGAAGTAGTGGCAGGTGTCTTCGGTCTCCGGCGTGATGCCGTGGAAGCCGCGCATGTGGAACCCGCCCCGCCGCGGATCGTCGATGGCGCCCGATCCGGGCTCCATGGCCCCGGTCCAGATCGCCAGGTGCGACACGTGGAACTCGATCTCCTGCCAGCGGTCGCAGGTGTCGCCGAAGGGCCAGGCGGCGCGGTAGGTGGGGGGTGGCGTCGAGCCGGGCATCAGGCGGACCACCTTGACCGTGTCGCCGTCCTGCGTCACCTTCATCGGCGCGTTCATGTGCAGCCGCGCATTGCCGCCGATGGTCTTGAGGTGGACGTACCCCAGGTGGCTCAGGTCGAGCAGGTTGTCGTGGATCAGCTGCCAGGGCGCCTTGTAGTGGTACATGCCGCTGCCGAACTTGTAGCGCGGATCGTCATGGTGGGGGTAGTCGGGCGGCTCCACGGCCGGGGCCGAGTCTTCGTCCCGTGGCATCCAGATCCAGACGATCCGGTCCTTCTCGACCACCCGGTAGGACCTCACCCTGGCCTTGGACGGAATGCGCTCCTGCCCGGGGATCTCGAGGCACTGTCCGCTGGGCGCATACAGCAGGCCGTGGTAGCCGCAGCGCACGCCGTCGGCTTCCACCGTGCCGCACGACAGCGGCAGCGAGCGATGGCAGCAGCGGTCTTCGAGCGCGGCGATCTCGCCGCTGCCGGTGCGAAACAGCACCACCTTCTGGTTCAGGAAAGTGCGGCCGATCGGCTGGTCCTGGAGCTCCGACGAGAAGCCGGCGACGTACCAGCGGTCGAGCGGAAAACGGGCGACAGCGCCGCTCTTGCGGATGCTGCCGATCGGGATGGAGGCGGTGTTCATGCAAATCTCCTGAGATGGGTTGGGATGGGAGTCGACGCTGCTCAATGCACGGCCATGCCGACCCACCGGTCGAGCGTCTCGGTGTCGCGCAGCAGGACCTGCGCATCGCTCTCGTGGACGACCGTGCCGTGGTCGAGGACGAGCGCCCGACGGGCATACCTGAGGGCCTCGTCGACTTGCTGCTCGACGATGACGACGGCGATGCCGGTCTCGCGGCTCATCGCCTGGAAGGCGTTCAGCAACTCCTGGCGGATGAGCGGCGCCAGCCCTTCGAGCGGCTCGTCGAGCAGGATCAGCCGGGGTCGGCCCAGCAGCGCGCGAGCCACCGACAGCATCTGCTGCTCGCCGCCGGACAGCTGCGTGCCGCCGTTGCGCCGCCGCTCGGCCAGCCGGGGGAACAGCGCATAGGCCTCGTCGACGGCGCTGCGCGGACGGTGCTTGAGCCCGGCCAGCAGGTTCTCCTCGACCGTGAGCGACGGAAAGATGTCGCGCGTCTGGGGCACGTAGCCCAGGCCGCGCCGGGCGCGCTGGTGGGGGCTCAGGCGCGAGATGTCTTCGCCCAGGAACTCGATGCGGCCGCCGGCCAGCGGCACCAGGCCCATGATGGCGCGCAAGGTCGTGGTCTTGCCCACCCCGTTGCGTCCGACCATCGCCACCCGCTCGCCCGGCGCCACGGCCAGCGACAGGCCGTCGAGCACCGTCGTCGGGCCGTAGCCTGCCTTCAGGCTTTCCAGTTTCAGCATCGCTTCGGTCATGCGGGAGTCCCCAGGTAGGCGGCCCGCACCTTCGGGTCGCGCCGGATGTCGTCGGGGCTGCCGTCGGCCAGCACGGCCCCCTCGGCCAGCACCACGATGCGGCTGGCGAAGCGGAACACCAGGTCCATGTCGTGCTCGATGATCAGCACGGCCAGGTCGCGGGGCAGCGAATCGAGCGCCGCGAGCAGCCGCGCGCCATCGCCCCTGGGCACCCCGGCCATCGGTTCGTCGAGCAGCAGCACCTTCGGACGCAGCGCGAGCGCCAGTGCCATCTCGACCAGCCGCTGCTCGCCGTAGGCCAGGTCCTCGGTCGGCGTGGCGGCATGGGCGCGCAGGCCGAAGCGCTGCAGCAGCGCCTGCGCCTCGGCGTTCAGCGCCGGATAGGCGTCCACGCTGCGCCAGGCACGGCCGCCCAGGCCCTCGCGCTCGAACAGCGCCATCTCGATCTGCCGCTGCACCGGGAGCTGCGGCGCCAGCGTCGTGATCTGGAAGGTGCGCGCGAGGCCGAGTCGAACGCGCTGGGCCTGCCCCAGGCGGGTGACGTTCTCGCCGCGCAGCCAGATCTCGCCCGCATCGGACCGCAGTACGCCGCTGACCTGGTTGACCAGCGTCGTCTTGCCGGCGCCGTTCGGGCCGATCAGGGCCAGCCGGTCGCCGGCGTGGAGCTGGAACGACACGCCGCGCGTGACGTGCAGGCCGCCGAAGCGCTTGTCCAGATCGCGGATGTCCAGCAGCAGGCTCATGATGCAGCTCCCGCGCGGCGACGCAGCCAGCCCCAGGCCTTCGCCGGCGAAACCAGCACCACCGCCATCAGCATGAAGCCCACCACGAACAGCCAGTGGTACGGATTGATCGAGGCCGCCGTGTGGTGCAGCAGGGTGAACACGACCGCACCGACGAGTGCGCCACTCAGCCGCCCGGCGCCGCCGAGGATCAGCATCACCAGGGCTTCGGCCGACAGCGCGAAGGACAGGCTGTCGAGACCCACGATGGCGTTGGTCTGCGCCGACAACGCGCCGGCCGCACCGGCGATCGCACCCGCGGCGGTGTACATGGCGAGCAGCCGCCGGTAGACCGGCGTCCCCAGCGCCGCCATGCGGGCCCGGTTCTCGTGGATGCCGCGCACGGCCAGGCCGAAGGGCGAGTCCACCAGGCGGCGCGCCACGTAGTACAGGAGCACCAGCACGGCCAGCGCATAGAAGGCGGCGACGCGGCCCTCCAGGTCGAACGCGAAGCGGCCCAGCAGCGGCCCGACCGTGAAGCCGGACAGCCCGTCGTCGCCACCGGTCCAGTCGCGCGCCTTCTGTGCCAGGCTCAGGACGATCTGCGCCACGGCCACCGTCAGCATCAGGAACGTGAAGCCCCGGTAGCGCAGCAGGAAGGCGCCGCTGGCGAGCGCCAGCAGGCCGCCGGCGCCGATGCCGATGGCCAGACCCGCCAACGGGTCGGGCATCACCTTGAGCGCGAAGATCCCGGCCGCGTAGGCGCCGGTGCCGAAGACGGCCGCATGCCCCAGGGTCGCGAGTCCGGCCACGCCGACCACCAGGTCGAGCGACAGCACGAACAGGGCGGCGACGAAGATGCGGGTCATCAGCCCCAGTTGCTCCGGCAGCAGCGCACAGGCCAGCGCGCCGAGCGCCAGCACGATCAGGGGGGCGCGCCAGGCCGGCCGGCAGCGCGGCGCGGCGGCGTGCCGCGCTTCGGATGGGGCCTCGGCCGGCCCCTGCAGCGTGGTGGAGGTGTTCATCGCTTGAGCAATCCGTCGGGACGCCAGGCCAGCAGCGCCGCCATGGCCAGGAAGAAGAAAAGGCTGCCCCAGTCGGAGGCGAGGTACTTGCTGGCGGTCTCGATCAGGCCGAGCACGACCGCCGCCGCGAGCGACCCTGCGATGCTGCCCATGCCGCCCACGGCCACCACCACCAGCACCAGCACGAGGTACTTGAGCGCGTAGTACGGCTCCAGCGGCATCAGCTCGGCACCGAGGATGCCGCCGAAGCCCGCGAGCGCGGCGCCGGCGGCGAAGCTCGCGCACTGCACGACGCGGATCGGGATGCCGAGGCTGGAGGCCGTGCCGCTGTGATCGACCGCGGCCCGCAGCCAGATGCCGAAGCGGGTGCGCGCGACGGTCCATGCCGCCGCGCCCGCGACCGCCAGTCCGGCGCCGATCACCAGCAGGCGCTGCGCCGGCAGGGTGCGAAAGCCCAGGTCGACCGAGCCGGCCAGCCCGGGCGGCAGCGGGATCAGTTGCACCTGCGGACCCGCCAGCGCGTTGGTGGCCGCGATCAGGAAGAAGCTCAGTCCGATGGTGAAGAGCACCTGGTCGAGCTCCTTGCGCCGGTACAGGTGCCTGAGCACCAGCAGCTCGAGCACGGCGCCCAGCGCCGCGGTGGCGATGACGGCCGCCGGCACCGCGAGCCAGAAGTTCCATTGCGCCTGGCGCACCAGGAATGCGGCGCAGTAGCCGCCGACCATGGCGAAGGCGCAATGGCTCAGGTTGATGAAGCGCATCAGGCCGAGCGTGAGCGATAGCCCGACGGCGATGACGAACAGCACCATGCCGTAGGCCAGCCCGTCGACGGCGATGTTGAAGAGGACGGTCATGTCAGGGCAGCGGGCTCACTGGGCGAGGCCGTGGTCGACCTGCGGACCGAAGCTCTCGACTTCCTTGTTGACCAGCACCCCGCCGACCTTCTCGACCTGGCGCAGGTACACGTCCTGCGTGATGTGGCGGGTCTTGCCGTCGATGCGCACGGGTCCGCGCGGGCTCTCCCACTGCAGCGTGCGCGCGGTGGCGATGGCCTTCGGACCATCCTTCCGGCCGCCGGTGGCCTCGATCATCTTCTGGATGACGTGCATGCCGTCCCAGGCGCCGACCGAGGCGTAGTTGGCGGCGGCGCCCGGATCCTGCTTCTTCAAGGCGGCCACGAAAGCCTTGTTGGCGGCCGAGTCGTGCGCGCCCGAGTAGTGGAAGGCGGTGGTCAGCCCCACCGCGCTGTCGCCGAATTTCTGCAGGTCGAACTCGTCGGTCTCCGCGGTGCCGAGAAAGCGCACGCCCGACTTGGCCAGTCCGTTCTCGTTGTAGGCCTTGATGAAGCCCAGGTTGGGCGGGCCGCCGGGCAGGAAGGTGTAGACCGCCTGCGCCCCGCTGGCCTTGATGCGCTGGACGAAGGGATTGAAGTCGGTGGTCGCGATCGGCATCCGGATCGACTCCACCACCGTGCCGCCCTGCCTGGTGAACTCGCTCTTGAACGCGGCCTCGGCGTCCAGCCCCGGGCCATAGTCGGTGACCGCCGTCACGACCCTGGCGATGTTCTGCTTCGCCGCCCACCGGGCCAGCGGCACCGTCACCTGCCACAGCGTGTAGCCGGTGCGCACGAAGTAGTCGGATTTCTCGGTGATGGACGACGTGGCGGCGTTGAAGATCACCGTCGGCGTCTGCGACTGCTGGATCAGGGGAGCCACGGACAGCGCGTTGGGCGTGAAGACGAAGCCGCCGAGGTAGTCGACCTTGTCCTTGACGATCAGCTCCTGGACCAGGCTCTTGGTCTGGGCCGGATTCGGTCCGCCGGTGTCGCGGTAGATCAGCTCGACCTCCCTGCCGCCGAGCTTGCCGCCCTGCCCCGCCACATAGGCCTCCGCGGCCGCCTTGAACAAGGCGCCGTAGTGGGCGAACGGCCCCGAGAAGGGGCCGACGATGCCGATCTTGACGCTCTGGGCCTGCGCTGGCGCCGCGGCGAGAGCAAAGGACGAAGCAGCGAGGGCGCAGACGAGCGCGCGGCGGGACAAGGGCATGTGGGGTCTCCTGATGGGATGGGCGTGCAAGCGGGGCGTCGGATCGGCTGCCCCTTGGATGGTTGGCGTATCAATTAGTTGATATGCCAACTAAATGGGGTTTTCCCTGCCTCGGCGCCGACCCGCATGTTCCAATCGCAACGACATCCAAGACAACCAAGAGGGCCATCCATGTCTGCCAGCAAGCGCTTGGCGAAAGCATCGAACACCACGGCACGACGCCCCCCGCGGGCATCGCAGGCCGAAGCCGACACGCCGGACATGGGCGCCGGCGGCGAGGTCGTGGACCTCGAGCGCTACGTTCCGGCGTTCCTGACATGGATCGCCAACAAGCTGTCGCGCGGTGCCTCCCAGCATTACCTGCGCGTGTTCGATGTCGGCATCGAGACCTGGCGCTGCATGGTGCTGCTGGCCACCGAAGGCTCGATCTCGGCCCAGCAGGTGTCGCGGGTCATCGGCATGGACAAGTCGTCCGTCAGCCGCTGCTTCAAGAGCATGCAGGAGCGCGAACTGATCACCCTCGAACTCGATGCCAAGGACGGCCGCTTGCGCATGGCGACCCTGACCCCGAAGGGACGCCGCCTGCACGACCAGATCGTCGGCGTGGCGCTCGAACGCGAGCGCGTCTTCCTGTCCGTGCTGAGCGAGGCCGAGCACGAGACGCTGATCCGGCTGCTGAAGCGCCTGCACGAAAACCTGCCGGAAGTCGAGTCGGCGACCGAGCGCTATGTCGCCCAGCGCTTCGCCCGTGCCGACAAGCACAGCGGCGCCTGACAACGCGCGCAACGCGGGCCGCACTTTGCGCTATGGTTCGGGCAACGACCTCACGGACTCGCACGCCATGGACCTCAGCAACCACACCTTCCACAGCCTGTTCGATCAGCTCGGGCTTCCCAGCACGGAGTCAGAGATCCAGCGCTTCATCGCCGAGCACCGGCCGCTGAGCGACGCGGTGGCCTTGGCCGACGCGAGCTTCTGGACGCCCGCCCAGGCCCAGTTCCTGCGCGAGGAGATCCGCGAGGATGCCGACTGGGCCGAGGTGGTCGACCAGCTCAACCTGGCGCTGCGCGCCTGAGCGGTCCGCTGGTTTCAGGGCGCCGCTGACCTGCGGCTATGATCGAATCGGGCCGCCACATGGCGGCCTGCGTCGCTCGGACGGTTCCGGGCGCTTACGTGAGATTCAACCATGTCCTCTTCTGTCGGCAAGCGCCGCTTCGCGCGCATCGACCGCCTGCCCCCCTACGTCTTCAACATCACGGCCGAGCTGAAGCTCGCCGCCCGCCGCCGCGGCGAAGACATCATCGACCTCAGCATGGGCAACCCCGACGGGGCCACGCCGCCCCACATCGTGGCGAAGCTCACCGAGGTCGCCCAGCGCCCCGATACGCATGGCTACTCGGCCTCGAAGGGCATCCCGCGGCTGCGCCGCGCCATCTCGCACTGGTACCAGCAGCGCTACCAGGTGGAGATCGATCCGGACACCGAAGCCATCGTCACGATCGGCTCCAAGGAAGGGCTGGCCCACCTGATGCTCGCCACCCTCGATCGCGGCGACACGGTGCTGGTGCCCGACCCGAGCTATCCGATCCACATCTACGGCGCAGTCATCGCGGGTGCCGACATCCGCTCGGTGCCGCTGGTGCCGGGTGTCGACTTCTTCGCCGAACTCGAACGCACCATCCGCGGCAGCTACCCCAAGCCCAAGATGATGGTGCTGGGCTTTCCGTCGAATCCCACCGCGCAGTGCGTGGAGCTCGACTTCTTCGAGCGCGTGATCGCGCTGGCCCGCAAGCACGACATCTTCATCGTCCACGACCTCGCCTACGCCGACATCGTGTTCGACGGCTGGAAGGCGCCGTCGATCATGCAGGTGCCCGGCGCCAAGGACATCGCGGTCGAGTTCTTCACCCTCAGCAAGAGCTACAACATGGCCGGCTGGCGCGTCGGCTTCATGGTCGGCAACCCCGATCTGGTGGCCGCGCTGGCGCGCATCAAGAGCTATCACGACTACGGCATGTTCACGCCCTTGCAGGTGGCCGCGATCGCGGCGCTGGAGGGCGACCAGGCCTGCGTCGGCGAAATCGCCGCCAAGTACCAGGCCCGGCGCGACGTGCTCCACAAGGGCCTGACCGAAGCCGGCTGGGAGGTCGAGCTCCCCAAGGCCTCGATGTACATCTGGGCCCGCATCCCGCCCGCGTACCGCGAACTGGGTTCGCTGGAATTCGCCAAGCGCCTGCTCGAGAAGGCCAAGGTCTGCGTCTCCCCCGGCATCGGCTTCGGCGACCACGGCGACGACCATGTGCGCTTCGCGCTGATCGAGAACGAAGCCCGCATCCGGCAGGCCGTGCGCGGGATCCGGGCGATGTTCAAGGCCGACGGGGCGACGCGGGCGGCCTGAGGCGACGGACGGGCGCCGCGGCGCGGTTCTTGCGAAACCGCGTCCGCGCGGGCACGATAGTGCCGCACCGCCCAACTCCAAGGCGCCGCCGATGTCCTTCCTCTGGCCCGATTGCCTCTGGTTCCTGCCGGCGCTTGCGCTGCTGCCGGCGGCCTACGTCTGGCTGCTGCGCCGCCGCAGCAAGAGAGCCTTGCACTACAGCAGCCTGGCGCTGGTCCGCAACGCGCTGGCAGGCCGCAACTGGCGGCGGCACGTGCCGCCGGCGATGTTCCTGCTGGCCTGCGCGGGTTTGCTGCTCGCGGCGGCACGGCCGGTGGCGCGCGTGCCGCTGCCCTGGGCACGGTCGTCGATCATGCTGGCCATGGACGTGTCGCTCAGCATGCGCGTGAGCGACGTCCTGCCGACCCGGCTCGCCGCCGCGCAGGAATCGGCGAAGCTGTTCCTGCGCGAACTGCCCAAGGACATCGAGGTCGGCCTCGTCACCTTCGCCGGCAGCAGCCAGGTGGCGCAGCGGGCGACGCTGGACCGCGCCAGCCTCGTGACGAGCATCGACGGCTTCCAGATGCAGATGGGAACCGCGGTGGGCGATGCCATCGTCCTGTGCCTGGCGGAGCTGTTTCCGGAGCAGGGCATCGACCTCGGCGAGATGACATTCGGCAGCCGGCCGCGCGGGCGCAGCCTGGACGAGAAAGCGAAGCCGCCGCCCCGGCAGATCACGCCGGTGGCGCCGGGCTCCTTCGATTCCGCCGCGATCATCCTGCTGAGCGACGGCCGCCGCACCACCGGCATCGACACCCTCGAAGCGGCGAAGATGGCCGCCGATCGCGGCGTCCGGATCTATGTGGTCGGGCTCGGTACGGTGGACGGCGACACCGCCACGCCCGACGGCCTGGCGATCTACATGAAGCTGGACGAGCCGACCCTGCGCGAGGTGGCACGGATGACCGGCGGCGAGTACTTCCATGCCGGCACCGCGGAGGCGTTGCGCAGCGTCTACGAGAAGCTCGGCTCGCGCGTCCAGGTGCTGACCCGCGACACCGAGCTCACGGGCGTCGTGGCGCTGGTCTCGGCGGTGGTCGCGATCGCGGCGGCGGCGCTGTCGCTGCTCTGGTCCGGAAGCCGGCTGTATTGAACGCGATCGACGACCCCGCTGTCGCGGCAGCCACGCCCCTTCCTACAGGGCGCGCTCCTCGCGCACGATGCAGCGGAAGCCGAGGTGGGAGGTCATGGTGTCGATCGGCTGCGCCATCCGGGCTGCCGGGCGGTAGCGATGGCAGTAGTTCGGCGCGCACAGGTGCGAGCCGCCCTTCATGACCCGGCGCGGGATGCGCGGCTCGGGCGATCGCGGGTCGTGGCTCGCGTCGGCCGTGCCGCCGCGCGGGTTGTCCATCGTGCAGCAGGCGTGCTCGATCTTGCCGTGCTCCTGGTACCAGTCGGTGGTCCATTCCCAGACGTTGCCCGCCATGTCGAACAGGCCGTAGCCGTTGGGTGGGAACGAACCGACCGGCGCCGTGCCCTCGTAGCCGTCGACCAGCAGGTTCTGCCAGGGGAACTGGCCCTGCCAGGTGTTGGCCATGTGCTTGCCGCCCGGCGTGAACTCGTCGCCCCAGGTGTACTCCGCACCGTCGAGGCCGCCGCGGGACGCGAATTCCCATTCGGCCTCGGTCGGCAGGGCTTTGCCGGCCCAGGCCGCATAGGCCTCGGCGTCCTCGAAGGCGACATGCACCACCGGGTGCTTCCAGAGCCCCTGCAGCGAGCTGCCGGGACCGCGCGGATGGCGCCAGTCGGCGCCTTGCTGGTAGGTCCACCAGTTGTGGACGTTGCCCATGTCGACCGGCCCCGCGGTCTTGCGGAAGACCACCGACGAGGGCACCAGCATCGCCGGGTCGGCACCGGGATAGTCTTCCGCCCGCGCCGGCTTCTCGGCCAGCGTCACGTGGCCGGTGGCGTCGACGAAGCGCTTGAAGTCGGCGTTGGTCACGGCGTGGGTGTCGATCCAGAAGCCCTGGACCGCGACCTTGTGCGCGGGTGCCTCTTCGGGATAGTGACGGTCAGATCCCATGAGGAAGGTGCCGCCCGGTATCCAGGCCATGCCGGGCGCGGGCGGCTTGACGCCGGTGGCCGGCGTCGGGGCGAGAGGCGTGTTCGAGGTGTCCATGCGTCTTGGGTCGGAGGATGGGTCGCCCGCATGATAGGCGGGCCCAAGGCCCCTGACCATCGCTTTGCGCGCGCCGTCGACGCCTCTGCTGTCAGCGAATTCCTACGCCGCAACAATGGCGTTGACGCACCCCTGCCGCGCCGGCATGCTCGACCGCCTTGACCCGCGCGCGGGTGAAGCCGGCAAGCCACGGAGTCAATGAATGAATGAAATGCAGGAGGTGCTGCACCGCGTCTGGACGGATCTGCTCTCGCGTCCGAGCGGGCCCGAGTCGTTCCGCTTCATCTTCCAGCCGATCATGGCGGCCGTGGTCGCGACCCTCGACGGCGTCAAGGATGCCCGCGCCGGCCGCACGCCGTACTTCCGGGCCCTGCTGCGTGATCCGGCCCAGCGCGGCGCCCGCCTGCGCGAAGGCTTCAAGGCCACCTCGCGCATCATCGCCCTGGGCTTCGCGCTGGACGCCGTCTACCAGTTCAAGACTGTCGGCACCTTCTACCTCGGCGAGGCGATCGTGGTCGTGTTCTTCCTGGCGTTCCTGCCCTACCTGCTGGTGCGCGGGCCGGCGGACCGCATCGCCAGGTGGTGGCTCGGCAGGAAGGCCGCGAGCAAGACATGAGAGCCTTCAGCGCAGCACCAGCACCGGTATGCGCGAGTGCGTCAGCACCTGCAGGGTTTCACTGCCCATCAGCAGGCGCTGCACGCCGCGCCGGCCGTGCGAGGCCATCACGATCAGGTCGCAGTGGTGCAGGCTCGCGGTCTCGATGATGGCCTCGGAGACCAGCTCCGACTGAACCACGACCGCGCGCGTGTTCTTCACGCCCCTGGCATCGGCCGTGGCCTTCACCGCGTCGACCACGCGCTGCGCCTCGAAGTTGAACTGCTCGCCCAGGCGATCGGCATCCGCCTGGTCGAGCAGCACCGATCCTTCGAAGTAGCCGGTGGGGTCGCGGCGCACCACTTTGATGGCGACCAGCTCGGCCTGCATCAAAAGGGCCAGATCGATGGCGCTGTGGACCGCCAGCTGCGAGAGCTCGGAGCCGTCGGTGGCAACGAGGATGCGTTCATACATGGCCATGACCTTGCCTCCCGGGCAGGGACACCCGCCCGCGGGTCCCAGCGTACCGCGCGCGGCCTCGGCGAGCAAGGAAAGCGGCCGCGAAGGGGCAGAATCAGGCCAGGAGAGTTACCAGCTGGCGTTTCCCATGCTCCTCGTCTATCGGTACCTGTTTCCGGCGATGTGGCTGAGCTGGGCGCTCTATTGGTGGGTGATGTCGCGCGACGTCAAGCCCACGGTGCGCCGCGAATCGCCGGGCTCCCGGCTGCTGCACATCGTCCCCCTGGCGCTGGCCATCGGCCTGCTGTGGCGCCCGAATGCGCCGATCCCGCTGCTCGATGTGCGCATCCTGCCGCGCGCCGCATGGTCCTTCTGGACCGGCGCGGCGGTCACGCTGGCGGGCCTGCTGTTCAGCGTGGCCGCGCGCGCGTACCTGGGCCGGAACTGGAGCGGCACGGTGACACTCAAGCAGGACCACGAACTCGTCACCGGCGGCCCCTATCGCTTCGTCCGCCATCCGATCTACACGGGCCTGCTGCTGGCGTTCCTGGGCTCCGGCTTCGCACGCGGGGACCTCGGTGGCGTCGCCGCGATCGCGCTGGTGCTGTGGGCGTTGTGGCGAAAGCTGCGCATGGAAGAGCGCTGGATGCGCGAGCAGTTCGGTGAAGCCTACGTGGCCTACAGCCGGCGGGTGGCGGCGCTGGTTCCGTATCTGCTGTGAGGGATACTCGGCCCCGACCATGGCCACCTTCGAATGGATCATCGTGCTGCTGCTCGGCGCCGCGCTGCTGGCTGCGCTCGCGCGCCGGCTGGGTGCGCCGTATCCGACCTTCCTCGCGCTCGGCGGCACCTTGCTCGCCTTCGTGCCCGACAGTCCCAACTGGACCCTGGACCCGCACCTGGCGCTGACGCTGTTCGTGGCGCCGGTGCTGGTCGATGCCGCCTACGACACCTCGCTGCGCGACCTGCGCACCCACTGGCGGCCGATCGCCGGGCTGGTGATCGCCGCGGTCGGCACCACGGTGATCGCGGTCGCGCTGGTGGCGCGCTGGCTGGTGCCCGGCATGTCCTGGCCGGTGGCGATCGCGCTGGGCGCGATCGTCGCGCCGCCCGATGCGGCGGCGGCGACCGCCGTCATGCGGCAGGTCAAGCTGCCGCACAAGCTGCTCAAGATCATCGAGGGCGAGAGCCTGCTGAACGACGCCAGCGCACTGTTGGTCTACCGCCTCGCGATCATGGCCGTGATGGCCGGCCACCTGGGTTTCGCGAGCTTCGCGCCGGTGTTCCTGCTGACCCTCTTCGGCAGCCTGGCGGCAGGCGTGGGCTGCGCCTGGGCGCTGCGCCGGCTGATGAGCGGCGTGCGCGAGGTGCCGGTGCTGCTCATCATGCAGTTCGCCTTGACCTTCGGTGTCTGGATCGCGGCCGAGGCGATCGGGCTCTCGGGCATCCTCACGCTGGTCGCCTACGCGATGACGGTCGCGCGCAGCGGCGGTGCCCAGCTGCCGGCGCGCCAGCGCGTACCGGTGTTCGCGGTCTGGGAGGCGGTGGTGTTCGTGCTGAATGCGTTCGCCTTCGTGCTGATCGGCATGCAGCTGCGGCCGATCTGGCAGCGGCTCGAGGCTGGCGGCGCGCGCACCGACGCCGTGCTCACGGCGCTGGTGGTGCTTGGCACGACGGTCGCCGCGCGCTTCGTCTGGGTGATGAGCTACAAGGCACTGAGCTTGCGACGCCATCGCGCCGCCGGCGCCGCGCAGGCCGGGCATGGGCGGGGCGCCTTCCGCAGCGGCATCGTGCTTTCATGGGCCGGCATGCGCGGCATCGTGACGCTGGCCGCCGCCTTCGCGATTCCCGAGACCCTGCCCGACGGCACGCCGTTCCCGCACCGCGACCTGATCCTGCTCTGCGCCTTCGCGGTGGTGCTGGGCACGCTGGTGCTGCAGGGCCTCACGATGGCGCCGCTGATCCGCCGCATGGGGCTCAGCGACGACGACCCGGTGGGGCGCGAGATCCGGCTCGGCCGCACGCATGCCTATCGCGCGCTGCTCGATGCGATCGCGCACGACGACAGCCTGGCCGGCAAGCTGCTGCGCAAGGAGTACGGCGCGATCGTCGAGCTGAACTCGGGCCATGCCGACGAGGCGCCGATCGACGAAGTACCCGGCGGGCCGCTGCGGCGCCGCGCCATCGCGGTGGCGCGCCAGCGCGCCTTCGAGATGCGCCGCGACGACGTGATCGGCGACGATGCCTACCGGGTGCTGGTGCAGGAACTCGACTGGGCCGAACTCAGCGCCGGCGGCGGCAGCCCGCAGTGAGGCGGCGGCCGTCCGCGGGTGCCGGCGAGGCGAGCGAAGGCGGCCCGTATTGGCTACCATCCAGGCCGGCCGGTCGACGATCGGCCATGGTGTCCGGTTTCCTGTGGAGTGGTGCATGGCCGTGTTGCTGAGCGAGATCCAGTGGAGCGACCCCGTCCTGCCGGCGGCGCCGGACGCGGCATGGGAAGCCGAACTCAAGCGCCGCGGCGCCCCGGTGCTCGAGGTCGACCGCCGGGTGGCGGCCAGCCGCTGGCTGCGCGAGGCCGCCTACCAGGCGACGAACTACATGCCCGCCGCGCTGCCCGAGCGGCTGCACCGGATGGGCAGCATGGTGACGGCCCAGGAGAATTCGTGCCGCTACTGCTACGGCGCGAACCGTGCCTACATGAAGCTGCTGGGCTATTCCGAGTCGTTCATCCAGCAGGTCGAACGCGACGTCCAGATGGCCGAGCTGGACGCCAAGGAACGCGCCTACATCGCCTTCTGCCGCAGCCTGGCGCGGTCGAGGCCGCGCCCGGCCGCGGCCGAGCGGGCTGCCCTGCTCGAACTCGGCTATACCCCGGCGCAGATCGGCGAGATCGCCTTTGCGATCTCGTTCGGCTGCTTCTTCAACCGGGTCAGCACGCTGTTGGCCTGCCCACCCGAGAAGAAGTTCGAGCGCATGGCCGCCGGACCGTTTCGCTGGCTGCTCGCGCTCGCCATGCCGCTGATGAAAAAGTTCGGCCCGGGCCGGCCTGAAACGGCGGCCCTGGACCGGGCCACCCTGGCGGCCGGCCCCTTCGGCGTGGTGGTCGCGCCGCTGGCCGGCCTGCAGGCAGGCACCATCATGAAGGCGGCGCTCGATGGCTCGTTCGAGTCCGGCTTGCTGAGCCGCAGCGCCAAGGCGCTGATGTTCGCCGTCGTCGCGCGCACGCTGGGCTGCCCGCATTGCGAAGCCGCGGCGACGCGCCTGCTGCTCGAAGACGGCTTCGGCCAGGCGGACATCGACAGCGCCATGGCGACGCTGCGCTCGCCCCGGCTGGCGCAGGGCGAAGCCGGCCTCCTGGCGTGGGCGCGCGACACGGTCTACTACGAGCCTTCGTCGATCCAGCAAAAGACGCGCGCCCTCGGCGCCGAACTGGGCGCTGCCGCGCTGCTGGAAGCCATCGGCGTGGCGTCGCTGGCCAACGCGACCGTGCGGCTGGCCATGCTGCTGGAGTGACGGCGCTGGACTGGATCCTCGTCGCGCTCGGCGCCATCGCCCTGTCGGGCCTGGCCGTGCTCGTACTGCACGGCCGCCGGCAGAACGAGCAGCTCGAGAAGCTGCTGCTCGCCGCCGACGATCGGCTCGAGCAGCTGCAGCGCCAGTTCGAGCGCTTCGTGCCGGCCGACGTGGTGGAGCGGCTCACCGAGGCCAGCGACGTCCTGGCGCCCGAGCGGCGCCAGGTGACGATGCTGTTCGCCGACCTGCGCGGCTTCACGGCGCTGTGCGACCGGCTCGACCCGGCCGTGACGGTGGGCATCCTGAACGACTACTTCCGCCACATGACGATCGCCATCGGCCACCACCACGGGCATGTCACCGAGTTCGTGGGCGACGGCCTGCTGGCGCTGTTCGGCGCCCTGGAAGCCAACCCCTGGCAGGCCCGCGACGCCGTGCTGGCCGCGCTGGACATGCGCGCGGCCCTGGCGCGCTACAACGCCACCCTGCGGGAGCGGGGCCTGCCCGAACTGCGCTTCGGCATCGGCATCCACGGCGGGGAGGTGGTGGCGGGCGTGATCGGCACCGCCGGCCTCTCCAAATTCAGCGTGACCGGCGACCCCATCAATGTCGCCTCCCGGGTCGAAGGACTGACCGCCAGGTACGAAGTCGACCTGCTGGTCACGGAGGACATCCGGCGCGCGCTGGACGACCAGTTCCGGCTGCGGCCCATGCCGCCGGCGCTGGTCAAGGGCAAGGCGGAGCCGATCCAGACCTATCACGTGGAGGCCGAGAGATAGCCTGTTGCGGCGCCCTCGCAGCCGGCGTACAACCAGGGCATGCGCGAGTCCGCCGGTCTTCAAGCCAATTCGCTCGGCATGACCGAGGCGGTCGTCATGGGCGTCGCCGGCACGGCGCCGGCCTACAGCATCGAGATCACCACTTCCACGATCATCGCGACCGCGGGCGTGCTGTCGCCGGCCAGCGTGCTGGTCTGCGGCCTCATCATGTTCGGCATCGCGTTCGCGTTCATCCAGATGAACCGGGCGCTGCCCAGTGCCGGCACCTCCTATGCGTGGGTCGCCATGGTGTTCGGCCGCACGCTGGGCTTCTTCGCCGGCTGGGCGCTGCTGGTGCTGTGCTGCGTGTTCATGGTGTCGGCGATGATCCCGGCCGCCAACGCAACCCTGCTGGTCTTCGCGCCGGCGCTGATGAACGACGTCCACTGGGTCACGCTGATCGCCGCGCTGTGGCTCACCGCGGTGAGCGCCGTGGTCGTCAAGGGCATCAAGCTCACCAGCTACGTGCAGGTGGGGCTGACGCTGATCGAGGCCGTGATCCTGCTGGCGATCATCGTGGCGGCGTTCGCGGTCTTCACGAAGGCGCCGGCGCACCCCTTCTCGTGGCGCTGGTTCTCGCCGCTTGAGTTCTCGCCCAAGCTGTTCGCCAACGGCGCGCTGGTGGCGATCTTCTTCTACTACGGCTGGGACGTGACGCTGAACCTCAGCGAGGAGACCCGGGACCCGGGCCGCACGCCGGGCCGCGCGGCCTTCTGGGCCATGGTGTTCCTGATGGCGTTCTTTCTCGTGTTCATCACGATCACCCTGCTGGGCCTGAGTGACGAGGAGATCCAGCACTACAACACCAACGTCATCTTCGCGATCGCCGAGAAGCTGTTCGGCAAGACCTGGGGCTACGTGGCGATCCTCGCCGTGCTGCTCAGCACGGTGGGCACGGTCGAGACCCAGATGCTGCAGTTCACGCGCATGCTGTTCGCCAAGGCCCGCGACGGCGCGCTGCACCAGCGATACGCGCGGCTGCACCCGCGCTGGCAGACGCCGCATGTCGCGATCTTCTTCATCTGGGCCGCCGGGCTGGCGCTGCTGCTCGTGTCTTCGTACCTGCCCACCATCAACGTGATCCTGCAGGACTCGATCACCGCGATCGGCTTCCAGATCTGCTTCTACCTGGGCCTCACGGGCCTGGCCTGCGCCTGGCACTACCGTGCGCTGGCCTCGGCCGGCTGGGCGGCCGTGACCCACGTGTGGTGGCCGGCGGCCAGCGGCGTGTTCCTGTTCTTCATTGCGCTCTACAGCATCCCCACCTTCGATGCGGTGACCAACGCGGTCGGCATGGGCGGCATCGCGATCGGGCTGGTGCCGCTGCTGTTGAACCGCAGGCGAGTCAGCGGCGAGCGAGCATCGCCTGGACGATGACGTCGATCGTGTCCGTCCAGGCCATTTCGACTTGCGGCGTGTACTTCTCGCCCAGCACCTCCCGCGCCGAATCGAGAAACGCCCGGCGGAAGGCCGGATAGTGCCCGGCGGCGACGCCGTAGGCATCGTGCCGCCGTCCGAGGTCCCGCAAGCCGAGCCTCATGGTCTCGGGACGGCTCATGGCGTAGACCAGGAACTGGAGCATGTGGGAGAGCATCTGGCCCTGGGTCTCCAGGTTGCCTCGAAAGAGGGGCTGCGTCCCGGGGTCCAGCTCGAACAAGCGCCGATAGAGGTGCGCCGTGAATTGCTTCTGGTGTTGCAGCAGGACGCCGATGGTCGACTGGACCAGCAGCGCGGGGTCCGGCGCGGCAAAGCCGATGACTTCCACCAGCTTGAACGTGTCGCGCTTGCCTTTGAGCACGGCCTGGGTTCGCCGCGCTTGCACGGGCACCTGAGCGACGTGGTCGAACAGAATCTCCGACACCAGGAATCGGGTCCCGAGCGTCTTGTTCGCGTCTTCGATCCGGCTGGCGACGTTCATGGCGTCCCCGACGGCCGTGAACTGCAGCTGGCTCGGATGCCCCATCATCCCGACGACGAGCGGCCCGCAATGCGCTCCGACGCCGATGTCGAGGGTCACGCCGAACTCGGCTGACAGCGCAGCGTTGAGATCAGTCAGCGTCTGGAGAATGCCCAAGCCGGCCCGCAGGCTGTCGAGACAGCTCTTTTCGAGGGGGTCTGCGCCAACCCCGAACAGGCCGACCACCTGATCGCCGACATACTGGTGGATGATGCCGTTGTTGACCAGGATCGCATCGCCGATCGCCGTGAAGAAGCGATTGAGGATGTGCACCACGTCGTAGGCCAGGTTGCTGTCCACGAAGGACGTGAACCCGCGGATATCGCAGAACAGGATCGCCAGCGATCGCTCCTCGGGCGGCGCGATCGAAGCCTGCTCCAGCTGCAGGCGCGACACATCCGCGCAATGCCTGACCAGCCGCTCGAGCGTCACGTCGCCGCCCACGCGCGCCTGGCAAGCCAGCCGCGTGAACCTGTCCCAGCGACGCGCTTCGGCCACCTCGGCTTCGCGCGGCGTGCGCGGCGAGACGTTCTGGATGCCGTCGCAAATGCGCACCCGGCAGGTCGTGCAGCGCCCGTTGCCGCCGCATTCCCGAAGATGCGGGATCTTGTGGGCGATCGAGATGTCGAGGACCGTCATGCCGGGATCGGCCACCGAGACCGTCTTGTCGTCACCCAGGTAAACGATCGTCGTCATGGGAGTCCTTCACCGACGGCACAGTATGCGCCGACCCGGGGCGCGTCAAGGTGGATGGTGCGCCTTGCGCAGGCGCCACCAATGGTGCACGCTCCCGCCATGAAACGACGCTTGGTCCTGGGCACCGCGTTCGCCCTTGCGTTGACGCAGAACAGTTCGCGGGCATACGCAGCCGACAAGGTGCTGCGCCTCGGATGGGTCACGGCCCAGGAGCCCGCCAGCCTGGCGCCGATGGTCGCGGCGCTGCGCGCCTCGCTCGCCCGGCTGGGCCATGTCGAAGGCCCGAACCTTGCCATCGCGTTCAGGTACGGCGACGGTTCGGTCGACCGCGTCCCCGAACAGGTCGCGGAACTCCAGGGCCTGGGCATCGACATCCTGCTGGCGCAGGGCGGGCCGGCAGTGAACGTCGTGAGCGGCCTGCCGGTGGCCGTGCCGGTGGCCTACGTCTTCAGCGGTGACCCGGTCTCGGCCGGTTTCGCGAAGAGTCTCGCGCACCCCGAGTCGAACATGACCGGCCTCACGCTGATGGCCGCCGAGATGAACGGCAAGTTGCTGGAAATCCTGCGCGAGATGGTTCCGTCGCTGCGCGACGTGGCCATCGTGGCCAACCCCGAACATCCGGGCTCGCACATCGAGCGCGACTACACCGACGGCGCGGCCAGGCAACTCGGCCTGCGTACCGAGTACTTTCCGGCGCGGACGCGCAGCGAGCTCGCGTCCTCGCTGGATGCCATGGCCGCTTCGCCCGCACGCGCGGTGTCGATCTTCAGCGACAGCTTCGCGGTGGCCAACCGGCGGCAGATCCTCGACTTCGCGATCGCGCGCAAGATGCCCGTGATGTCCGGCTGGCCGGTCTTCGCGGACAGCGGCGCGCTGTGCACCTACGGCCCGCGGCTGGTGGACTCTTATGCGCGGCTGGCGTCGTATGTCGACCGGATCGCCAAGGGCGCCCGGCCCGCGGACCTGCCGATCGAGCGGCCGACGACCTTCGAGCTGGTGCTCAACCAGAAGACCGCCAACGCGATCGGACTCAAGCTGCCGCAGTCGCTGCTGGTGCGCGCCGACCGGCTCATCAGCTGATATCGGCGCTGGCCATCAAACGCAGGTTCTGCACGGCCGCACCCGCGGCTCCCTTGCCCAGGTTGTCGAGCACTGCGCTCAAGACGATCTGCCCTGTGCGTTCATTGCACGAAACGGCCAGGCTCATGTCGTTCGAACCGTTGTGGACTTGCGGGTCCAGTTCGGTGATCGGCTCGGCAGTCGACATCGGCAGCACGCGCACATGCGCCGCATCGCGGTAGCGTTCCGCAAGGCATTCGTGGATGCGCGCGCCCGACGCGTCCGACGAGAGCCATCGGGCGTGCAATCCGATGGTGAGCACGATGCCCTGCCGCCAGCTGCCATAGGCCGGCACGAAGAGAGGCCGCTGCGCCAGGCCGGCGTAGGCCTCGATTTCCGGCACGTGCTTGTGCTCCAGTGCAAGGCCGTAGACCTTGAACGAATGCGCCCCGGCCCCGGCCTCGTGCGCTTCTTCCCCCGCCCTGCCCTGCCCCGAATAGCCCGAGATGGCATGGATGACGAGCGGACAGTCGGCGGGCAGCAGGCCCGCATCCGTCAAAGGTCGAAGCAGCGCGACCGCGGCGGTGGGATAGCAGCCCGGATTGGTGACCCGCGATGCCGCGGCGATGCGTTCGCCTTGCCGTGCATCGAGCTCCGGCAGGCCGTAGACCCAGCCCGGGCTGGTGCGGTGGGCCGAGCTGGCGTCGATGACACGCACCGAAGGGTTCTCGATCATCGCCACCGCGTCGCGCGCCGCGGCATCGGGCAGGCAAAGGATGGCGATGTCACACGCGTTGAGGGCGTCGCGGCGGGCAGCCGGGTCTTTGCGCAGGCCCGTCGGCAAGGTGCGGATGCGGAATTCCGTGCCGCGGAGCCGGTTCTGCAGGTCCAGGCCGGTGGTGCCCTGGTCGCCGTCGATGAATATGTTGAGGTGTTGCGCAACAATAAAGTCCGCCGAAGGCGGCTACGCTAAGTGCTTGTCGGGCAATGAATATTCCGGTGATCCGGCGCGATGCAAAGTCCGCCGCGGACTTTTCCCTGCGCTGTGATCAAGAACGCCCCTTGCGGGGCGGCCTCAGCTTGCCTTTCCAAAAGATTTGAGAGTTCCTCAAGAACTCCTCGGATTTCCTTTCCTCAACCGACGAGGCCTTGTCAGAGGCTCGTTCCCTCTTCCGCCATCAATCACGCATTTCTCGCGGCCGGTAGACGGCAATGCTTCCCTCTCTGACTGCGACAACGCAGCACGAGTGACGACATGGGCGCGCTCCATCTCCCTAGGACTCACGAGATTCGTGAATGTGACACCGTCGATCTACGGCGTCGAAAAATGCGTGCTGATCAAGTCGCTGCGGGATGCCGGGCCCCATGGCCGCGGCGTTGCGGTGCCGAATGCGCATGCGACCGTGCGCACGGTATCGGACCTTCGTGACGTCGGCGTTCGCGGTGCTCGCTTCAACCTGGCTCAGCGTGGAACCACGGCCGTCGAGATGATGCAGGCCGTGGCTGAGCGCGTGGCGCCATTCGGCTGGCATGTCCAGCTTCACGCTTCGCAGTCGGAGCTTCTCGAACTAGAGCACAGGCTAGGCACGCTGCCCGCGGAGCTTGTCTTCGATCACATCGCATGTGTCGGAGAGGATGAGCGCCTGCAACCGGACGTCGAAAGATGCTTGCACCGGCTGCTCGACAGCGGAAGGGTGTGGTTGAAGCTCTCGGCACCTTATTTTTTCGCACGAGGCGGTGCTGATTCATACGATCACATTGCGTCTATGTTGGAAACGGTGGTCGGGCTCCACTCGGAAAGACTGCTATGGGGTTCAGACTGGCCTCATGGCACCCAGTTGGAGAAGCCGGAAGACGCTGCGACGCTGGACTTCCTCCTGCGCTCCGCGAAACCATCTCAAGTCCACAGGATCCTGGTGCACAACCCCGTCGTCGTCTATGGGTTCGACTCGTTTGATGCCTGAGGCGTTCGAGGCTGGGACCCCTAACCTGATTTTCGAGCAACACAAAATGACTGATCCTTTTGACAACCCCATGGGTCTGATGGGCTTCGAGTTCGTCGAATTCGCCTCGCCGACGCCCGACACGCGCAGCGAAGCGGCGCGGGCCAGGGCGATGGACAGGAGGTACTGTGGCGAATCTTCGGAGGTCAGGCGATAGCCGCGGCGACGGCGGCAACGGGTCCGGCTTCACGCGAACGTAGAAGGTCGAGGGCGACGTCGACGATCATGTCTTCCTGGCCGCCGACCATTCGGCGACGACCAAGTTCGAGCAGGATGTCGACGGCCGGCAGGTCGTAGCGCGCGGCGGCGACTTCCGCATGCCGCAGGAAGCTGGAATAGACGCCGGCATAGCCAAGCGACAGCGTCTCGCGGTCCACACGGACGGGCCGGTCCTGCAGTGGCCGCACGATGTCATCGGCCGCATCCATCAGCGCCCTCACGTCGCAGCCATGGTTCCAGTGCAGCCGCTCGGCCGCCGCCACGAAGACCTCGAGCGGCGCGTTGCCGGCGCCGGCACCCATGCCGGCCAGGCTGGCGTCTACGCGGTCGCAGCCTTCCTCCACGGCCACGATGCTGTTGGCGACGCCGAGGCTGAGGTTGTGGTGGGCGTGCATGCCGGTCGCGGTTTCCGGGCGCAGCACGTCCTTGAAGGCGCGGAACCGGTCGCGCACGTCCTGCATGCCCAGCGCCCCGCCCGAGTCAACGACGTACACGCAGGTGGCACCGTAGCTTTCCATCTTCAGTGCCTGCTGCGCGAGCTCAGCCGCGCTGGTCATGTGGCTCATCATGAGGAAGCCGACGGTGTCCATGCCGAGATCTCGCGCGGTCTCGATGTGCTGCTTCGCGACGTCGGCTTCCGTGCAGTGAGTTGCCACGCGCACGACACTGGCACCGGCCGCGTGCGCGGCCTTCAGGTCGTGCACGGTGCCGATGCCTGGCACGAGCAAGGTGGCGATCCGCGCCCGGCGGACGGCGTGGCGCGCCGCTGCGATCCACTCGAGGTCGGTGTGGGCGCCGAAGCCGTAGTTGAAGCTGGAGCCGGCGAGCCCGTCGCCATGGGCGACCTCGATGGAGTCGACGCCTGCGGCATCCAGCGCGGCCGCGATCTGCGCCACCTGCGCCACTGTGTACCGGTGCCGGATGGCGTGGCTGCCATCGCGCAGCGTCACGTCAGAGATGTAGATTTTTCTGCCATTCATGGGGATCTCCTTACGCGTTCGCCGTGGCACGGGTGGCCAGCAGGCGCGCAGCGATGCGCTCGCCACTCGCTAGGGCGGCGCTCGTCATGATGTCGAGGTTGCCCGCATAAGCCGGCAGGTAATGTGCCGCGCCTTCGACCTGCAGGAACACCGAGGTCTTGAGCCCGTCGAGCCGTCCCACGCCGGGAATCTGAAGCGCCTGCTCGCGCGGGATGTGTTCGAACTGCACGGCCTGCTTAAGGCGGTAGCCGGGCACGTACTGCTGCACGGCCGCCACCATGGCCTGCACCGAGGCTTCAATCGCGGCCTCGTCGCCGCCGGAGCTCAGCGTATAGACGGTGTCGCGCATCAGTAGCGGCGGTTCGGCGGGGTTGAGGACAATGATGGCCTTGCCCTGTCGGGCCCCGCCCACCACTTCGATGGCGCGGGCGGTGGTCTCGGTGAACTCGTCGATGTTGGCCCGCGTGCCCGGGCCCGCGGAGCGGCTCGACACTGACGCGACGATCTCGGCATAGTGCACGGTCGCAACCTGCGCGACCGCGCGCACGATGGGGATGGTCGCCTGGCCGCCGCAGGTGACCATGTTGAGGTTCGGTGCGTCCAAGTGTTCGTCGAGGTTCACGACGGGGACGCAGTACGGGCCGATGGCCGCCGGCGTGAGGTCCACCATGCGCAGGGCCGGCTTGCGCTCGCGCAGGAAGGCATCGTTGCGGGTGTGCGCCGCCGCCGAGGTCGCGTCGAACACGATGTCGATGTCGGCGAAGGCGGGGTGGCGGGCGAGCCCCTCGACGCCCTGGTCGGTGGTTGCCACGCCGAGGCGGCGTGCGCGCGCGAGGCCGTCCGAGTTCGTGTCGATGCCGGCGAGCATGACTACCTCGAGGTTCCGCGCGCCGCGCAGCGCCTTGATCATCAGGTCGGTGCCAATGTTGCCGCTGCCAACGATGGCAGCCTTGATCTTGTCCATGGAGCTTCCTTGTAGGGTCACGTGAACCGCGCCGCGACGCGGCCGAGGCCTTCGATGTGCGCCTCGAACAACGAGGGCCCGCTGATCGTCACCATGGGCCCGAGCGCCCCGGTGAGCACAACGTCGCCGGCGCGCAACGGGGTGCCGAGCCGGGCCAATTGCCGCGTCAGCCAGACGGCGGCATTCAGGGGGTGGCCCATGCACTCGCCTCCGCTGCCGTAGCTCGCCTCCCGGCCATCTTCGGCCAGCGTCATGCCGGCGTCGCGCAGGCTCAGCTGGTCCAGCCGCTTCGGGTCGGCGCCGAGCACGTAGCCGGCGGCCGATGCGTTGTCGGCGATCGTGTCGAACAGGCGAATGTCCCAGGCCGCGATGCGGCTGTCCACGATCTCGAGCGCTGGCACCGCATAGGCCGTGGCCGCGAAGAGGTCGGCCAAGGTTGCGTCGGCGGCCGTTACATCCTTGGCGAGCACGATCGCGACTTCGGCTTCCACCTTGGGCCGGATGAAGCCGGCCAGCGGGATCTCCGCGCCGTCGCCAAAGGCCGTGGAGCTCCAGAGCGCGCCGTAGTCCGGCTGGTCGACGCCGAGCTGCCGCTGCACGCTGGCGGCAGTGAGCCCGATCTTGCGCCCCGTGACGCGGTCGCCGCCCGCAATGCGGCGCGCCTCGTTGATGCGCTGCACGGCGTAGGCGTTCTCCTGGGTGGTCGGCCAGTCGAGGGATTCGGCGCGGTGCCGCAAGGGCGTGCAGGGGGCGCGTTGCTGCTCGGCATCGCGCAGCAAAGCGGCCAAGGTTTCGGCGGGGTCGGGCAGGTGTTGCATGGATGGTTTCTGTTGAAATGGGTTAGTTGAGGCAGCGCAAACGCAGGTCTGGGCCAGGTTGGGTCAGGTCCAATACACTGACCGAGTTCCCGGCGAGGTGCGCGGCTTGCGCCAGGATCATGCCGATCGCGCTTTCCAGGCGTCAGGCCTCCCGGGCGCACCACGTGTTGAAAGACTCGGGCTCGTGTGTGTTGGATCGACGATGCGGCGTCCGACCGTCGGATAGTGCCCGTGGATGTCGTTGGACCAGTCGGTCTTCACCATCAGGAAGGCGGCATCTGCGCCCTCGAAGAATTTGCCGAGTTCTCCTGCACCCGTGCCGAAGCTTTCCTTGAATGGCTCCGCACCGGCCTGCGCCAAGGCGTCGAGGGACGAACCGCCCCGCAAGAGGGCCCTTACCTGGTGGCCCGCGCGCAGCAGCTTATGGGTTAGTTGGACACCGATTTTTCCGGTGGCCCCGACGACGGCAATTTCCATGTTGGCTCTTAAAGGGAGTTCAGTTCAAAGGGCAAGGGCGTCCAGCAGGCGCGTGGTGTGCTCGATCTCGTGCGAAGTGTTGACCTTCGGCAGCATGATGAAGTTGGGCTTGCACCGCGCGACGGGTTCGAGGTCTGCCGCGAAATGCTCTCACGTCACTTCGACGAGCCCACTGCCCTTCGTCCGCGGGCCCCCGTCGGAGTTCGCGATGCCCGAGGAAAGCAAGCCCCCTGCCCGTGAATTCGCCGCGTTCGCCTGTTCATACGACTGTCTTCTCTAGTAGTAATGTGACTGGAGGAGAGGTTAGCAACGAGGCAATATCGGCAGAAATGCTTTCTCGGCATGGAGCCCATGCCGATCCGGGTGTCACGACCCAATAGCAATCGGCGGCAGTGCGGGATCGATTCGAACTTCGCCCGGTCATCCGCGGCTCACGGCTACCATGAGCGAGATCATAAAAAAGGAAGATGCTATGAATGAGTTCGGCGTCAACGCCTGGCGACGATCGATCGAGCTCTTTCAGGAATGTGAGCAGCATCGTCATAGCGTTTGCTGACAGCACTCCAGATCGCGATGTACTTGTTTTGACATTGAGCACGCCGCCAGCGCCCACTGCTGCCGATGCTCCTCGTTTTCGAGTTACATCCCCTACGCCCTCAACCTCAAGCGTCTGCAACCTGATCTCACGCACGCCGCGCGCTGCAAAGAAGGCGTAGAAGACCTAGCACCCGCCGCTTCCACCCGAAGTTGACCGCTTTTGGACGTGGGCTCGTTCGGCCTAGGAATATAAGGATCTCGCAGAGCGCCCGAAGCGGACAACCCGTCGATAAAGCGGTCGACGAGCGCGGGAACTGCCCTCTTAGGCCAGCAAAGGCTCGAACGCCGAGAGACTCAATGTCCAAAGCGGTTGCCACTCACACGACTACGGCGGAGCCTTACTGGAGCAGCCGTCGCAGCTCGAACTTCTGGATCTTGCCGGTGGAGGTCTTCGGCAGTTCGCCGAAGACCACGGCTCGCGGCACTTTGAACCCGGCTAGGTGCTTCTTGCAGTGCGTGATGATGTCTTCGGGCGCAAGCTTCGCGCCCGCCTTAAGCTCGACGAAGGCGCACGGTGACTCGCCCCACTTGGGATCAGGCTTGGCCACTACGGCGGCTGCCAGCACGTCTGGATGCCGGTACAGGACGTCCTCCACCTCGATCGAGGAGATGTTCTCCCCGCCAGAGATGATGATGTCCTTGCTGCGGTCCTTGATCTTGATGTAGCCGTCTGGGTACTGTACTGCGAGGTCACCGGTGTGGAACCAACCGCCCGCGAATGCCTCCTGCGTCGCCTTGGGGTTCTTGAGGTAGCCCTTCATGGTGATGTTCCCGCGGAACATGATCTCGCCCATGGTGTCGCCGTCCCATGGTACGGGCAGCATCGTCTGTGGATCCATCACGATGGCGCCCTGCTGCAGGTGGTAGCGCACGCCCTGGCGGGCGTTCAGCCGCGCCCGCTCGCCGATGTCCAGCCCGTCCCATTCAGGGTGCTTCGGGCAGACCGTCGCCGGGCCGTAGACCTCAGTCAGGCCGTACACGTGGGTGAGGTCGAAGCCGAGCCGCTCCATGCCCTCGATCATCGAGGCGGGCGGCGCCGCGCCGGCCACCATCGCCTTGACGCCGCGCGGCAAGCTTTTCTTGAGTTCGTCGGGCGCGTTGACCAGCATTGAATGCACGATCGGCGCGCCGCAGTAGTGCGTGACCCCGTGCTCGCGGATCGCGTCCACCATCGCGCCGGCATCCACCTTGCGCAGGCACACGTTCACCCCAGCCCGCGCCGCGATGGTCCAGGGGAAGCACCAGCCATTGCAGTGGAACATCGGCAGCGTCCAGAGGTAGACGGCGTGCTTGGGCATGTCCCACTCGAGAATGTTGGACACGGCGTTCGTGGCCGCGCCGCGGTGGTGGTAGACGACGCCCTTGGGGTTGCCGGTGGTGCCGCTGGTGTAGTTCAGGGCGATGGCGTCCCACTCGTCTTCCGGCAGGCCCCAGGCGAACTCCGGGTCGCCCTCGGCCACGAGCGCGTCGTAGGTCACCTCGCCGGTGCGCTCCACCGGCCCGGCGTAGACTTCGTCCTCGACGTCCACCAGCAGCAGCGGCGCGCGGCTCTTGCGCAATGCCAGCGCCTTCTTCAGCACGGGCGCGAATTCCGGATCGACGATGACCGCGCGGGCCTCACCGTGGTCCAGCATGAAAGCGATGGTCTCCGGGTCCAGCCGCGTGTTGAGGGCGTTGAGTACCGCCCCGGCCATGGGCACGCCGAAGTGCGCCTCCACCATCGGCGGCGTGTTGGGCAGCATGACCGCGACGGTCTCCCCTTTGCCGATGCCGCGCCGCTGGAGCGCGGAAGCCAACTGGCGGCAGCGGGCGTACACCTCGGCCCAGTCGCGGCGCAGGTTCCCGTGCACGATGGCCAAACGCCGCGGGTACACCTCGGCGCTTCGCTGGAGGAATGGCAGCGGAGAGAGCGACGCGTAGTTCGCGGATGTTTGGGGAAGGTCCCGGTCGAAGAGCGGAGTGTCCATGGATGTCACCTATTTAGCCGTGGGGAAAAGCTGAGTTCGATCGTGACCCCCGAAAACCCTTCGACGAGGGCGTGGCGCCTGGACGCGGGAGATGTCCAGCTCCCGGCCGCCGATGCCGTGCGCCCTCAGGGTCAGGAGATTTGAACTCAGTAATTGCGATGGTTCGATCAGCAGCCTTTCCACGGCTCGATCAAGAACTTCATTCCCGTCGCGGGACGTGCGCAGATTTGGAGTACTTCGGGTGAGATGACCTCCGTCAGCGAAACAGATCGGGTATACCGGCTCGCAAACGTGGTTGTGACTTCTGCAGCAATCCGGGCTTTGAACCGGTCAAGGGTCTGCTGTGGTGTCACCTTGAGATACCGAAGAAGAAGCCAGCCGCCAGCGGCCCATGTGGTGCCGATGTCGCGCGGTATCTCGATGGGGCGAGGATCAAGAGTGCCATAGACATACAGCTGTTTGAGAACTTCGGAGCCGTAGCGGGAGACCGTCTGACCGGGACGGCGGTTGATGGCCGCTTCCATGCAACTCAAGATCTGTCCCCCGCTGCCCCCGCCAATGGGGTCGAGGACAATCGTCGCTCCCGTGGCCGCAATAGCGTCAATAAGTTGCTCTCTGAAATCGTCGGAACTTGAATTGCATACGTAGCGTGCACCCTGCTCGCGCAAGAGTTCCGCTTGCTGCTCCGATCGCACAACGTTGACGAGCGGGATATCGTCAGCAAGACAAACCTGAAGGAGGATCTGTCCGAGATTTGACGCAGCAGCGGTTTGGACAATCGCTGTGTGGCCCTCACTGCGAGCTGTTTCCACCATCCCTAACGCGGCCAGGGGATTGACGAAACAAGAGGCAGCCTGTGCGGGACTGGTGCCCTCGGGGAGAACGAGGCATTCCGCCGCCGGTATACAGCGATAGCGCGCGTACATGCCCCCAGCCATGGCTGCAACCGTTCGCCCCATCAAAGACTGCGCAGCATGTGAGCTTCCTGCCGCCACGACCGTACCTGCACCTTCGAGACCGACCCGCATCGGAGCATCCATGCGCGATTGCATCGCCTTCAATGATGTCGCAGGCACAGGCGCTACAAGTTCGGGGCCATCAGCGCCGTCAGCGGTCCACGCCCGACTGAGGTCCGCAGCGCCAAGCATCAAACCAATGTCGGACGGGTTAATCGGAGTGGCTTCGACGCGAATAAGCACTTCTTCGGGCTTCAGAGCTGGTGCCGGCTCTCTGACAAGAGAGAGAACGACCTGTCCCTCAGAAGTAACGACAGAGCGGAGTTGAAGTGACGCGTCCGGAACTTGATTTTTCACATTGAATGCCGGGTTAATTGGTTGCAAGGCCCGCTCGGTCGAAAACCAAGCACGAGCGCCTAAATGCCATGCAGCACGCCAGCGCGCTGGCGGCTGCGCAAATCCAGCATCTGATCATCCCAGTGTCTCCTTTGATGCTGAAGGCGCGGGCGGCGGGACGGTCAAAACGGCCGCCGCTGCGCTGCCCATTCGATGCCGCGCTTCACCAGTTCTTGGAACACCGGCAGGTCCCAGGGGCCACGATAGTCGGGCTGATCGGGCACGTGCGGGAATGGCTTGTCATAAGGCCGATTCGCGTGGCCGAGCGCGAGATAGAGCACGCCGCCGTCGCCGACCGCGCGGCGGTAGAGCATCGGGCGATCGGCCTCCTCGAACTGAATTCCGCCGAACGCCTCGCCGCCCCAGCGCGTGTGGAGCAGCACGTCGAGGTCCTTTGTGACGTCCTCGATGCAATAGAGCTCGTCGGGCACTTCGAAGCCGCCGATGCCTTGGAGCAGCGGCTCTCCCTGCCGCGTCACCTTGACCGGAAAGGTCATGTACTTCGGGTGCGAGATGAAGCGTGTGCCGAGGATGCTCGGCATCGCCTGGTTGCCCGCGACCGAATTGGTCGCATGCAACGCGAACCAGCGCCCGCCGCGATCGAGGAAGCGCCGGATCGCGGTGCCGGCCTTTTCGCTCACCGGTACCTGCGAGGTGTAGCTGACGAGCAGGTCGGCACCGAGGATGTCGGCCGAATCCTCATAGTCGATGTAGCAATCGGTGCGGATGCCGTGCGCGTCGTAGAGCGCCTGGGCGAGCCGCAGCCGCGCGAAATCAAAGTCGTGGTTGCGGTGGGGGCTGCCGCACACCAGCGCGGCGACGAGCGGGCGCGGCATCGCTTAGCCATGGCCCCGGAGGTGCCGCATGGCTTCCTCCGTCGGCAGCGCCTCGCTGAAAGGGGCCGGCATCAGAAGTTTGCTCTCCTGCCGGACGAATAGAGGAGCGACCTCCGCGACGTACGCTTGCCACGCAGGGAGGCCGGCGAGCGCGGCGCGCCGCCGCATCCGGTCCTCGAACGAACTGAACCCCCAAATGAAAATCACTTGGTTCAGGTCGCCGACCTCCGTCGTGTAGCACCCAGCCAAGTGCCCAAGCACGTCACACTGAAGCGACTTGCCCTTCTCTGCGTAGGTGGTGAGGTAGTCCTTCAGGCGTGAGGGCAGCAACTGGTAGGTCCGCATCTCGAAGAGCATCTTATCTTCCGCCCGTAATGTCGATGACAGCACCATGTACGTACGACGAGCGTTCCGACGCCAGCCAGAGCACAGCATCAGCGACTTCGTCCACAGTGCCCGGACGTCGCATCGGGATCGTCGGCGCAATGCTTTCGATGAGTTTTGCGCCTCCGAACTCTTCGTGCATTTCGGTGACGATGACACCGGGTCGAACGCTGTTCACTCGAACGCCGAGCGGCCCGAGCTCCTTCGCCAGCGCTATGGTCATGCCGTCCAATGCGGCTTTCGTGGACGCATAGTGCGCAAGCTCGGGCATGCCGCCATGACGTGCCGCGGCTGACGAGACGTTCACGATCGAACCGCCTTCGCCCCCGCTCGTGCGGCTCATGCGCCTGACAGCTTCGCGGGAACAGTAGAACGCGGAAAACACATTCGTCTCGAAGATCAGCCGCAACCTGTCCTCGTCGATTTCGGTGATCGGGCACCGGCTACCGGAGATGCCGGCGTTGTTCACCAGCGCGGAGACAGGGCCCAATTCCTGGTCAACTTCGGTGAAGAGCTTCGCAGCTCCCGCGTTGGTCGACACATCAGCGCAGATGGCCACGGCCCTGCCCCCTTGACGAGCGATATCTAGGACGAGCGCTTCCGCTCCATCACGATCACTCCTGTAGTTCACTGCGACCTCGTAACCCTCCTTCGCACCAAGGAGCGCAATCGCGGCACCAATACCCCGGCTTGAACCGGTCACAACAAGCACTTTTGACACGTTCGTTCCTTCAGAAGTTGACGCCTGAGGCGCCCTTTAGCTGCAGGCGCTCGCGCGCCTCCTCGGCAGACGCGATCTCCAGCCCCAATCCTTCGATCAGCTTTCGCACCGCCCGGACCTGGTCCGCATTCGACTCAGCCAGCTTGCCGGGGCGCAGCCAGATGGAGTCTTCCAGGCCGACGCGCACGTTTCCGCCCATTGTTGCCGCCTGGGTCGCCAGTCGCAGCTGCGCGGCGCCTGCCCCGATCACTGACCAGTGGTACTGGTCCCCGAACAGCCGGTCGGCCGTCCGCTTCATGTGCACCACATCTTCCGGATGCGTCCCCGCTCCTCCCAGGATGCCGAGGACAGACTGGATGAAGAGAGGAGCCTTCACCATTCCGCGGTCAAGGAAATGGCGTAGGTTGTAAAGGTGAGCGGTGTCGTAGCACTCGAACTCGAAGCGGGTACCCGTCTCGTGCCCGACCCGCAAGACGTGTTCGATGTCTTTGAAAGTGTTCCTGAATACGAGGTCGCGGGTTCCCTCCAGAAACGGAACCTCCCAATCGAACTTGAAATCGCTGAAGCGCTCCAGCAGGGGGTACATGCCGAAGTTCATCGATCCCATGTTTAGCGAGGCGACTTCCGGCTTGAACTCGATCACAGGTTGAATGCGCTCGCTTACAGTCATGCCGGGCGCACCGCCCGTGGTGATGTTGATCACCGCATCGCATCGCTCCTTGATCATCGGCAAGAACTTGCCGAATGCTTCCGGCGACTGATCCGGGCGCCCGGTGACGGGGTCTCGCGCGTGCAAGTGGATGATGGCGGCGCCAGCCTCGGCCGCACCCACGGCTGCGTCCGCAATCTGTTGGGGGGTGATCGGCAGATGCGGCGTCATCGAGGGCGTATGGACACTGCCGGTCACGGCGCAGCTGATGATCACTCGGTGTTGCTTCACGTAAATGGTCTCCTGGAGAGATGAATCACGCTCGGGGCGGGATCACGGGAAGAAGGATGGAAGATGGATGCGCCGGACCGGTATGGACCGTGACCCGCCCACCGAACACCGACCGCGGACGGTCCTGCTCGTCGTCATGAACGAACGCCCCACAGCCTCGCATTTCGTGTGCGGGGTGCAACGCCATCACGGGTGGGCCGGCGTATTCGAAGTCCTTGCCACGGATGCTCAGTGCCAGTCGGTAGCCCGGCGGCACCACGATGCTCGTCGGCCAGATCTCCACGTCGACTGGATAGACCTCGCCGGGCACGAGCGGGATGATCTCGTCGTGCGAATGCCAGGGCCGCCAGGGCTTCGAGCGCCCTGCGTCAAGCTTCCGGTGCGACGCACGCAGCCACCCTTGCGCGATCGGCGTGTTTGGGTCGTTGGCGCCTTGGAAGGTGACTTCCTTCATGTCGGGCGTAAACAGGCGAACGGTTAGAAAGAGATCCGCGTCGGTGGTCTCGGAGGAAACGTAGAGACGGGCTGCCAGGGGCCCCGTCACCTCGAGTTCACTGGTCGAGGGCGGCAGCATAAAAACCAAGCCAGGCCCGAGGGCCTCGTAGGTGACGGAAGCGTTGTCCACCGGGACGGAGCTGCCGAGGGCCGCATGCCCCGGCTCCAGGTAATACGGCGTCCAGCGCGTGTCCGGAATGGGCCATGCCTGCTCCTTGCGCGCAACGAACCTGTCCACGTGCCGGATCTGCAGGTTCACCGGAGGTTCGGCGTCCCAGCCGTTGTTCGCGCCCTTCAAGAAGTGATCGAAAAACCTTTTCTGTAGTGCAACCGAACTGGCGATGTAGAACGAAGACCAGTGGTCGCCGCCATGCAACTCGAGCCACTTCTGCTTCGAACTCGCTTGCGTGAACCCTTCGATGTTGCCCCGCAGATGCAGGCCGAGCCCTCCCCAATTCCCCGCCGAGAGAAGCGGCACGTCGACGGCGTCCCATCGTGCAGCCCGAGCCTCGAAATACGGATCCGGGAGGGGCCGGCTCGTCATCTCGTGTTCAAGGTTTACCCGGTTGAAACGCAGAGTCTCTTCATCCAGGGTCTCGGGGCCTGCAACCAACTCACCCGTCACGCGACTTCGCGGACCGCGGTCACCGGYGCCGTGCTGGACGTTGACGACCTGGGGTCCGTACCAGGACTTCCACAACGCCGTGCAAGCGATGCCACCATGGCGCACAGCGTCCCGATAGATGTCGGCGGCGCCTTCCCAAACACAGATCGCCGACAGCGACGGAGGACGGCGCGACGCAGTAAACCACTGATTCACGCCGAAGTAGGAGATCCCGTTCATGCCGACTTTGCCGCTGCTCCATGGCTGTGCTGCGGCCCAAGCAATCGCCTCGCAAATGTCGCTGATCTCTCGCTCCGACCAGGGATCCAGCAGTCCGGGCGAGCGGCCAGCGCCGCGGCTGTCGACGCGGATGCACACATAACCATCGCACACCCATTTTTCAGGATCCACCGTTTCCCAGTTCTGGTAGCGACCGCTGGATCCCTCCGCCACATCGGGATGGCTGCGGATCATCCCTTCCCAAGCAGCCGGATAGCCCTCCTGGAAAGCCAATCCCTTACCGTAAGGGCCATAGCTCAAGAGTACGGGGTAGCGTCCCTCCTCCACCGGACGAAACACATCGGCACGCAGAACCGTTCCGTCATCCATCGTGATGGGGACGTCCCAGTCCACAACGACGGCGTCAGCGATGGCGGCAACTTCAGACTCGTTCATTGGTTTCATTGCGTTGTCCCTAGGCTTTTCATGTCGGCAAGAATAAGAATGGCAATCCCGTTCGGGAAATGCTGTCGCGGCATGGCTGACATGCCCTAGATAGTGGCGGTTATGCGTTGGGCACGAGGGTTAAAAAAAGCGGGCGACCAGATGGTCGCCCGCTCCGCTCGCCTCGCGACTTTTAAGTCTGGATGTTCAACGACTTGATGAGGGGCCGCCACTGCGCCTCGTCCGCGGCGACCTGGCGCGCGAATTCCTGCGGCGTGCTCGGAGTCGGTTCTATTCCCCTCGCAAGCAACCTCGAACGCACGCCTGCGTCGCGCAGATAGTCGCTCGCGTATAGCGCCCATTGATCGAGCACCGGGCGAGGCGTCCCTTTCGGCGCAAACAACCCGAGCCACACTCCGAGTACCAATTTGAGGCCAGTCTCTGTCAATGTCGGGACATCAGGCAACTGCGACAGGCGCTTGTTGGTTGCCACTGCGAGCGGACGGACCCTTCCGGCGTCAATGAGGCCGCCGGCTGACGCAACACTGTCAGCGAGGAAGTCGATTTCTCCGGCAACCAGCGCCTGCAAGGCCTGCGGCGTTCCCTTGTACGCGACAGGCGTCGCTTTCGCGCCAACGGTCCGCAGGTAGAGTTCGCCAATCAGGTGCGACATCGAGCCGGGACCGATCGTTCCGTAATTCAAACTGCCCGGATTTGCCTTAAGCGCCTCGCCAAGCTCCTGCACGGTGTGGTACTTGGAATTGGCCGGCACGATCAGCAGCCCGTCGATCCGCCCAATTCCTGTGAGTGGCTCAAAATCGGTTGTGCCACTGTAGGGGGACTTCATGGTGACGGCGGGTGCCGTCACGATCGATGTCGTGGAGCCGTAAAGCAGCGTGTAGCCGTCCGGTGCGGCTCGCTGGGCGATTTGCGTGCCGATCATGCCGCTTGCGCCGGGGCGATAGTCCATGACGAGCGGCTGACCCGTCGCCTTCTGCATTGCGATGCCGATATCTCGCGCTTCCGCATCCCCCGGCGATCCGGGGGGAAACGGGAAGATGAGCGTTACCGGGCGGTTCGGATACCCGTTGCCGCCCTGCGCGTGCAGTTGGGGTGCCAGCATAGACGCGATCGATGCTGCGATCATGTTTCGCCTGTTCATACGAACTGTCTCCTCTAGTAGTAATGTGACTCGAGGGGTAGGTTAGCAACCGGGCGATAGCGGCGGAAATGCTTTCTCGGCATGGAGCCCATGCCGATCCGGATGTCACGTTGATGGTGGCGGAGGGCGCCCGTCCTCTGGCGGCATGAACCCCTTCAGTCTGGCGAGTGGCCAGCGACCGGTGGATATCTGCTTGTGTGCAACTTGACGAAGCATGAGTTGCATGCGCTGGCCTGCAAGGGACAACCCCTGTTCGCGACCCTTGATCAGGAGCCATGAGATCTCCAAGCCCTCGATGGGTGCCATGGAGATAGCACCCCTCTCGATCAGGTCACACCCGGAACAAAGGGGAAGGACTGCGAAGCCCAACCCTGATTCCACCGCCTTCAGCACCAGTTGCCGAGTGTTGACCTCCAGCGCAACGTTGAGGCGGATATTGCGTTCGGCCATCGCACTGTCCACGAACATGCGCCCCACGTTGGGTCGGCTCATCGCGACCATCGGCCGATCGACGAGATCTTCCAGGGTCAATGGCTTGTCCATGGCAAGACCTGATTCGAGTGGGCCGAGCAGACACATTGGCTCTTCGATGAACGGGTAAGCTTCGAGACTTGCGAGCGGTTCACTAGAGACGACCACCGCCAAGTCGGCCTTGCCCTGTGCAACCATCGACCACGCGTCGAGGACCCCGCTCGAACCTTCGAACACCCTCAGCAAGACGTTTGGGTAGCTGGTCCTGAATCGCTGTATGACCGGAAATGCGAGGAGCTCCGACATGGACGGAGGCAACGCGATCGTCAGCTCACCGCTAGGTTCGCCAGACCGGTCTCGAACCTCCGAACGCACCCGATCGAAGTGCTGCAGCAGTTCGACGGCGCTCTCGCGAAGGCATTCCCCGGCCGCCGTGAGCGTGATGCCGCGTTCGGAACGGTGAAACAGAGTCGCGTCGAGGTCTTCTTCGAGCGAATGCATCTGGCGCGACAGCGCCGGCTGGGCGATGTGCAGGACCTCCGCCGCGCGCGTCACACTGCCGACTTCGGCGATTTGGAGAAAGTAGCGCAGCTGCCTAATGTTCATGGCTTCACAAGAGCCGTGCGTCGGTGGCGCCGAAGTGGCGACATTGCGCTCTGATGGCGCGACCTGAGACGGGGCCAGCAGCAGTTTACTCTGCAACAACTATAGCGTGCCGGGGCAGGCCCCACCGTCCATCACAGGTTCTGAGCGGTGACGCAACCGCAGGAATGCGCAGCGGTGCCGAACTCTTTTGGACGACCGAATCTGTGCGTCGCGTGCGCGCGAGCATCGAAGACCCCTCGGATTCGTTCCGTGTTGACGCAGCCGGGGAGCAAGTTGTGGATCGCGAGGTTGTGCGTGCGGTTGAAAGGGCCAGTCCTTCGACGAAAAGCTCGCCCCCGCTACCGCGGGTCAACTATTTTGTCGTCTACAGCAAGGAGTCCGCGGGCACCTTGGCCGAGGCCGTCGGGCACCTGGCCCAAGAGCATCACCTTTGGCGGCGCGGAGCTGAGAACGGTCTACCTCGGAAGCGTGTTGGGCACACGGATCCCGTTTTTCCGCTTGCCGGTTCCGTCTGCCGATCATCCATCGGAAGCAAGCGAGCAACGCAATCCGCGATGCGGCGAACGCAGCCCGACTTATTCGCGGCGGTCCGCCGCCATCGCGGTCGCATCACGAGGGTCGGCGGCATCCGCTGGTCGCAGAAGGTCGCGCTAGTCGAAGCCCAAGCCGCGCACGAGAAAATCCACGAGCCACTCGTTCAGTTCGGACCGGCGGTCTCGCGCCTTGAGCGACCACCGCCTGAGCGCGATCATGGTCGGAAAAAAGGTGATGGCATTCGCTGCGAAACGTGGGTCCGGTAGCGGGCGGCCCAACTCGCGAGCCGCATCCGTAAGGATGGTCTCGAACATGCCGACAAACTCCTCCACCCGGGCAAAGATCACTCGCCTCGAGCGTGCATCGAGCAGATGGCTGTCCTGGTAGGTAAGGAGTACCTCGTCCTGGTGCTTGTCCATCACTTCGCATAAGGCGCGCACCGCGCTGCGCACCCGCGTGCGCGGATCAGCCGAATTGTCGAGGGCCTTGCGGGTCTCCTCCTGGTATTCGGAGACGATTTGGTCGCAGACCAAGTAGAGGATGTCGTCCTTGGAGCCGACGTAGTTGTAGATCGTCCCCTGGGTCATGCCTGCCTCGCGACCGATGTCGCGCACGGTCGTCTCGTGGAAGCCCTTCTCCTTGAAGACGCGCACGGCAGCGGCCACCAACAGCCCGCGCCTTTCGCGCACCAGGTCTGCATCCTTGCTGGCGGCCTTCACTGGCCGGGCGCGCGGCCGCGCCGGCGCCTCCTTCGCTCCGGAGGCCACTTTTACCTTCACTTCGGCCATCAACTCTCCTTCAGATCCTGCCGATTGAGCACACGGTCAGTATAGCCCGAGGGGTTGACACGATCTTGTTGCTGCTAAATACTGAGCGCTCAGTCAGAATGATCTACTTAAAGGAGACAACGATGAAGCGCTTGTTACTGTGGGCTGCCTCGGCCTGCCTCGTGCTCACCGCGACAGCGGCGAGTGCCCAAACTGCCGGCGTTGCGGCCGATCAGATCCTGATCGGCACCTTTGGCCCGATTTCCGGACCGGTCGCGTTCTTGGGGCTTGCTGGGCGCGACAGTGCAGCACTCGCGTTCAAGGAAATCAACGCCGCCGGTGGTGTCAACGGCCGCAAGATCCAGATGCAGTTCGAGGACGATGCGCATTCGCCGGTCCGCGCGCTCGCGTCAGTCAAGAAGCTTGTGGAGCAGGACAAGGTGTTCATGCTGATGTCCGTCGGCGGCAGCAATGCGACCGGGGGCACGATCGGGTACGTGAAGGAGCGTGGCACGCCGATGTACGTATCGGTCGCATCCGCACCTGAAGTCACCTTCCCGTTCGCCCGAACCCTGTTCCGCGGCGCAACCAACGAGACGGCCCGCTTCGGCGAGGTATACGCCGAGTTCCTCGCGTCGCACTACAAAGCCAAGAAGATCGTGCTGATGACGAGCCGCGACGAATACTCGCGCAACGAGGGCGATGCAACCGTGGCGAAGCTGAAGGCATGGTTCAACATCGAACCTGAGAGCCGCCTAGAGTTCAACAATGGCGACAAGGACTTCACGTCCCAGCTGATCGCGGCGCAGCGCGCCAACCCCGACGTGATCGCCTTGTTCGGCAACCCGCCGGAGGCCGCCATCGCGCTCAAGCAAGCACGGGATCTCGGCTTGACGCAGCCGATCTTCGTCGGATCGGCCATTGTCGACCCGGGAGTCATCGCCGCCTCGAAAGGCGCTGCCGAAGGCGTGAAGGGCTTCGCGGCCATTCCGATGCTCCCGGGCTCCAAGCACCCGGATATGCAAAAGTGGGAGGCGGCCTGGCGCCGCGAATATCCGAATGCCCCCGCCGGCCGGCCGAGCGTCTTCGATGCCATGGTGTATGCCGATGCGTATGTCGTGGCAGAAGGCCTTCGCCGTGCAGGGCCGCAGCCGACGCCGGAATCGTTCATCCGCGGCCTCGAAGGCTTGCAGAATTACCGCGTAGGCCCGATCGCTACGCCCCGCAGCTTCACGGCCAGGCACCACATCGGCAACCTGACGCTCTCGCCCGTGGAAGTTCGTAGCGGCAGCTGGGAACCGGTGCAGTGGAGCAGCACGCACCCGACCGAAATCCTCAAGCGCTACGAGTAGGTGCTGCGATGGGCGCCATTTTCTACCTGCAGCTGGCCATCGCTGGCCTGGGCGTCGGGGCGGTCTACGCGCTCGTCGCGGTCGCCATCGTCATCCCCTACAAGGCTTCCGGTGTGCTCAACTTCGGCCAAGGCGAACTGGCGACGCTGGGTGCCTACGCTGCGCTTGTGCTCGCGTCGTTCCAACTCCCGTATGGTGTCGTCTTCGCGCTGGTGCTGGCGGGTGGCGCGTTGTTCGGCATGGTGATCGAGCGGCTGCTGATCCGGCCCATCGCGAAGGCTCCCGCCTTTACTGTCGTGATCGCGACGTTCGCTATCGGCCTCGCCATCAAAAGCGCGATCTCCGTGCGATGGGGCGACACGGTCTTCAGTGTGGAAGGCCCTTTTGGTGACAACCCGTTGCAGTTTGCGGGTTTGCGCGCCAATCCCACATCGCTCTGGATCGTCTTCTGCACGGTGGCGGTCACGGTGCTGCTCACCCTGTTCTTTCGTTACGCGCGCACCGGCAAGGCGATGCGGGCCGTGGCCCTCAACCCGGAGGCTGCAACGTTGATGGGCATCCGCGTGCATGCGGCTTACCGCTGGGCCTGGGCCATCAGCGCAGCGATCGGGGCGCTGACTGGCCTGCTCGTGGCGCCCGTAGTGGGAGTGAATCCGGAGATCGGGCAGTTGTTCATGCGCGGCTTGGTGGCTGCGGTCCTGGGTGGCTTCACGAGCATCCCCGGCGCCGTGATCGGAGGCCTCGCAGTCGGACTGATCGAAACCTTCGCGTCGATCGCGGTGGGCAGTACGTTCAAGAACCTGGTGCCCTTCATCGTGCTGCTGTTACTGCTCGCCTTCCGGCCGTACGGCCTGTTCGGCACGCGCGAGGTGCATCGTGTTTAAACAACTCTTCGCATGGCCGGCGATCGTCGTGGCCGCACTTCTACTGGCCGGCGCCGTTGTTGGCAGCTACCCCGCCTACATGATGGGGCTGGCGATGGTGAATGTCGTCGCCGCCATCGGGCTGAATCTGCTGGTGGGGAATTCGGGGCAAATCTCGCTGTGTCACTCCTCCTTCATGGCTATCGGCGCTTACTCGGCGGCGCTGCTCGCCGCGTATGCGCGGCTGCCGTTCTGGGTGGCAATCCCCTGCGGTACGGCACTCGCCGCGGGTGTGGGCGCGCTGCTCGCGCTACCGGCGCGGCGTCTGGGCGGCATCTATCTCGCGCTCGCGACGCTCGGCTTCATGCAAATCGTGCAGATTGCGCTGGAGGAGTGGAGCAGCGTAACAGGGGGGGTCCGCGGCTTGAAGATCCCGAAGCCCGAGCTGTGGCCCGGCGCGGTGTTGACGCCGTTCGCCGTGTACGGTGTCGTAGTGGCTGGTTGCGTGCTGGCAGTGTGGACCGCGCATAACCTCCTACATTCGCGACTCGGCCGCGAGCTCAACGCGCTCCGTCTCAGCCCGCATGCTGCGCAAGCGCTCGGCATCTCCTTGGCGCGGATCAAGCTCACGGCGTTCGCCCTGTCCGCCGCCTACGCAGGCTTTGCCGGCGGCCTGTTTGCGCAACTCGTCGGATTCATCGATCCCAACGAGTTCGGCATATCGGCGGCCGTACGCCAGCTCACGTTCATCGTCGTCGGTGGCGTGGGCTCGCTGGCGGGCTCGGTGCTCGGTGCCGTGGTGCTTTCCGGGTTGCCGGAACTGCTGCGCCCGGTCCGCGAATATAACGATCTCGTGTTCGCCCTCGTGCTGGTGGCGTTCATGCTGTTTCTGCCGCATGGCCTGGTGGTGTTGTGGCGCGGCGCCCTGGCGGGGCGTTCAGGTAGTTGGGAGGCGGTCGCATGACGCAGCCGCGGCTTGCCCTCGAAACGGTGGACGTTCGCTTCGGCGGTGTGCACGCCGTCCAGGGGCTCTCCCTCTGCGTTGCCGCTGGTGCCATCCACGGCCTCATCGGGCCGAACGGCGCCGGAAAGACCACCGTGATCAACGTCATCACGGGGGCCGTGCCGATCGCAGCGGGCCGGGTCCGGCTCGACGGTGAAGACATTGGCGGGCTGCCGGCGCACCTGTGCAGCCGGCGCGGCATAGGCCGCACCTTCCAGCATGTGGAGCCCTTCGGCGAAATGAGCGTGCTGGACAACGTGCTGGTGGGCGCGGGCCGGGCCGGCGCCAGCGCGCATGTGTTCCACCAAGCGCTGCGAACCAGCCTCGCGCGCGACGCCGAGGCTGCCATGCGCAAGATGGCGCAGGAGAGCCTCGAGGCATTCGGGCTCGCGGCGGTGCGTGACACTCCCGCCTGCGAGTTGCCGTTCGGTCTCCTGAAGCGGATGGACCTCGCCCGGGCGCTCGCCGCGGCGCCGAAGCTGCTGCTGATGGACGAGCCGACCTCCGGCATGAGCGAGTCGGAAGCAGACAGCGCCGTCGCAGCAGCCCGCGAGCTGGCGGCGCTGCGCGGCATCACCCTGGTTGTGGTGGAACACAACATGCGCGTGATGATGGCACTCGCGCAACGCATCACCGTCATGCAATTCGGCACATTCGTGGCCGAAGGGACGCCAGCCGAGATCCAGCGCGACCCGCGCGTGATCGAGGCCTACCTGGGCGAGGAAACCGATGTTGGCGCTTGAGAATCTGTATTCCGGCTACACGGCCGTGGACGCCGTGCGCGGGTTGAGTCTGCGTGTGCCCGAGCGGTCCATCGTAGCGCTGCTCGGTGCCAACGGCGCCGGCAAGACTGCGGTGATGCGGGCGATCAGTGGGCTGAACCGAATCCGCTCGGGCGAAGTGACCTTCGACGGCAGCCCGCTGCAGGGACGCCATCCGTCGCGCATTACCGCGCTCGGGGTCGTGCAAGTCCCGCAGGGGCGCGCGCTCTTCGGCGCCATGAGCGTCCTAGAAAACCTGGAACTCGGGGCGTACCTGGTGCGCGACCGTGCCGCACGCGAACGCAGCCTCGAACACGTGTTCGCGATGTTCCCCGTGTTGAAGGAGCGTGCCTGGCAGGCGGCAGCGTACCTTTCCGGCGGCGAGCAGCAGATGCTCGCAATCGGCCGTGCACTCATGACGCAGCCGCGCCTGCTCCTGCTGGACGAGCCTTCGCTGGGGCTGGCGCCCAAGGTGTTCGACGGAATCCTGGAGAAGGTGCGCGAGATCCATGCAGCAGGCGCGTCGGTACTGATTGCGGAGCAGAGTGCGCGCAAGGTCCTGCGGATTGCGCAGCACGGCTACGTCCTGGAGAACGGCTCCGTAGCACTCCAGGGCCACGCGGTCGAACTGGCGAATGACCCACGCGTCGCCGAGGCTTACCTCGGGACCAGTCATGAAAGGACGACATGATTCCCCCGCAGCTCCAGGGCGCCTTGCGTCTGCCAATGTTGGCGGCACCGATGTTTCTGGTCTCGAACCCCGAGCTTGTGGTCGCCAGTTGCAAGGCAGGGATCATGGGGACCTTCCCGGCGCTCAATCAGCGCACGTCTGCCGGCTACGAGGATTGGCTCAAGGAGATACGTCGCCGCATCGGCGGCACCGTCCCCATCGGCGTGCAGTTTCCCATCCACCGGATCAATCCCCGCGTCGAAAAGGACTTGGCGATCACCGTTGAACACAAGGTCCCTCTCCTGATCACATCCATGGGAATCACGCGGGAGATCACAGATGCGGTCCATGGCTATGGCGGGCTCGTCTTCCATGACGCGATCAGCGTGCGGCACGCACGAAAGGCACTCGATGCCGATGTCGACGGGATCATCGCCGTGTGCGACGGGGCGGGAGGACACGCTGGAACGTACAACCCGTTTGCATTCCTCGCGGAACTGCGGCCGCTCGTGGGGCCCGACCGCACCTTGCTCCTGGGCGGCTGCATCGGCGATGGGTACTCGATGGCCGGCGCGATCGCCGCGGGTGCCGACCTGGTCTATGTCGGCACGCGGATGGCGGCGACCCGCGAGAGCGGTGCCCAGGAAGGCCACAAGCAGCAGATCGTCGACTCCGACATGACCGACATCGTGTATTCGGACACGGTTGCGGGCGTGGGCGGAAATTGGCTCAAATCGACGATTCCGCAAGTGGCGATCGAAGCGGGAACGATCGATCCCATGGACGACGTGAAAAGGTGGCGCGACATTTGGAGTGCCGGCCAAGGCGTCGGCTCGATTCACGACACGCCGACCGTCGCGGAACTCGTGGAGCGAATGGCGCGCGAATTCGAGCGGGCGGCAGACAGTCTGCAGCTCGCAAGTATCAAGTCGAGGAGATGAGCGATGTCTAAACCCGCCGGCGCCCATGGCGCACCCACGTCGGCCAATGCACGGACTGCAGCGTTCGGTGTGACGCTCGGCGACTTGGTCGTCCAGGCACTCTCGCGGTATCGCTCGGCCGAGGCCTTCGTTGCCGGCGACCGGCGTATCACCTATGCACAGACCTCCGACCTCGTATCGCAATTCACCTCGGCGCTGGCGGTTCGAGGCGTCGGTCCCGGTGTCGGGGTGGTGATGCTGAGCGGGAACATGCCGGAGTCCTGGATCGTTGCGGCGGCGACGTACCTGCTGGGAGGGCGCTTCACAGGGCTCCAGACCCGGGCATCGGTCGAGGAGCACATCGTGGTCTGCAATGACGCAGAGGCTTCCGTCCTGGTCGCCGCGGCACCGTTCAAGGACCAGGCACACCACATCCTCGCTCAAGTCGCTTCGCTCTCGCATGTGATGGTGATCCCGAACGAGGGCGGCTTGCCGAAAGGGGAGTCGCATCTATCCCGGCCAATCAATGCAGGGCCGGCGACCGAAGAGGATGTCGCATGGCTGCAATACACCGGTGGGACGACGGGAAGGCCCAAAGGCGTCATGCAGTCGCATCGCGCGATGGTCCACACGGTCGCCACATGCATGGCCGATGCCGAGTTGCCTCACGTGCCTCGATACCTGGCAGCTGCTCCGCTCACGCACGCCACGGGACTCGGCGTGCTTCCTGCCCTGCTTCGCGGCGGCACCGTGGTCGTCGAGCAAGGCTTCGATCCCGAACGATTCCTGGACATTATCCAAGCCGAGCGGATCAACTGGACCAACGCGATCCCGACAATGATCTACAAACTGTTGGACCACGGTCGCCCCGAAACGAGGAACCTCTCGAGCCTGGAGACCATCTGGTATGCGACCGGGCCGATGTCGCCGGCCCGACTGGCCGAAGCGCGCGAACGCATCGGACCGGTCTTCTCCCAGCTCTATGGCCAGACCGAGTCAGCCGGCGCCGGGACGATTCACACCAAGGCAGCGCACGCGACCGCGACCTTGGAGCAGCTGGCTTCCTGCGGACGAGCGACGCTCGGCACGCGGGTCCGCCTGGTCGACGATGACGGCCACGACGTTCCATTGGGCGAGGTCGGGGAGATCGTGATGCGCAGTCGTGGCGTCATGCTCGGCTACAGGAATCTTCCTGAAGAAACCGAGGCAGCCCTCAAGGGCGGCTGGCTGCACACTGGTGACCTCGCTCGCCAGGACGATCAAGGCTTGATCTACATCGTCGACCGCAAGAAGGACATGATCATTTCGGGCGGCTTCAACATCTATGCCGGCGAAGTCGAACGGGCCATGATCGAACACCCGTCCATCAGCTCGGCTGCAGCCATCGGCGTACCCGACGAGAGGTGGGGCGAGTCGGTCACAGCATTCGTCGTCGCGCGTCCCGGCCAGGTGGTCGATGCGGTTGCCATCCAGAACCACGTGAAGCAGGTCAAGGGCTCGATGTATGCGCCCAAGGAGATCGTCGTCGTGGATTCGCTGCCACTGACGTCGGTCGGGAAAGTGGACAAGAAGGCGCTGCGCGCACCCTATTGGAATAAGACATCGCGCAACGTCAACTGACTCGTCCGCATTCGTTCGCCACGCCATCAAGAAAGGTACCCAGAGTGAGCACAACCCCACCCCGGATAGTTGATTTCCACTCCCATTGGGGGACGGAGCGAGGCTGGAAGGGCAGCCCGTACGAGAGTGCAGAAGATCGCAAGGCCTTGAAGGGCTATTTTAAGTGGGAGATGAGCTTTGTCAGCGAGGAAGAGCAGGCCGCGCGGTTCCGCAGGGACAACGTCCGCGTCATGCTCGACTTCGCTTTCACCTACAGGATGGACATCGGAGCGGTGCGCGATCAGCACGACTACGCGTTCGACTACGCCCGCAAGCACCCGGACGTCGTCCTGGGCAACTGGATCGGCATCGACCCCACGCGGCCGGACCACGTCAGAGAGTTGGAGCGCTGCCTGCGGGATGGCCCGGGACTCGTCGGGCTGTCGGTTCACTCGCTGACGCCCGCGGGCACCCCGGATCAACCCGCGTGGGATCGGTGCCTGAGAATGTGCATCGAGGCCAACCGCCCGGTCCTGATGCATGTGGGCATGTCCGCAACCGGCGCAGGAACTCGCGGTGGCATGGGCATCACGCTCGAGGGCTCGCACCCGCGGTACGTTGACCGAGTCGCGGCAAAGTACCCGGACCTGAACGTAATCGCCGCTCGCGTCGCGTGGCCTTGGCAGTCCGAGATGATCGCGATCGCCCTCCACAAGGCGAACGTCTGGATGGAGCTTCATGGTTGGTCTCCCCGCTACTTCTCGGAGGAACTGAAGCGCGAGATTGCAAGACGACTGCGGAAGAAGACTTTTTTCGGTGCCGACTACCCGATGCTCGGTCACGAACGCCTCGCGAGGGAATGGGTCGAGCAGGGCTTCGAGCAGGACGTCCTCGAGGACGTGTTTTTCCGTAATGCCGATTCGTTCCTGGCCTCCATAGGTCTTGAGTGATCGATGGCGGTCTGACGGGCAAGGTCGCAACCCGCGGCGGCAGCGCGCACCGACCCCGGAACCGCCACTAATAGGCGCGCACCGCGCCTTGACACCGGCTCGTGCATCCAATAAACTGAGCGCTCAGTCAGTCGAAAAATATACAAAGGAATGACTATGATCCAGGCACCCCGCAGCCACCCCCCGGAGCTGCAGGCCGAGTACCGACGGCAGGGCTGGTGGAGCGATCGCGTCTTCAGCGACTTGCTCGCCCAGCGTGCGGGCGAGGACGGCGGCCGCGCCGCCTTCAAGGACGACAGGCGCACCCTCACCTACCGCCAGCTGTGGTCCGAGGTGAAGCGCTTCGCCGAATTCCTGCGGCGCCAGGGCGTCGGGCGCGGTGACGTCGTCACGCTGCAACTGCCCAACCGGATCGAATTCCCGGTGGTGTTCTTCGCGCTGGAGCTGATCGGCGCGGTGGCCAACAAGGTCAGCTCGGACATGCGCAAGCTGGAGCTGGACTACATCCTGCGGTTTTCGAAGTCGGCGGCGTACGTCTGCCCGCACATGTTCAAGGGCCACGACTACGTCGACATGATCCAGGGCGTCCGCGGCGGCCTGCCCGACCTGCGCACGGTGATCTGTATCGATACGATCGATGCGCCCGGTGTCATTTCCTTCGCGCAGGCGCTCGAGGGCACGCCGGAGATTACCGACGCGGACCGCGTGCGCATGGGCCCCGACGAGGTGATGCGCATGTGCTTCACCTCGGGCACCACCGGTAACCCGAAGGGTGTGCTGCACAGCTTCAACACGACGCTGTGCGTTGCGGAATTCATCAACATGCCCCTTGGCATGACACGCGACGACGTGGTCCTGCTCTTCATGCCCGTCGGCCTCAACACCGGCTATTGCACGCTGCTGCAGATCGTGCTGGCGGGTGCGCGCGGCGTGCTGATGGAGCGCTTCTCGTCGGCGGCCGCGCTGGCCCTCATCGCACGCGAGCGGATCACGTACTTTCCGACGCCGCCGGCGGCCATGGTCGCCATGATCAACAGTGAGGAACTGCGCCGCCACGACCTGTCGTCGCTACGCGTGATGCTCAGCGGCGGTGCGCCGGCGTCGGTGGAAGCCATCAAGGACTTCCAGGCGGCGTTGCCGGGCGTGAAGCTTGTGGAGGCATATGGCATGCTGGAAACGGGGATCCACACCTGCACCCGGATGGACGACGACCCGCTCGAGGTGATGGGCACGGTAGGGCGCGTGCTGCCCCAGATGGAAGTGGACATCATGGAGGGCGAGATCGTCGCCCGTGGGCCTTCGGTACACCTGGGCTACCTGGACAACGATGCGGCCAACCGCGAGTCCTTCACGCCGGACGGCTGGTTCCGCACCGGCGACCTCGGCGAGATCGCCGACGGCAAGGGCAACCTGCGCATCTCCGGTCGCAAGAAGGAGATCGTCAACCGCGCCGGCAAGAAGTACTTTCCGCGCGAGATCGAGGAGCTGCTGTACCAGCATCCCGCCTTCCTGCAGGTGGCGATCGTCGGCATGCCGGATGCGCGCCTCGGTGAGCGCAACTGCCTGTGCGCGATCTTCAAGCCCGGGCTGTCGATCACGCTGGACGAAGTGGTAGGCCTGCTGAAAGGCCGGGTGGCAGATTACAAGCTGCCCGAGCAGCTCGAGGTAATGACCGACTTCCCCATGACCCCCAGTGGCAAGATCCGCCGCCCCGAACTGGTGAGACAGCTGTCGGCGAGGGCATGAGGCCAGCGCTCAGAAGGTGGACTTGTATTTGGGAACAGGCCTGTAGCCGGCCGATCCCACAAATCTCAGAAGGAAAATAGCATGGATCTGAAACTGCGCGGCAAGTTCGCCGTCGTGAACGGCGCGAGCCAGGGCATCGGTTTCGCGATCGCCCATATCTTGGCGTCGGAAGGCGCAGAGGTTCTGATCAGCGCACGCAAGCTCGAGCCGCTCGAGGCCGCCGCCGAGCGGTTGCGCGCCGAGACCGGCGGGACCATCCGCACTGTCGTCGGCGACATCCGCATGGCCGACGGCATCGCGAACATCCTCGCCGCCGTCGATGCGCAAGGCGGCGTCGACATCCTCGTCAACAACGACGGGGCGCCACCGATCGGCGAGGCGATCGAATTCGACGACGTGCGCTGGATGCGGGCAGTTGAACAGAACCTGATGAGCGTCGTGCGCATGGTGCGCGGCGTCGTCCCCGGCATGAGGCGTCGCGGCGGCGGCAGCATCGTCAACATCGCCGCGCTTTCTGCGCTCCAGCCGATCCCGAAGTTCGGGTTGTCGGTTGCAACGTGGGCCGGCGTCATTGGGCTCGCGAAGACCCTGTCGTTGGAGCTCGCGCGCGACCACATTCGCATCAACACGCTCTGCCCGGGCTTCGTGCAAACGCCGCGGCTCGACGTCGTGAACGCAGCCGAGAGCCCGGACTTCCAGGAGATGATCGCTGCAATCCCCTTGGGTCGCATGGCACAGCCGGAAGAGATCGCCTCGGTGGCGGCGTTCCTCGCGTCGCCCGCAGCTTCCTACGTGACCGGAACCACTCTCGCGGTGGACGGCGGTTCGAACAAGAGCCTCGCTTAGGAGATAGTAGCCATGCGTATTGCCGTGGTGGGCGCGACCGGCAGGGTCGGCGCCAAACTTACCGAGAACCTTCTGGCCAAAGGCCATTCGGTCAAAGCCCTTTCGAGAGGAGGGCCCGCGCTCGATGCACTTGTCGCGAAAGGAGCGGAACCGTTCCTTGGCAGCTTCGATACCGGTGACGGTGAGCTTGGCAAGTTCTTCGAAGACGCGGACGCTGCATTCCTGATGGTCAAGACCATTTGGCAGGCCGAGGACTTTCATGGGCACTACCCTGAGGTAGCGCTTCGGTTTTTCGACGCACTTCGGGATTCCCCTGTGAAACTTGCCGTGAGCCTGACCGCCATGGGCTCCGAGGTCAGCGGAAACACCGGCCATTTTCAGGGCTTCCATATCCTGGATGAGATCCTCAACCGACTGCGCGACATGAAACTGGTGCACCTGCAGGGCGGCTGGTTCATGGAGGACCTGTCCAGGTGGGCCGACGCAATCGCGCACCACGGCAGGATCGGCTGGTCGCTTGACCCCACGGTCAAGGCGCCTTGGATCGCCATCCAGGACATCGCAGATCTCGCGGCGAAGGAGTTCGACACGCCGACCGACCGGCACCGATCCGTAAAGCAACTGGGCATCGATTACACGATGCCCGAAACTGCCGCGATCATCAGCCGGGCGCTCGGTAGCGAGGTGAGCTATCGGTTCGTAAGGAATGATCGCGAGCTTGAGACGGTATTTCGAGAGAGCTTCGGAACTCTCGACCGGTGGGTCTATGACTACAACACCTTGGCTGCTCTCAACGATGGGCGTGTGAAGTTTCGCGAGGGCCGTCCTGCGCTGCGCACAACGATGGATGATTTCGCCAAGAACACACTCAGACCGCTGATCGAGAAGGCGCGGACGGACGGCGTCAAACCAGAGACCTTCCTGACGTGGATGTCACGAGGATAGCGAGCGAAATCCACGTGAGCGCGCCCGTGGCCGACCCCATCCGCTGACAGCCAATCACCGTATAGGCGATGAAAGTCTTCGCCAGCGTTGGACGTCGCCGTGCGGCATGGGACGCATAAGGGCCAAGGGATCAGCGAAGGCATTCGTTCCGTAGGTGGAGTGCAATCCCCGCCCGTGAACGACGCTGGCCGCCGACGGCGGCACAAGTACGAACCTCCCGAGAGGTTTGCCTCAGTAAGTTAGTTGCCAAGGGCTCAATTGCAGCCCATGGCCTTGATGGATAGGGAATTTGCAATGGCCGACGAAAAATTCATGTCGACGGGTCTCCGGACGTTGATCACTCCGGACGGCGAACTGCGTGTCACGCTGGAAGAAGAGTCTATTGGAGACATCGCGCCCGACGAGGTCGTCGTTCGGGTCGAGGCGAGCCCCATCAATCCAACGGACGTCGGCCTCCTTTTTGGACCCGCTGATTTTTCTCGAATGGAGGCCTTTTCCCAGAATGGGCGTCCGGGGCTGCGCGCGCCTATACCTTCCAAGCACATGAGTTCTCACGAGTTCAGGCCGAGGATCGGGAAGTCGTTGCCCGTTGGAACCGAGGGGGCCGGTACGGTGGTTCAAGCGGGGGCAAATGCCGTCGATTTGATCGGCAAGACCGTCAGCACCATGAGCGGGGGAATGTATGCCGGCTTTCGACGCGTGAAGGCGGGCGACTGCGTGGTCCTTCCGGAGGGCACGAGCGTTCAGGCCGCCGCCTCGATGAATGCGAACCCGTTGACCGCTCTGTGCATGATCGAGGTCATGCGCAGCGAGGGGCACACTGCGCTGATTCATTCGGCGGCGGCTTCAAGTTTGGGCCAGATGCTCAATCGCATCTGCATCAAGGATGGAATCCCGCTCGTCAATATTGTCCGATCCGAGGACCAGGTCAAAACCTTGCATTCGATCGGAGCCCAATATGTTGTCAACTCGAGCGCCAAGTCGTTCTTCGAGGATCTGACGATGGCCATCGCGGCTACGGGGGCAACCTTAGCGTTTGACGCCGTTGGCGGCGGAGATTTGACGGATACCATTCTTCGCGCCATCGAAGCGTCCCTGGGCGCACGCCAGATCGCATTCAGTCGCTACGGAACAGCGACTGCGAAGCAGGTTTATATCTATGGGTCCCTCAATCTCGAGCCGACAGTTCTTACGCGGACCTATGGAAGTTCATGGTCGGTTGGCAGATGGTTGTTCTTGAACTTCTTGCAAAAAGCCGGGAACGAAACGTCTCTTGCATTGAAAAAGAGAGTGCTTCGAGAACTGTCGACGACCTTTGCCGTGCAGTACAAGGGAACACTTTCGCTTAATGACGTTCTCAACCCCGAAATCGCCAAAGAGTTTGCGAAAAGATCGACGGGCAACAAGTTCTTGGTGAACCCGTCGCTTCGATCGACGCATTAGAAGCGCACTCCGCCTCATGGAGGGCCTGGGCGCATCGATCACTCACCCCCTCAGGGCGGAGCGGCGGCAGCGCGGCGGATGTCCCACAGACAGAGGGCGGCGGACTTTACTTCGCAATCGCGGCGGACTCTATTATTCTCGGCGGACCTTATTGTTGCTGAACAATTGTTGCGCAACAATAAAGTCCGCCGAATTCGCGTGAGCTAAGTCCTTGTCGGGAATGGACTATTTCTTCGCCGCGGCGACATGCAAAGTCCGCCGTAACATTCGCCGGTCCCGGCGCCGCGGATCACTCTAGGGCAGGCATTGGGGCGCGCCTCACTTCCTCTTGTGAAAGACACGGCGGAAGTTCCTCAGGAACTCCTCGGATTTCCCCTCCCCAACCGTCGAAGCCTTGCCGGAAGGCCCTGCGTCGCTCGCACCTTCCATCACCCCTCCCTTGCGGCCGTCTGACAGCAACGCATCCCTCTCTGATTGATTCAACGCAGCACGAGTGACGATATAGGCTCTCCCCATTTGCTTAAGCTTCGCCAATTCCTCGCGATACGGCGCTTCCCGCTCAGATTTGAACGGACTTAGCAGATTCGCATCCGGCCTCTCGCCCTTTGCGGCGTAGGCAATCAACTGTTCGATCGAACGGCGAAAGATGGAAAAATCAGCCGAATCGTACGTCAATATCACTGCGTCCCATGCAACGACTGTGTTCCCCTTCTCTCGTTCGCGCCAGTAGGACTTGAGCAGTAGCTCGCACACGTCTCTCTTGACTGCTGCCGATAGATTCCAGAGGTCACGAGCGTGATCGACAAAGCGGAACGCAAACACCTCCTTCACTGGAAGGTTCAGCTCCGCCATGAACGATAGCCAGTCGTCGGAGTCGGGAAGATCCGGAACCACTACCCGGGTTGAAGTAAATACTCGATCTCTAAGCTCCGGTGTTAGCCGCTCTATAAGACGGGAACATAGGCTAAAGTTCGCGGCAAACACAAATGGGATACCGAGATACGATACTTCCAAAACTACTCTGGTGACCGCCGTAACTGCGGACTCGCTCAGAGTCAAGAACTGAAGTTCATCAAGAAGAATGATGCATGTCCCCACTCTATAAAGATGCCGCGCGCAGCCATTCGAAACCTCATCTACCCTGAGTCCTTGAGAAAAGAAACCTGGGCCGCCAAGCACTCTAACGATCGAAGTCGAGTTGGTCTGCCGACGTACCTTGACCGCGCTGCTCGCAATGAACGGGAATGGCATGTATTCCGCTCCGACGGAAACGGTTCCATCGGGAGGCAAAACCCGAGGCACCGCTGAGAGAATCGACGACTTCCCGATTCCATTCAAGCCCGTAATGCACAAAGGAACAGCAGGCTTCTCAGGCTCAAATCGCGCAGCGAGACAGCGCTCAAGGAATGACCGAGTATCCGGGTATTTCCCTTGCGCATGGGCATGAGCGTTGCCAGCCATTTGAAGAATCAGTTCGGTGGATTGCTTAGTCGGAGAGAAGAATCGCTCCCATTCTGTGCGGATACGATCGCACGCTACGGCAACTGGCAGCGCATTCAAACCCGGGAGATGCTTCGCAGGAAGTCGCGACCTTTCCTCGATCAGCTCCGCTGAAAGGATCTCCTCGAACCGGTTTGACCAGAGAGTATGCGAGTCCATGGCACCTCCTACCGCCCACGCAATATCCTGTCCTCCTCACGCTCATCGGCCAAGCCCGATTCACTTCGGCGCGGACGACCTTTCCTACGAGCGCCCAAGCTCACCTTCTCTCCCGTCACTTCTTCGGAATCAAGCATCCGTTGACCCGTAACTGCAGCGCGATGCTTTCTGAACCTAGTGTCAGTTGCTCTGATGTGCCCCTCTCTCTCCTTCAGGTCCTCGAGAGGTATAAAGTACTCATCGACTCCGGCGCGGTGCGGAATCTGCATATCAAGCTCGACGATCCTTCCATGGACATCAATCCAGACGTGCCTGACGCAGGCCTCGAGCACGTAGATCTCGACATCGATTGACTGATTCCCAGAGATCTTGTCGCGGAATCCTGTTGCGTCAAAAGCTTTCGAACCAAAAACCCGGTCATGGAGAACTACCCCTCTTCGATCGACTTTCGCGGGAACTATCGTAAGGAACGCACGAACTGCTTCGTCGAAGCTCATCGGTATTGCATTGTTCCTTTCAAGCCGGTCCAGTTCGCGTGCCAGGTTGTTCGGCGTACGAGGACAGACGACGTCCAACAGATCATCCGGAACGCGACTACTCACGTCCATGCTGTTGTTATCACCTATCAGACGCAGAATCTCCTCTTGGATGAGTTGAAAGACGTTCTTGTTGCTGGGAATGAAGGTATCCCCCTCGTCATCCCTTTGTGCTCTTGGGTTAGATGCTTCTATCAAGGCTTTCGACTGAGCGGCTCCGGAAGGAGCCAGGGCCTTCACGACAGCATCGAACTCCGGGTCGCGAGAGAACGCTCCCGGGGACGCGCCCGCACCGCGGTCTTCCGCATCGTAGGCGCAGACGCCCTCCCCCTCCCATTGGTGGGCTTCAATCGTCAATCCGAAGAGGTAGCAGAACTTGACCTTGTTGATGGCTTCGCAAAAGCGTGCCATCCGATACTGGGACGACTTTTCCGAACCCAGTGAGAACCCGATGCCCGTGAACTTTCCTGCTGTCACATCCCGGCGCCTACAGACTCGCAGGGGCCTCAATGGGCTGTTCTTGAAGAGCCCTTTTGGACACTCCTTCATAACATACACATCCGTCTCGACCCGCTCCATGAGGTTGCAGACATTGGCGCTGAAGCTACCTTGAAATGGTGAGAACTCTGACCGCTCTCGGGTCTTCCCGATTCGAGTTGATCTGACATCGCCGTGCCCGTACTTCTTGTTAACGTGGTCCCAATATTCATTGCTCGAGGGAAAGTGAACACCATCTGGGTGGTAGTACTCGCTATGACCATCTCCCCGCTCGCGAACTCGGCAGCCAAAGTCGTCCACCATCGCTCTCGCATAGATCAAGTTATCACGAACCCCAAGCCCTCTGTATTTCTGAAAGGTTTCGAGAATCGCCGACTCCATGTCTGCGTCTACGTTGTAGCCAGCGCCCGGTCCCTTGTCTTTGTCAGGTGCGCCTCGCTTCGCCGTTGATGGGTTGTCGTCCCTTGACCAAGTACCGATCTTTCCCTTGCGATAGTGGAGGACGATTTCCCGCTTGCCAAAGGCGAGGTAAAGGTAGAAGCAAAGTCGGAATCGAACTTCCTTCATCGCGCATGCTCGGGCGTAGCTGTTCAATATGCGGTCCGGATCGTCCGAGCGCAGTACGTCCTGAAAGACTTTGACGGCAGGCGAGATCGCCTCGACTTTTCCATGCATTCGATCCGCATGCGCTTTCTTCTTCGATCTGCGACGAGCGTCGCTGTCATTGAGATCACCTGCGTCCACGCCCTCAAACCAGAAAGGAAGCAATGCCTGTGGCTCGACCCTGCTGATCTGACCAGTCCGGATGCCATCTTCGAAGTCGCCTCCTCGCATCCGCAGCAGGTACGCCGCGGGCTCRTCGCGACACATCTCGAACCAAACCAAGGAGACCAATCCGGTCCTGTTTGTGTCGTTCAGCAGGACGTGATAGGTGTGAGCCTTCTCCAGCTGCTGATAACCCTTCTGCGCTACGTACTGTGTACCAAGGGACATGACCTACCTCGTGAACCAATGCCTGTATTTGTCCATCACATCCCGCGCCTGGGGAACCAAAGGACGGTCAAGACGAATCGGTCTGAATAGGTCGACAAGCAGCTTTCGATGCCAGATCGCTTGATAGAGGACGACCTTGGCCTGATAGGTTTCGAGCGAGCGGTCCCGTCGCATCATGCGGTAGATGGCTTCGAGGGGAGATTCGCCGCATGACAGAGCCGCCTGGAAGTTGCTGACGATCTCGGCATGTCTCGATTCCGCGATGGTGGACCGCCGCGCATGCCAGAGCAGTAGTTCGAGGAGATTCGCCACCAAGTGGAAATCAAGCTCTTCCTCAACGGCAACCTGAACGGTCTTGATTCCCCCGCCGGCATACCTCACTTCCTCGATGAGATGACGTGCTACGAGGGCCGCGTCGCCACGCGAACGGTTTGTCATCCTTCGCCAATGGTTCTTGACGAACTCATCCGCCCGAAGCTTGATGTCAAGATTGACGCAAAAAGGGCCACTTGCATCGAGGAGAAAAAGCAGCAGGTCGCCGATCCAAGCCGATGGAATCCGAAAGCGATCGCCGTTCTCGTCGTGACACCATATGAGCGGATAGAAGTCCAGTAACCCCAGTCCTTCCGCGATCTGTATGGCGCCCGGCAACGATTGCAGGAGCAACTGTGGGCAGCGCGGATGCCCGCTGAGTGGATGCGGCCGCTCATCAAAATGCAGCAGCCGTTGTTCCTGAATGTCGAACAGCCAAGGGCAGTACAGCACTACCAGTAGCACTGCTAGTTCAGCTGTCGACAGCACGTGGATGTGTCGGCCGATCTTCGACCAGTACACCTGATACGCCCAAGAATCCCGGGGCGCTTCTTGTTTCGTCGCCAGGATCGAGGGTACGTAGTTGCTGCCAAAAGAGGGGGGATCTTGCCTTGACAAGATCTTCGCTAGCCACGTCAGTGCTGGTGGCCTTGCACGCCCCATGTTGACCTCACTGCCGAAGTCAGACCGATGCCCATTTGCAGCAAGACGCTTTCGTGGCAAGGACGCCCGTCGATTGGCGACCTGCTTTCGCTCGTGCGGGACCCGGCCGCCTTCGCGCCCAGGTCACCCTCGATTGCTGTTGTACCACATCGGCGACGTTGACGCAAGATGTCGGCACTTAGACGCTGTACACAGCATATTTCGCGCACATATCTGACGAAAATTAAAGTTCGCGCCATACTCTGGTTACGGAATCCAAAAGCGCAAAGCCGCAGCGTCGAATCGCGACTACACCGAACTGGACCTAAATCGTCGTTCCATGCTGCTAAGACAGACCGCCCCGTCGAAGCGGGGAACACGCCGAAGCGCCTGCGCCAACCAGCGTCTGAAGCGGAGCCGGTAATCGTTTAGCCAAGCGCATAGCGAAGTACGCGTTTGTGAAGGTCCGCCAACTTCCAAAAGCCCATGCGATCGTCGGCACGTGCCAGATCGGGTTTGTCTGTCGGCGGTACAACGACACCGAATTGATAGCAAGCCTGACTGCACCTACGTGCAACAAGTCGGAGTAGTCGGCGTACCCGCCTAGAGACGAGCAGAATGGTGCGAACTGACGTGCGACCTCCAGTCGGCAAAGTTGCATAGAGTTTGCTTTGAGCAGGCCCCGCCGGTGGTAAGCCAGCAGGTACGTAGCTCGCGTGACCATCGGATTCAGACGGGCCCTTGAACCGAAGGTGCCGATTGCGCACGCGATATGCGAAGCCACTGCACCAGCTTCGACGTCGACATCGTTGTTGTTCTGAGGCGCTTCAAGAACCTCGAGCCTAGGCAGCAACCAAGAGGACCCGCTCCCCACCACAACATCACTCCGTACTCGGTCAAGCAAAACGCCATGCCGCAGACAGAGGGTCACCCCCGGAAATTGATGCGCTAAATGCCAGTAGGCGACGCCGAACTCCTCGACGTCTTGGCGCATGCATGAGCCGCACGCTCTGAGGGGATGTTTCCGTCCGAAACCTCCCGTTCCCAAAATCAGCGACTCACACGACCATCGAGTCGGGACATCTTGAAACGAATCGAGGATCGCGTTGGCAACAGGACCAGGCACGAGCCACAGATAGAACGGGAACACCGTATGCGAAAGGACGATGTCGATCGGGGTGCCGAGCTCTCCCCTCGCCTTTTGCGCAAATGATGCGAGGCGCTCGCCGAAACCTTCCGGTCGCTTCCCGCACGGCTCGCCAAATAGTTCACGGTAAGTTTCGACAGGGCGGGTGTTCGCCGACAGTCGATGGTGTCGACCGCAGAGACTGTAGAGCGTCTCGTCAGGAAACCAACATCTGGGGATGACCATTTTACGAGAAGACGGCTCGGGGGCCCATCAGGCGGCGGGTTTGAACGCGCCCCACATTGGCTTTCACCGACCTCGAGCGAGCCAGTCGATGGGATGGAGCCGAAGAACAACCAAATTCTGGATCATACAACAGGGTGCAAATGACAGGCATGCGGTCAGAGTTGCCGCATGCTGTCGAACCAAGATTCCATCCCACGGCATCAATTCGCGGCCGAGGTGAAGGACCTACCATCAGTTTTTCAGAGCAGTAGAGACGTGGGAGCGACTGCGACCGGTGTGAACCGGCCGCTCTTTGCCAGGATTGAGGTCGCGACTACCGGCCCATCACATCCGACGCTCTTTCGAGTTGCCAAGCGGCTCAGCACTGAGCTACCGGATCCTGTTCGCGCCGCAACAACGAAGCATCAGAGAGGCCTTCGAGTCTTCAGAAATTGGGACTCTTCGCCGGCCTATCGCTTCGTCGAAGCGCGTAAGCAGAGTCGTAGGCCAAAGCAATCGACACGCACCTGATTTCACGGACAGTCCGAAGTGCCGCGCGCCATCCCCCCCTCCCCTTCAGCGCAATCACTTGCCATCTTGTCAAATGGCAGCATCTTTGCTGTTAGACCAATACCACTGGTTGACGAATCATGGCCTGGACTATTGCTGCGCCTCGCCCAGGACAATCAACTCAAAGGTCTCAGACGGCTGGCAGCCCTCTTCAACTTCAGTGTGCACGGCATCCTTCAGGTAGACCCATTGAGTGGCTGGAACACAATCATAGGAATAGAGCCACTCCATCGATTGCCACAGACCAACCGATATCGCCTGGATCGGCAAGCTCTTTCACGCGTTTGCCCTCGATGTTTGGCAACAGACAAGACACCGTACATCCGTGCGTACTGGGATCTTCCCCTAAGCTTGATCTGCACGACGCACAACACACTTCTCCTCGACACATGCCCGCGATGCGGTCGTTCAATCGACTACTTTCGTGAATACGTGGCGCAATGTACGTGTGGCGGAACGTTCGTCGATCTCTGCATGGAACCGGCATTGCCTTGGGTCAAACCTATGCTCGCAATGTTCATCGACATTAGTGATCAGTCGAGGACAGTTTCATTCGCGCATGCAAGTGCCCTGGAGAGGCAAGCATCCCGTGTATTGATAAGGCTTTCGACCCTCAGGGGCAAAGAGAAGATACGGGGCAGCGGAAAGCTTCTTCGTGGGACATTGTTAGTGCGGCAACTGCATCTTCCGGATCTTCAACCATGGTTCGTGCAAGGAATCGGTTCATTTCTCGACCAAATGACAACTCTCGTCGACGAGCCCCCACCTTGGAACCTTGTTCGTGAAAGCCTTGGACTCCGGAATTTTCCACTCCTTTCCACTGCACTCTCTCAAGCGTACTGGACCATTCCTCGCTCTGAGCACAGACACCGCTTGGCCTTCGAAGGAAACATTGACGTGGTATTCCGGACTCGGGACCTTTGTGATGCGTTCTGCACGTCATATGCGAACGTCAGGTACTGGGTCGAAATCGGCCTCGTACCCGCTTCCGAATACCCTGCAGGGGGCGTTGGTCGAATTTCCAGAACCACCTTCGATCAGATTAGTCGCCTTTATCAGGAAAGCCTTTCGCAGGAGGAAGCATCTGAACTTCTTGGGTGCTCAAAGGTGGCAGTAAGGAGGTTAGTTTGTCTCGAAGCCATAGAGCGCGCACACCTGCGCCCCACCTTCGTGCACGATCGCCTAATCAAGAGATCGTTGACTCAGTTTGCTGCCCGAATTCTCTCGCTTGCTGGCTCGCCAAAGATGCGCGGCAGGGACATTACCTTCGAGAGTCTCATACCGCGGATCAAAGAGCCGGATGAATGGGCTCGACTCTTTAAGCTTCTGATTCAAGGAAAGATCGCGGCATCTCTGATGACGAATGGAAATCGCGTAGCCGACGTACTCTTCCAGTATGAAGAGCTGGTCAAGCACCGTGTGATTCGACCTATTGGGGTACACCGTAGTTGAGGGCTCGCCCCGGGGATGCGCTCGCGCGACTGCCATTTGCCAGGCCAAAATGACACGGCCCTGCGGTTGTACTAGTCGCTGATCGGGAAGCGCCTAAGCAAAGACTACGTCGACTCAAATTTGCGCGCTTGATCTCCGGGCGCACCCTCGTCGACTGTTCCTTCCTCAGTCGCCTTAGCCTAAGCCCCCTGGACCGAAAATCGTAGCGACCGTGAGTCTCCTTTGCCCTTTCGAGTCTGTCCCGGACCCACCATCTCCTGATTCAGCTTCAAAACACGGATGCGAACCTGCGCGAACAGCAGTCGCTACAAGCGCTCTCGAAGAGCGGCTACACGGATGGGGGCGTGAGGTCTCTTCAAATGGCCGTTGTGGCTCGCTCGGCGACTCGGGCGCGTGCCAAATCGCCTCCTTCTGCAACGAGACCACTGGATGACTCCATGTCGCCGATGACCGATGACGCTGTTACGGCCGCATCATCGGCAAACCCACACGCCGAAACCGTTTCCACACGACCTCGGCCACGAGCGGGCGCTCGCCACCGTCAGCTTTGTGACGCGTCGATCTGATCCTGGTTGAGCAGATCCGCGTCTGGGCTCAGGATGCCGAGGTGTGCCGTCAACGCCTCGGCTATGCTTGAGGCGCACACGAGGCGACTTGACTCGCGCGACATGCAACTCACAAATGGAAGTTTTCATGGAAGAAGAACCAAGGCGCCTGCCACCTCGCTTGGCTGTACGTCAAAGGCTGTTCGCGCTTTCGCGAAATCAGTGCGCATTTCCTGGCTGCCAGGCGAATCTTATTGACCATCAGGGAGTGTTCGTCGGTCAGCTTTGCCACATCGAAGCGGCGCTGCCTGGTGGCGAGCGCTTCAATCCGAAACAGTCAAATGAGCAGCGGCGCGCTTTTGAGAACCTCATATTGCTGTGCTACCCGCACCATTGCGTGACCAACGACGTCTCAGCCTACCGGCCCGACCTACTTCAAGTGATGAAGCAGAACCATGAGCAGGCTGTGTTCTCACCGACTCTGGATGGGGCTCTGACTGATCGATTTTTGGATCAGAGCTTGCGCAATGAGTTCGCCATGCCTCGCAACCTAGGACAGCTCGATCTGCGAGGTCTCGAACAAGACTTCTTCGATCACGCGCCCGTGCTCCTGATGAGGATTGCGGAACAGCCGCAAATGACGAGGAGCTTGTACGCCCATGCGTTTCGCCGGGTGATCGCTGGCGACCTCTTCATGTGCTTTGCCCTGTCTGAACTAGAAATTGCCTTGCAAGCGCCCACTGGTTCCCTGGATGCGCACATCGCAATTTTGATTCGGGCGGGACTTTTCACTGAAGGCGACCCGGCCAATGATTGGCGAGGACTTCCGATCCGCGGACCGCGGCTTTTCTTCTGCGGCCTGGACCCAGTTGATAACGGGATTTATCTACTTTCCCTCATCTATCGGCGGTTCCGTAACGAGCCCGAGGCAATCCTGGACTTGTTTGAGAATCTGAATTTCTGCTTGCTAGAGCGGTGAGACTGCTTGAGGTGATTTAGGACCCGGCAATCTTTTTTTGCCCGCGTGAGAACCAATGAAGGACGTTAATGATTGAAGAACAGTTCGACCTCGAGCGATTGATGACCACGGGGAAGTTGTTCTCGGACAGGTTCGAGGATGTATCGAGGTTTGTCTACCACGGGACTTCCACGCTGTTCGCCGATCAGATCGAAACCAGCGGCTTCCTGTACCCCTACAGCGCGGTGTCACCCGAGGATCTGAACGCGCTGGCAGACTCCTTGGCAGCGGAGGAGTCAGCTCTTGCCGAGACGCTTCGACAGGCTGTCAAGCCGACTCGTCTCAGCTTTGCGCCCATCTCTTACGCGTCCATTGACTACGCTCTCGCGGGTGGAGGCCAGGTCGTGCGGCTCTACAAACGGGGTGCCGACGCTGGCGGGAGCGCATCGCCTGCAATGCAAGAGCGTCTTGGTCGCTTGGCGGATGCAAAGCCATGCGTATATGCTGTCGATCTTCATGAGTCGCCGGGACTCGACCTCGTCGCCGATCATTTGTTCATCTTCAGCAAGTCGGCTGTACCTGCTTCGAGGATCGTCGCGAAGATGTTGATCCCAGTCGACTTCGACATTTCGCAGTTCAAGACACTCCAGTCGATGCGTCCGCTGATGTCAGCGCGCAACGCTTCTGGCTCGCTGATGGCACGCCTGAAGCGCGCATGACGTGTTCGCAGGGCGGGCGTTCGGCATGAGGCTCGCGATCGCGACTAACTCAGATTCGCTTTATCTGCAGGCCTGCGCAGCCGTCCTTGATAGCAATGCGCAGCGCTGAAAGTCGGGTCAGCCCCCCGCCCGGCAAAGCGTTGACGTCCGCTTTGTGTCACCCCGATCGCAATTTTGAAAGACGGCTACGGGCCCCATCACGGCTGTTCGCCCCATCTCTGAAACGGCCTTTCGTTGCGCCTTGGCAAGCCACGATCGTGAATCCAACATCACCTCAACGAGGCAGTGCATAAGGCGAAAAGGCTCAAAGTTTGTGATTCGCGAAGTCAAAAAACATTTACCTGGACTAACCTTTGATTCCAAAGGAAAAACTTCAGTTTGACAGTTAGCTAGGCGGCAGAAGCTTCGAACCTCGAACGGGTGCGATCCGAAGCGCCTGACTCTCAGGCGCGCTGTCCAGCAGCGGCCGGTCCATCGGATCGAAGATCCGGACATCGCCGCGGTCAGGTGCCTGCCAGCCTCTTCGGTCGCCAACTTGCTGAATGAGCGGTCGCGCAGCGAGCCGTACAACAAGAGAAAGCGCGGCGGGTGCTCGGCGGGCACATGGCCGCGTTCGATCTGCCAATAGGCGTGCTGCTCAGGTCGTTGATGACACAGTGGCCGGCCCCAATGCTCCCGGGCAAATGGCACGCTGAATCAATGGTGAAGAATCTGTCCCAGAAACTGTTGAGCCCGCTCGGTTCGAGGGCTGTGGAAGAATTCCTGAGGCGTTGAAGATTCTGAAATGCGACCGTCGGCCATGAAGATGACGCGGTCGGCCACGGCCCGAGCGAAGCCCATTTCGTGCGTGACGCACACCATGGTCATGCCAGTGTCCGCCAGACCGATCATCACGTCGAGCACCTCGGAAACCATCTCCGGGTCCAGGGCGGACGTAGGTTCATCGAACAGCATGACCTTTGGCCGCATGCACAGCGCCCGTGCAATTGCCACACGCTGCTGCTGACCTCCTGAAAGCTGGCCTGGAAACTTCTTGGCGTGGTCCCCGATCCTCACCCGCTTCAACAGCTCCATCGCGGTCGCCTCTGCATCGTCAGCCTTCTTCTTCTGCGCCCAGACCGGGGACAGCATGCAGTTCTCGAGCACGGTGAGGTGCGGAAACAGGTTGAACTGCTGGAACACCATGCCTACTTCATGGCGAACCGCGTCCACGGCGCGCGGACTGTCCAGACTGCGGCCCTGAACGACCAGGCTGCCAGACTGGTAGGGCTCCAGTCCGTTAAAGCAACGCACCAGGGTCGACTTGCCAGAGCCTGATGGACCGCAGACGACGACACGCTCGCCCTGCTTGATCGTGACGTCGACATCGTGCAGGACCTGGGTAGGCCCGTACCACTTGTTGAGTTGAGTCGCGACGATGCTCGGTGCACCAGCGTCCAGCGTTGCTTCAGTCATGGGAATCCTTCTGTTGAACTTGTAGCGCGTCGCGGTCGGAACAGATCCAGACGATCTTGGCGTCTTCCTGTCCGCTTGAAAGCAATGCATGGCCTGTGCGGCTGTCGAAGTACACGCTGTCGCCTTCCTCGAGGGCCAGCGGCTCGTAGTGTTCGCTGATCACCGTCACCCTGCCGGACACGACGTAGACGAACTCTTCCCCGCCATGGGAGGGCAACGACGCGAAGCTGGACGTGCTGCGTGCCTTGATCGTCGCCAGCAGTGGAAGAAACAGCTTCTTGGAGAGGTCGGGCGCCAGTGCTTCGTAGTCATAGTTCTCCGACTTGTAGTGCACACCCTGGCCTCGGCGAGTCACGCCACGTCGGCCTGTTGCGACCGTATCGATACGAGGCTGAAACAGCTCTGCAACGTCAACCTCCAACCCGATCGCGAGGCGCTGGATGGTCTCGTACCCCGGCGAGAGGTGGCCCGCCTCGATCTTGGAGATCGTCGATGCCGCGAGGTCACCCTTTTCGGCCAGCTCGACGAGCGTGAGCCCGGCGCGCCGTCGCAACGTGCGGACGATGGCGCCGAGGCCGTTGGATGCTTCGGGGTCGGTCGGCGCCTTGCGCCCACTCTCTGCCTTCATCGGCTTCGCCATTCAATCATCTTTCTAAGAAAATAATTTTCCAATTGGAAAATACTTACCCTATCATACAGTCACTTTGGCGTTGTGCTTGTGTTGGTACACGGGCCGCGAAGTCTCAATGGAGTGACCGTGAACACATTTCCTTACCTGAACCCTCTCATGCGCTGGACAGCCGGCGTGCTCCTGGCCGCTGCCGCGACCAGCCCTGCAATGGCGCAGTCGAAGAGCACGCTCGACACGATCAAGGAGCGAGGCAACCTTCGATGCAGCGCCCACAACGGCAGCTTCCCGGGCTTCTTCGAAGTCGACGACAAGGGCGCATGGAAGGGCTTCGACATCCAGTTCTGCAAGGCGGTCGCGGCCGCGGTCTTCGGCTCGTCGGACAAGGTCACTTACGTTCCCTTGAGCTGGGCACAACGTTTCCCATCGCTGATCTCCGGCGACGTGGACATCGTCTTCAAGGCGACCGGCTGGACCCTGTCACGCGACACCAAACAGAAGATCGATTTCAGCATTCCCTACTTCGTGGGCGGCTTCCAATTCATGGTCCCGACCGCATCCAACATCAAGAGCGGCAAGGAGCTCAACGGCGCGACAGTCTGCACGGCCTCCGGCACGAGCATCGAGCCCGTGCTGGCCGACTATGCGGCCACGGAGAAGGTGAAGTTCCAGGTCGTGACCTATGAAAAATCCGAAGAGCTGCAGAGCGCTTACTTCGCAGGGCGGTGCGACGCGCTGGCGGGCTGGGGCCCGAGCCTGGCGGTGACGCGGGCCCAGAAGGTGAAGGACCCCGCCAGCCAGACCATCCTGCCAATCACGCTCTCGCTCGAACCTGTGGCTGCGGCCATTCGGCAAGACGACAAGAAGTTCCGCACGGTCGTGAACTGGGTCATCGCGGCCATGATCCGTGCGGAGGAGCTGGGCATCACAAGCAGCAACGTTGATGGCATGCGCGCTCAACTCACGGCCAACCCGACCGCCAACCCTGGCCTTGCCAAGTTCCTGGGCGTCCAAAAAGGTGTGGGCGCGGAGTTGGGTCTGCCGGACGCATGGGTCTACAACGTCATCAAGAGCGTCGGCAACTATGGCCAGGCCTACGATCGAGAACTCGGTACCGGCTCTCCCTACAAGTTGGACCGGGCAGCGAACCGTCTCTGGAAGAACGGCGGGCTGATCTACGGTCCGGTGTTCGACTGAGCAGGACTTGTCGATGAGCATTCGGCCTTCGGCTTCGAAAAGCGGGTTTCGACTGTCGGCGGGCACGCTGCTGACGCTAATCGTGCTCGGCGCGATGGGGGCGGCTTACCTCGCTGGCGACTTGGGCTTCCTTTGGGATGCCACGTCCTGGCAAATGGGGTTCGCGGCAGTGCCGCAATCCCCCAGTGACCCCTACTGGAGGACGATCGGCATCGCCATCCTCAACACTGTTGTCGTGGCAGGGGTGTCGATCTCGATCGCGACGGTGATCGGCAGCTTGATCGCCTTCGTCGCCATCGGTGGCAATGCATTGTGGGGCCGGCTGGCCAGGGCCTATGTGCAGTTCTTCCGCAACATGCCGCTGATCTTGCAGGCGCTCTTCTGGTTCGCGGTGATCTCGCACCTCCCGGCACCCCGACAAGCGGTCCGATTCATGGGAGTGGTCGCGAGCAATCGCGGAGTCAGCGTGCCTTTCCTGACTGCCGCGGGTCAGGCCACCGTGGCGAGCGCCCTCATCACCGTCCTGGCGGTCTTCCTCCTGATGCGTCGACTGCGCCCCTTTCAGCGTGGGCGAACATGGATCGCGCTGGGCCTCGCCTTCGTCGTGGGCCTGGCGGTGTATGCCCTCTTTGCGGGAGAACCGCTGTACTCGGTTCCAAAGCTTCAGGGCTTCAACTTCGCCGGTGGCGTCCATTTGCCCACCGAGCTGATCTCGATCCTGATTGCCATGTCGCTTTTCGGATCGGCCTACATCGCGGAGATCGTTCGCGGAGGCTTCGCAACGGTGCCCAAGGGCGTCATCGAGGCGGCACGCGCGCTGGCCATGCCGCCCTGGGTCCTCGAAATGAAGGTTCGGGTTCCGTTGGCAATGCGTGCGGCGATTCTGCCGATGGGCAGCCAGTACACGACCCTGATCAAGGCGACTTCCGTGGGCCTGGCCGTAGGCTTCACGGACCTGTTCGCCGTGACCTTGATGTCCATCAACCAGTCCGGCCACACCGTGCCGCTGCTGTGCGTCATGACGGCGTGCTTCGTCATCCTCAACCAGGCGGTGGTCTCGATCGCCAATGCACTGAATCATGCTTTCGAAATCCCCGGCTTCAGTGCGAACTGACCTGTCCTCCACGGGGGCTGCACGCAACCCCCTTCTCTCCAGGCTGGCCACCGTCTTGGCTGCCGTTGTTCTGGCATGGCTGGCCTGGCTGCTGTTCGAGTGGGCTGTAATCGATGCCACGTGGAACGCGGCCTCAGCCAACGAGTGCGCCCCTGGCGGCGCTTGCTGGGCGGTGCTGAGGGCTCGCTACCGCATCATCCTGTTCGGTCTCTATCCCTACGAGGAGCACTGGCGCCCCGCGGCTGCATGCATCCTGGTGATCACTGCAGTGGCCATCCTGCAGTGGTCCCGTCTGTGGCGGTTTGCGACGCTGGCATGGTCGGCCGCTGTGGTCGCGATCGGCTTCGTTCTGCTGATGCGTGGTGGGTTCGGCCTTTCCTACGTGTCGACCGATCGATGGGGCGGATTCGCACTGACGTTGTTCTTGTATCTGGTGGGCGTGCTGCTCGGCTTTCCGCTGGGCATCGGTCTCGCCTTGATGCGAAGGAGCAGCAACTCGTTCGTCTCGTCGTCGACGGCTTTCGTGGTCGACGCCTTGCGAACACTTCCGATGGTGATGATCCTCTTCACCGTTGGCGTCCTCGCCCCGATCGTCACCCCGGGCGCGTTCTCGGGCGACAAGCTCTGGCGGGTCGCGATCGCCTTCGCGTTCGTCTACGCGTGCTACCAATCCGAGATCGTGCGGGCGGGCATGCAGGCGATCCCCCGTCAGCAGGAAGAAGCGGCCAAAGCAATGGCGCTGAACAAGTACCTGAGGTTGCGTCTGGTGCTGCTGCCGCAGGCGCTGTCGAACGGCCTGCCGGCCACGGTCAACCTGCTGGTCGCCACCTTCAAGGAAACATCGATCGTGGCCATTATCGGATTCTTCGACTTCACCGCCTCGGCGCAAACGGCCTACGGCAATGCGGAGTGGGCCAATGCCTACCTTGAGGTGTATCTCTTTGTCGGCCTTGCCTATTTCTCGTGCGCCACCGCACTCGGCTGGCTCGGTGGCCGTCTCGAACGCCGACTTCTCAAAGGGAGAGCCTGATTATGATCCAACAGTACCTGCACGTTTCAGCCTTCACGCGAACTCCCGGAGGCGGAAACTCGGCGGCCGTTGTGCAACTCTCGCAGTGGCCCAGTGACAAGCACCTTGCCGAGCTGGCAAAGGCCATTGCGCTGCCGGTGACTTCTGTGATCGTGCAAACCTCTCAAGGCCTTGAATTGCGCTGGCTCTCGCGTTCCGGCTCCTTCGTCAAGTCGATGTGCGGGCACGGAACCCTGGCTGCCTCGCTCGCCGTGAGCCTGAGGCATCCGGACCTGGGGATGTTCAGCTTCATCACGCCGGGAGGTGTGGTGAAGATCGAGCGTCGCGGCGACGCCTTTCGGTTGGCACTGCCCCGCTGGGAGTCGCGCGCCCGAGAGCCCTGGCCCGAACTGAGCGCTGCACTCGGCCTGGACCCACTCGAGGTGCTCGACGGTGGTCGCGACACCTTGGCGGTATTTGGCTCGGAGGACGAGGTGCGCAGCCTCAGTCCCGACATGGAGCAGATCCGTCAACTGGGACATCGAGGATTTATCGCGACGGCACCGGGCCTGACCCACGATTGCGTCTCTCGCTTCTTTTGCCCCACGTTCGGACTGGGCGTCGACGAAGACCCGGTGACAGGTTCCGCGCATTGCGCGATAGCGCCCCTGTGGGCCGCTCGGCTTGGCAAAGCGACACTGCACGCGCTTCAGGCGTCGCCTGCGCAGGGTGAACTCATCTGCGAGGTCGGCGATTCGGCCGTCACCATCACAGCAAGCGCGGTCCTGCGATCGCAGGAACAAGTTGAGTTTTGAACCCAGACACCCGCATCATGATCACCCTTGACGAGCGCCAGACTTCCGAGGCGCTGCCCTTCGACCGCCTGATTGAAACGCTCAGGCAGACCTTTACCACCGGATGTCACGTTCCGCGTCGCCATGTTCACCTTGTCGACACGAGTGGCGGCAACGGAACCGTCCTCATCATGCCGGCCTGGAACGACAAGTACCTCGGCATCAAGACGGTCAATGTGTACCCGGACAACAGTCAAAAAGGACTACCGGGGCTGTTCTCCGTGTTGACACTGTTTGATGCGGCCACCGGCAGAGCGCTTGCGCAACTCGATGGGAATGCGATCACGTCCCGCCGAACCGCGGCTGCCTCCGCGTTGGCTGCAAGCTATCTAGCTCGACGCAATTCAAAGCGGTATCTGGTCATCGGCGCCGGGCGCGTCGGCAGCCTCCTTCCCGAGGCCTATCGGGCAGTCTTCGCACTCCAGCACGTCGACGTCTGGAATCGCGACGTGGACGCCGCGGAGTCCCTCGCCGCGTCGCTGAGGAAAAGGGGGCTGGAATCGAGCGCCGTGAGGTCCGACCTGGGAGCGGCCGTCGCACGAGCCGACATCGTGAGCACAGCGACGCTCTCGACCGAACCCATCGTCAAAGGCGCTTGGATGGCAGCGGGATCTCACCTCGATTTGGTGGGAAGTTTCACGCCTCAGATGCGCGAGGCCGACGACGATGCCTTCAGGGGTGCATCGCTGTTCGTCGACACGGACGAGGCGCTGGAAAAGAGCGGAGACCTGCTGGAGCCCATGTCGCGTCGGGCATTTGATCGCGGCGATGTTTCATCAACACTTGGTGGCCTCTGTACCGGATCACACGCGGGGCGCTCGAGCGATGCGGAACGCACCGTCTTCAAATCGGTTGGTACGGCGTTGGAGGATCTCGCAGCCGCAATCCTAGCGTATGAACATTGCGTCGAACTGCAGACGTGACCGCGTCGCAGCCGGCATAGTCGGCACATCGGACGACAGCTTCAGTGCAGATGTGCAGCCGCTTCAGGCCCTCAAGGAGTCGGTCGAGGCTTAGAACTTATCCGTAAATAGGTAAACTATCGATCCGAGCCGCATTGGGCGCGGCGATGGATCGAGATCTTGGCGAAACGTGTTGAGTCGTGGGTGGTGACCGATGAGTTCTGGCAGCGTGTGGAGCCGCTGATTCCTGCGCGCTCGGCGGCAGACAAGATCTATGTGCGCAAGCCAG